>NZ_JBEHGD010000002.1:0-166630 GCF_040225835.1 Corynebacterium sp. KPL3927
ACCACCAGCAGAAAAGAAATCGCTGCCTAACCACTAGGTAGCTCCACTACGTGTCCACGATTTGCGGGCAACCCCAGTGGGGTTAGGTTTATAGGTATTTGTCGAAGCTGTCGGGGTAGGCCACGGCCATTTGGGTGATGGTTTGTTTCCAGCCGGAAACTCGGGCTCCTTCCATGAGTCTGCCGGCTGTCGCTGAGACTCGTTTGGACTGCTCTTTGCCGTCTGGGCTATGCCACCGCGATTCTGGAGGGCACAGAGTGGGTGGACTCCGAAGAGGACGTGGATGAACTCACCGGGTATCACTCGGTGCGCCAGGGCCCTGCGCCCATAGTGGTGCAGTCCTCCCCTAAGGCGGAGGAGGCCGCGGTGCTTGCCGCCCACATTAAGGAATGGACGCAGGGGGAGGAGGACGTCTCCATCGGCGTGCTCACCCGCACCAACCAGCGCGGGGAAGAGATTGCCCGACAGTTGGGCGAGCACGACGTTGCCGTTAGCGCCGGCCGCCGTACCTCGCAGGAGCGCCCAGTCGCCGTTATGACGATGCACAACGCGAAGGGGCTGGAATTTACCCACGTCATCCTGCTTGACGTCAACGCCGAGGCCCTCCCGCAGCGCTACCTGTTTAAAGGCCTGGCACCCGCCGAGGCCGACGAAGCGTTACAGCGCGAGCGCGCACTGCTCTACGTTGCGGCGTCGCGTGCCCGCGACATGCTCCTAGTCAGCGTGGTCGGGGAGGCCTCGGAGCTCTTGCCTGCGTAGAGGCGTTTCGGCCGCCAGGAGTATTGCAATGGCCTGGACTTAGAGCAGGCTTTCGCCGCCGAGTTCGTGCGCCAAGGCTGCGTCGATGGTGGGGTAGCGGAAGGTATGGCCTAAATCCTCCAGCACCTGTGGCTTCACACGCTGGTCGGCCAAGGCGAGTTCTTGCGCGCCTTGCTTGCCCAGGAGCAGGGCGGGGCCGAATTGGGGAATCGGCAGTATGGTGGGCCGGTGCAATTCGGCGCCTAAGGCGGAAACGAATTCCTTGTTGAGCACCGGGCTTGGCGATGCCCCATTGACCGGCCCCGCAAGCTTCTCATCCACGATGGCGCGGATATAGGCATCGGTGAGATCGTCTAGTGCCACCCAGCTGTACCAAAAGTTGCCGTCACCAAAGGCGCCGCCAAGCCCTGTGGAAAACAGCGCGCGCAACAGCGGTAGTAGGCCGGAATTGCCGGACATCACGATGCCGGTGCGGATATTGACCACGCGCTTTCCGGCCTCGCGGGCGGGGTCGCAGGCTTGTTCCCAGCTCGCTGCGACATCGGCAAGAAAGCCCTCGCCGCGCTCGGCGTCCTCGGAAAGCAGCTCATCGCCTCGTTCGGAACCGTAAAAACCAATGGCAGAGGCGCATACCATGGCCTGTACAGAATCGGTGGTGGCCACCAGGCGGGCGAGGTTTTCGGTGGGGCCCACGCGGGAGTCGCGGATATCGGCTTTGTGGTTGTCATTAAAGCGCCCAAAGATGGGTTCGCCGGCCAGGTGCACTAGCACGTCGACGCCCTCGAGGAGATCGGGCCGCGGGTGGTGCGGGCGCCACTCGCGCTGGCCTGCCTCCGCCGTGCCGCGCACCAGCGGGATCACCGTGTGGCCCAGGGTCTGTAGCTGTGCGGTCAGCGCGCTGCCCACGCTGCCGCGTGAGCCGGTGATGGCGATGGTCAACGGCTTTTGGCCGAGCTGACCCTCGTGCAGGCGGTTTTCAAAGGCAATATCCTGGGTGAGTTGGTGCTGGCGGTAGGCGAATATCGAGTTGAGGGCCGCAGCGGGAATACGGGTATCGACCTCGTCAGTAATCAGCGTGCCGCCTGGGTGATCGGCAAACCGGTGCGTATGGCGCCACTTGGCAAATTTGCGGATGGGTGCGTTGATGCAGACATCGCTGAAGCTATAGCCGGCCTGGTAGCGCGATAGATCGTGCTGGGCCGTCCACTGCAAGCCGCCGGGCAGGGACAGCAGGGAGGTGCCATCGCCCAGATCGGTGGCCTGTTGCACGGGCTTCATGAAGGCGAAAGGTGGGTTCAGGCGCGCCAAGGCCCCTGGCCGGGTATGCCACTGCCAGACGTGTTCGCGGGAGGCTGGGACAACGTGCTGCGCGGAGAAACTCACTGCGTGATGCACCTCTTTCGGCTAAGCCTCACCCACGGGTGGGTAAGGTGCTAGAGTAATACGTGTCTATCAGCATAGACGTCTACAAGTTCATTGACAGGCATCCTTTAATGACCGCACCGTGAGGCGGGGAAGGAGGTCACGATGAGTGGAACTGACGTGAACGCGAACCAGTTGGAGCTTCTAAGCTCCGATGATGTCTCGCGTACCGTTGCACGCATCGCGCACCAGATTATCGAAAAGACGGCGCTCGATTCCGCGGAAGCCCCGCGGGTCATTTTGCTGGGCATCCCCTCAGGCGGTGTGCCCCTAGCGGAGCGCCTCGCGCAGAAAATACACGAGTTTTCCGGGGTTCCCGTTCCATGGGGCTCGCTCGACATCACGTTGTACAGGGACGATTTGCGCAATTTCCCGCACCGCGCCCTGCAACCGACCTCGATCCCAGACGGCGGCATCGATAATGCCACGGTCATCTTGGTCGATGATGTTCTCTATTCCGGCCGCACCATCCGCGCCGCCCTCGATGCATTGGGCGATGTCGGCCGACCTTCGATTATCCAGTTGGCCGTATTGGTTGACCGCGGGCACCGCGAAGTCCCCATCCGTGCCGATTATGTGGGCAAGAACTTGCCCACGGCGCGGGAAGAGGATGTCTCCGTATATATCCAAGACATTGATGGCCGCGATGCCGTTGTTCTTACCCGCTCTACGCCCGCGGGCGATGCCGCGCAGATTAGGGGAACGCACTCATGAAACACCTCATTGATAGCGCGGAACTATCCCGTGCAGAGATCATCGGCCTGCTGGATGAGGCCGATCGCTTCCGCGAGGCGCTCGATGGCCGCGAGGTCAAAAAACTGCCGACGCTGCGCGGGCGCACGATTTATACGCTCTTTTACGAAAACTCCACGCGCACGCGCTCGTCCTTTGAAACGGCCGGCAAGTGGATGTCCGCTGATGTTATCAACCTCTCGGCGTCGACCTCCTCTGTGAAAAAGGGCGAGTCCCTCAAAGATACGGGCCTGACGCTGGCGGCCATCGGCGCCGATGCCATCATCATGCGCCACCCATCCTCCGGTGCGCCGCAACAGCTGGCCCAGTGGGTGGACCCGGATGGGCATGGCCCCGCCGTCATCAATGCCGGTGACGGTGCGCATCAGCACCCGACGCAGGCGCTGCTTGATGCCGTTACGATGCGCCAGCGCCTAGGCCTGCGCGGC
Organism: Corynebacterium sp. KPL3927; assembly: GCF_040225835.1. NCBI lineage: Bacteria > Bacillati > Actinomycetota > Actinomycetes > Mycobacteriales > Corynebacteriaceae > Corynebacterium > Corynebacterium sp. KPL3927. The sequence goes on from NZ_JBEHGD010000002.1 coordinate 3,363, forward strand.
GATCATGGCTTCGAGGGCCTGAAGGTAAAAATTGTGGGAGATTGCCTGCACTCGCGCGTGGTGCGCTCCAACGTGGATCTCCTGCACACCTTGGGCGCGGAGGTCACCCTCGTGGGGCCTGCGACCTTGATGCCGTGGGGCGTGGACAAGTGGCCGGTGCGCGTGTCCTATGACTTTGATGCAGAGCTTGCAGATGCCGATGTCGTGATGATGCTGCGCGTGCAGCAAGAGCGCATGGATGGCGGCTTCTTCCCGTCCCACCGCGAGTACGCGCAGCTTTTTGGGCTATCGCAGCAGCGCGCCGCGGCGCTGCACAAGGACGCCATCGTCATGCACCCAGGTCCCATGCTGCGAGGCATGGAGATTAACTACGCCGTGGCCGATATGGATAAAACCACGGTATTGCAGCAGGTCAATAACGGTGTTCACATGCGCATGGCAGTGCTTTTTACGCTGCTGACCAATGGGGATAACGCCGGGATTTAATTCGGGCAGAGCATAAGCCACGTAAAAGGGAGAGAAAATGACTACGTACCCAGCTACCGGCCGGCTGTCCGCCCCGGCCGAGAACCCACTACTGATTAAAAATATTCGCCTGTACGGGGAAGGCGAGCCCACCAACGTCCTCATCTGCGGTGGCGTTATTGACGCCATCGGCCCCGAGGTGCAGGCAGACGGTGCCGAGACCATTGACGGCGGCGGCAAGGTGCTGCTGCCTGGCCTGGTTGACATGCACGTGCACCTGCGCGAGCCAGGCCGCGAGGATACCGAGACCATTGAGTCCGGTTCCAAGGCCGCGGCCAAGGGCGGGTTTACCGCGGTCTTTACCATGGCCAATACCACGCCTGTGACGGATCAGCCCATCATCGCCGAATCCGTGTGGGCAAAGTCCCAGGCGCTGGGGCTTTGCGATGTCCACCCGGTCGGCTCCATCACCAAGGGCCTGGAAGGCAAGTCCTTAACGGAGTTCGGCATGATGGCGCGCAGCGATGCCAAGGTGCGCATGTTCTCTGATGACGGTAAGTGCGTGCAAAACCCACAGCTGATGCGCCGCGCGTTGGAATACGCCAAGGGCATGGACGTGCTGCTGGCCCAGCACGCCGAGGATGACCGCATGACCGGTGGATCGTCTGCCCACGAGGGCGAAAACGCCGCACGGTTGGGCCTGCGCGGCTGGCCGCGCGTGGCAGAAGAATCCATCGTTGCCCGCGACGCCCTGCTCGCCCGCGATTACGGTAACCGCGTGCACATCTGCCACGCCTCCACGCAGGGCACGGTGGAGCTCCTGCAGTGGGCGAAAGAGCACGATATTCCGCTGACCGCAGAGGTCACCCCGCACCACCTGCTGATGACCGATGACAAGCTGCGCACCTATGACGGCCTTTTCCGCGTGAACCCGCCGCTGCGCGAACAGCGCGATACGCAGGCGCTGCGCCAGGCGCTTCTTGATGGCACCATTGACTGCGTCGCCACCGACCACGCGCCGCACGGCTCCGAAGACAAGTGCGTGGAATTCGAAAATGCGCGCCCCGGTATGCTGGGGTTGGAGTCCTCGCTCGCGGTCATCGCCAAGCTCTTTGTGGAAACTCGCCTGGCGGACTGGCGCTTTATCGCCCGCGTCATGTCCGAGCGCCCCGCTGAGATCACGCGCCTGCCAGGCCACGGTCGCCCCTTGGAAGTGGGGGAGCCAGCCAACCTGACCATCGTTGACCCACAACACCACTGGGTATCCGATTCCGCGCAGCTTGCATCCAAGTCCCAGAACAACCCCTATGCGGGCGAGGAATTCGGCGCGCGGGTTACTCACACCATCTTGCGCGGCTCGGTAACGTTCGATCTGAACGCCGCTACTCAGGACTAACCTTGCACACAACACCCAATCAAGGCACAGAAAGGCCACGACGTGACTGATAAAACCCCAGCAATCCTCGTCCTTGCAGATGGGCGTACCTTCCGTGGCTACGGCTTCGGCGCTACCGGCACCACCCTCGGCGAGGCCGTATTTACCACCGCGATGACCGGCTACCAAGAAACGATGACGGACCCGTCCTACCACCGCCAGATCGTCGTCTCCGCCGCCCCGCACATTGGCAATACCGGCTGGAACGATGAGGACAACGAGTCCCACGGCAATAATATCTGGGTCGCAGGCCTGGTTATCCGCGATCTGTCCCGCCGCGTATCCAGCTGGCGCGCAGAGCGCAGCTTGAGCGAGGAAATGCAGGCGCAAGGCGTCATCGGCATCCGCGGCATCGATACCCGCACCCTGGTGCGCCACCTGCGCAACTACGGTTCCATCTCCGCAGGCCTGTTCTCCGGCGAGGCTGCCACCCGGCCCGTAGAGGAACTCCTCGAGGAGGTACAGAGCCAGTCCTCCATGGAGGGCGCGGACCTTGCCGCCGAGGTATCTACCGATAAGCCCTACATTGTTGAGGCCAAGGGAGAGAAGAAATACACCATCGTCGCCTTTGACATGGGCGTGAAATCCGCAACGCCGCGCTACCTGTCCCAGCGCGGCATTGAGACCATCGTGGTGCCGTCTACCACCACCTTTGCAGAAGTCCAGTCCTATAACCCGGATGGCGTCTTCGTCTCCAACGGCCCGGGTGACCCGGCCACCGCCGACGACACTGTTGCCACCATTAAGAAGGTGCTCGAGGCGAAAATCCCGTTCTTCGGCATCTGCTTTGGCAACCAGCTGCTCGGGCGCGCGCTTGGCCTATCCACCTACAAGATGAAGTTCGGTCACCGCGGCATCAACGTCCCGGTACGCAACATGCTCACCGGCAAGATCGATATCACCTCCCAAAACCACGGCTTCGCGCTGCAAGCGCCAGATAACTACGACCTGGCCGATGAAGATGCTGAATTCGCCTCGGACTTCGGCCCAGCCCACATCACGCACATCTGCCTAAACGATGACACGGTCGAGGGCGTCGCCCTGCGCAATGGCATGGCCTTCTCGGTGCAGTACCACCCAGAATCAGCCGCCGGCCCGCATGATGCCAACCCGCTCTTTGATCAATTCTTAGAGCTCATGGCCAACCACACCCCGAATAAGTAGTCACCCAGGAAAAGGAAGAAATATTATGCCAAAGCGCACTGACATTAATCACGTCCTGGTCATCGGCTCCGGGCCCATCGTCATCGGCCAGGCCTGCGAGTTCGACTACTCCGGCACCCAGGCCTGCCGCGTCCTCAAGGACGAGGGCCTGCGCGTGACCCTGGTGAACTCGAACCCGGCCACCATCATGACGGATCCGGAATTCGCCGACCACACCTACGTCGAGCCCATCGAGCCGGAGTACATCGAAAAGATCCTGGTGAAGGAGGCAGAGGAAGGCCACCCCATCGACGCCGTCCTGGCCACCTTGGGCGGGCAAACCGCGCTCAACGCCGCGGTGCAGCTAGACCGCCAGGGAATTTTGGATAAGTACGATATCGAGCTCATCGGCGCCGATATCGATGCCATCGAGCGCGGCGAGGACCGCCAAAAGTTTAAGGACATCGTGGCCTCTGTAGGCGGAGAATCCGCTCGCTCGGCGGTGTGCCACAACATGGACGAGGTCCACGAGACCGTCGACAAGCTCGGCCTGCCCGTCGTGGTGCGCCCGTCGTTTACCATGGGTGGACTGGGCTCCGGCCTAGCCTTCAATAACGAAGATCTTGAGCGCATCGCCGGCGGCGGGCTTGCGGCCTCGCCTGAGGCTAACGTGCTCATCGAGGAATCCATCCTCGGCTGGAAAGAATACGAGCTCGAGCTCATGCGCGATGGCGACGACAACGTGGTCGTCGTGGCCTCTATTGAGAACGTCGATGCCTTGGGCGTGCACACCGGTGACTCCGTTACCGTGGCTCCGGCGCTGACGCTGACGGACCGCGAGTTCCAGAAGATGCGCGATTTGGGCATCGACATCATCCGCGAGGTGGGCGTCGATACCGGCGGCTGCAATATCCAGTTCGCCTTGAACCCCGATGATGGCCGCATCATCGTCATCGAGATGAACCCGCGCGTATCTCGCTCTTCGGCGCTGGCATCCAAGGCCACGGGTTTCCCCATTGCCAAGCTGGCCGCGAAGTTGGCCATCGGCTACACCTTGGACGAGGTACAAAATGACATCACCGGCGAAACCCAAGCGGCCTTCGAACCGACCTTGGACTATGTCATCGTCAAGGCGCCCCGCTTTGCCTTTGAGAAGTTCCCCGGCTCCGATGACACCTTGACCACCACGATGAAATCAGTGGGCGAGGCCATGGGCATTGGCCGTAACTACATCTCCGGCCTGAATAAGGTCATGCGTTCGCTGGAAAACAAGCCCAACGGTTTCTGGACCAGGCCAGATGAGTATTTCGCGGGCGAGCGCGCCACCGACGTGCAGGCGGTGCTCAAGGACCTCGAGCGCCCCACCGAGGGCCGCATGTACGATATCGAGCTGGCTCTGCGCCTCGGCGCCTCGGTGGATGAAGTCCACGAGGCCTCCGGCGTGGATCCATGGTTCATCGCGGAGCTCGAGGGTCTGGTGGAATTCCGCCAGGAGCTTGTCGATGCCCCCGTGCTCACCGAGCAACTCCTGCGCGAGGCTAAGGTCTTTGGGCTTTCCGATGCCCAAATTGCCGCCCTGCGCCCCGAGTTCAACGGCGAGGATGGCGTGCGCAGCCTGCGCTGGCGCATGGGTATTCGCCCCGTCTTTAAAACCGTCGATACGTGTGCCGGCGAGTTCGAGGCGCAAACGCCGTATCACTACAGCTCCTATGAGCTAGACCCCGACGCCGAAACCGAGGTGCACCCAGCGCCGGAAGGGTCGAAGGGCAAGGTCATCATCTTGGGCTCTGGCCCGAACCGCATTGGCCAGGGCATCGAATTCGACTACTCCTGCGTGCACGCCGCCCTTGAGCTTTCCCGCAAGGGCTACGAGACCGTGATGGTTAACTGCAACCCGGAGACGGTATCGACGGATTATGACACCGCCGACCGCCTGTACTTCGAGCCGCTGACCTTCGAAGATGTCATGGAGGTCTACCACGCAGAGGCAGCCTCCGGCGAGGTCGCCGGCGTGCTGGTGCAGCTGGGCGGCCAGACCCCGTTGGGCTTGGCAGAGCGCCTCGATGCCGCCGGCGTGCCGGTGGTGGGCACCAGCCCCGCCGCTATTGACTCCGCCGAGGACCGCGGCGAATTCGGCAAGGTGCTGGAAGCCGGTGGGCTTGCCGCACCGCAATTCGGCACCGCCACCTCCTTCGAGGAGGCCCGGAAGGTAGCAGCGTCCATCGGTTACCCAGTTCTGGTTCGTCCTTCCTACGTGTTGGGCGGCAGCGGCATGGAAATTGTTTACGATGAGCAGTCGCTGGAGAACTATATCGAGCGCGCCACCGAGCTTTCCCCAGACCACCCGGTCCTGGTGGACCGCTTCTTGGACTCGGCCATCGAGATCGACGTCGATGCCCTGTGCGACGGCAACGAGGTCTACCTCGGCGGTGTGATGGAGCACATCGAGGAGGCCGGCGTTCACTCCGGTGACTCCTCCTGCGCCCTGCCGCCGATGACGCTGGGCCCAGAGGACATCGAGAATGTGCGCGAGTCCACGCGCCGTTTGGCCGAGGGCATCGGCGTCAAGGGCCTGATGAACGTCCAGTTCGCCTTGAAGGACGACATCCTTTATGTCATCGAGGCTAACCCGCGCGCTTCGCGTACCGTTCCGTTCGTCTCTAAGGCGACCGGCGTGCCGCTAGCCAAGGCCGCCGCTCGCATCATGATGGGATCCACCATCGCGGAACTGCGAGAAGAAGGACTTATTCCATCCTCCTACGATGGCGGTTCCTTGCCGCTTGATCACCCGATTGCGGTCAAGGAAGCGGTCTTGCCCTTTAACCGTTTCCGCCGCCCAGATGGCAGCCTGCTCGATTCCTTGCTATCGCCCGAGATGAAGTCCACCGGTGAGGTCATGGGCTTGGCCACCAACTTCGGTGCGGCCTTTGCCAAGGCGGAGATCTCCGCGTTTGCTCGTCCGCCGATTGAAGGCACGGTCTTCGTCTCCGTAGCCAACCGGGATAAGCGAACGCTGATTTTCCCCATCCAGCGCTTGGCCACGATGGGCTACAACATCATCGCTACTGCGGGTACCGCGCAGATGCTGCGCCGCAACGGCATCGAGTGTGAGGTCGCCGTCAAGGTCTCTGAAGCCAAGGATGGCGAAGAGTCCATCGTGGACAAGATCCTTAACGGCGAGGTGGATTGGATCCTCAATACGCCAGCAGGTTCCGCCGGTTCCCGCCACGACGGCTACGATATCCGCGCTGCAGCGGTGCACATGGGACTGCCGCTGGTCACGGTGGTTCAAGGCGTGACGGCGGCGGTGCAGGGCATCGAGGCGCTGCGCCAGGGTGATTTGCAGGTCCGCGCACTTCAGGAGCTTGAGCATGGACCACGCAACTAAAACCTTTGGCCAGCGCCTAGAGGACGCCGGCCGCGAACGAGGTCGCCTGTGTGTAGGCATCGATCCGCACCCGTACCTCTTAGAGCAATGGGGGCTGGATAATTCACCAGAAGGCCTGCGCACCTTCAGCATGCGTTGCGTCGAGGCCTTCGCGGATTCCGCAGCCTTGGTAAAACCGCAAGTGGCCTTCTTTGAGCGCTTCGGTGCCGCAGGCTTTGCGGTCTTGGAAGAAACGCTGGCCGGTTTGCGCGAGGCAGGATGCCTGACGGTGGCGGATGCCAAGCGTGGCGATATCGGCTCCACCATGGAAGGCTATGGCGATGCCTGGCTAGGGGAGACCTCGCCCCTGCGCGCTGACTCGGTGACACTTTCGCCGTACCTCGGTGTTGGGGCATTGGGCGTGGCCATTGCCACGGCGCAAGAAAACAACCGCGGTGTATTCGTCCTCGCGGCTACCTCTAATCCGGAGGCACGCGCCATTCAGGCAGTGCCTGCGGGCACTGCGGACTCGATTGCCCAGGCGGTCGTGGACGAGTGCGCCGCCTTCAATGCCTCGGCGAAAGAGGCCGGTGTTGCTGGAAGCGTCGGCGTTGTGGTGGGCGCGACCGTGGATAATCCGCCCGGATTGGACTCGCTTAATGGCCCGGTGCTGCTTCCCGGCGTCGGTGCCCAGGGGGCGGGCCCCGAGCAGGTGCACGCCATTGTGTCTGAGTGCCCGCAGCTGGGCTTTGCGAATGTCTCGCGCGCCGTCCTGCAGCGCGGTCCTCAGGTCGATGACCTGCGTAAAGCGGTGATCGATACCGCAGACCAATTCCGGGATTAGAACACGCGGCGGGGTCGATTAACGGCCGCGCCGTTTACCTGGTATTTTGGTCTAAGCATGTGCGTTGACGTGCTAAAACGAGTGGCCCATTTGGGCTGTTGATCGTCATCGTGTCACTAGCGGTGCTAGGATAATCAGAAGTCGGTGTGCTCGAAGGTTCAGGGTAACTTTCCGCGGTATTTACATCGCGTTTGGCAACCGGAGTCTGGTACCCAGTGCCAGAAGTAATAGAACCAATCTAATGAATCGGAGGAAACTCGTGGCCCTTCCAAAGTTGACTGATGAGCAGCGTAAGGAAGCTCTCGCAAAGGCCGCTGAGGCCCGCAAGGCTCGCGCTGAGCTCAAGGCTGCGCTTAAGCGCGGCGAGACCGACCTAAAGGACGTGCTGGAAAAGGCTGAGACCGATGAGATCATCGGCAAGACCAAGGTTTCTGCACTCCTCGAGGCTCTGCCTAAGGTTGGCAAGGTCAAGGCCAAGGAAATCATGGAAGATCTGGAGATTGCACAGACCCGCCGCCTGCGCGGTCTGGGTGAGCGCCAGCGTCGTGCTCTTCTTGAGCGCTTCGGTTACGACGACGAATAATCACGTCCATGGCTGACGCAACTGCTCGCGGTCGCCTCGTCGTGTTGGCGGGTCCCTCCGCAGTGGGTAAATCCACCGTAGTGTCGCGTCTACGACATGACGTCGAGGGGCTGTATTTCAGCGTGTCTATGACTACGCGCCAGCCCCGCCCCGGGGAAAAAGACGGCGTGGATTATTTCTTCGTCACCCCTGAGGCTTTTCAAGAACGCATTGATGCCGGTGAGATGCTCGAATGGGCAGATATTCACGGCGGATTGCAGCGTTCTGGAACACCTGCCCGTCCCGTAGAAGAGGCTTTGGCAGCAGGGCGCCCGGTTCTCGTCGAGGTTGACCTGGCCGGTGCGCGTAGCGTCCGGAAGGCCCTTCCGGAAGCGGACTTGGTCTTCCTGGCCCCTCCTTCCTGGGAGGTGTTGGTAGAGCGCCTGACCGGTCGCGGTACCGAACCACAAGACGTCATCGATCGTAGGTTGCACACTGCGTATGAGGAACTAGCTGCACAGGATGAGTTTGATCACGTTGTGGTCAATGAAAACCTAGATGAGGCAGTGGCCGCCATTAGTGATATCCTGCGAGGATAGATTCTTCTTTTGACCATCTTCAACCAATGTAAAGGTGCATGTGACTAACGTGACCACCCCTTCTAACACTGAATCCGCAAAGTCGGAACCGGTATTTGATGATCCGATTGGTATTACTGACCCGCCAATCGATGAGCTGTTGGACAAGGTTTCTTCCAAGTACGCCTTGGTAATTTTCGCTGCCAAGCGTGCGCGCCAGATCAATAGCTACTACCAAGAGCAAGATGAAGGCGTCTTTGAGTTCGTGGGCCCGCTGGTTAACCCAGAACCCGGCGAGAAGCCACTGTCCATCGCGCTGCGCGAAATCGACGCAGGCCTGTTGGACCACGAGGAAGGCAAGTAAGTAGCGCGCGCTTTCGCGTGCGCACCTTGGGCCTCATTTCAGCCCCGTCCGGCTAATCCCCAATGGTTTCACTTTTGTGGAACTAAGGTGGTGGCCGGGCGGGGCTCTTGTCATGCCTGCACGGTACGATTGTGCGATGTGACTGTTTCAAATTCTCCTCGCAATATCGTGCTGGGCGTTGCCGGTGGCATCGCCGCGTATAAAGCCTGCCACCTAGTGCGCAATTTTAAAGAACACGGCGATAACGTCCGCGTCGTTCCTACAGAAAGCGCCTTGAATTTCGTCGGCGCCGCAACATTTGAGGCATTATCCGGAAACCCCGTCTCAACCAGTGTTTTCGAGGCCGTAGAGGACGTTCAACACGTAGCTGTGGGGCAGGAGGCCGATGCCGTGGTCATCGCCCCTGCCACGGCTGACCTCATTGCGCGTTTGGCTGCGGGACGCGCCGATGATCTCTTGACCGCGACAGTGCTGGTGGCAACGTGTCCCATCATTGTGGCGCCTGCCATGCACACCGAGATGTGGAATAACCCAGCGACACAATACAACGTAAAGACCCTGCGTCGGCGCGGAATTACCGTCATGGAGCCGGCACACGGGCGTCTTACCGGAAAGGATACGGGCGCAGGAAGGCTGCCAGACCCAGAACAGATTGCAGCCATCGTACGCACCGAACTCGCTGGCTTTCATATCGACCACAGCTGGTCGGGGCTAAAGGTTGTTATCTCCGCCGGTGGCACGCAAGAGGAATTGGATCCGGTTCGCTATATAGGAAACCGTTCCTCCGGGCGGCAGGGGTTTGCGCTGGCAGAGGTGGCCGCGCACAAGGGTGCGGATGTCACGATTGTGGCCGGCAATACGGCGGAGTTGCCGGTACCGAGCGGCGCTACAATCCGGGACATCGTGTCCGCGCAAGACTTGGAGGCCGCGATGAGCGAGGAATCCCGCGATGCAGACATCGTCATCATGGCCGCGGCGGTCGCGGACTACCGGCCCGCGAACGTGGCGGAGTCCAAGATGAAAAAGGGCAAAGCGGATGATGCGCTTGCCACGCTGGAGATGGTGGAAAACCCAGATATTTTGAAGTCTCTCGTAGCAGCGCGCGAGGAGGGTGAGGTGCCGCAGAAGTGCGTCATCGTTGGTTTCGCGGCCGAGACGGGAGATGCTGATTCCTCGGCACTAGAGTATGCCCAAGAAAAGTTTGCGCGCAAGGGGTGCGATGTACTGATGGCCAATGAGGTTGGCCGCGGTGTGACCTTTGGTCAGGAAAGTAGCGAAGGTTGGATCCTGCGGCGAGATGAAGAACCGCAGCGCGTAGAGCATGGATCTAAGCAGGTCGTCGCGGCGCAGATTCTGGATGCCGTGAATGAAATGATTGAACCGGGAAATTAAATATTGCGTTTATAGACCGCTTGGTCTAGGGTTGCCTTGTAATGGGTTGGGGCAGAATGCCTCGGTATCGAATACGTAAATAGTCTAAGGAAGTTTTTGTGACTGATAACGCTGCAGTGGAAGCTCGTCTTTTTACAAGCGAGTCCGTTACTGAGGGGCACCCGGATAAAATCTGTGACGCCATCTCGGATGCCATCTTGGATGCACTTTTAGAAAAGGATCCGGAGTCCCGCGTCGCCGTGGAAACGCTGGTTACCACCGGCCAGGTACACGTCGTGGGCGAGGTTCGCACCAACGCTTACGTGGAAATTCCGGCACTTGTGCGCGAGGCCCTAAAGTCCATCGGTTTTACCTCTTCCGATGTGGGCTTCGATGGCAATACCTGTGGCGTCAATATCGCCATCGGCGAGCAGTCGCAGGAAATCGGTGCCGGCGTGGATACCTCCACCGAGGCGCGTGACCAGGGCGCGGATTATGACGAGGAAAATGACACCGCCGGCGCCGGCGACCAGGGCTTGATGTTTGGTTACGCGTCGAATGAAACCGCGGAGTACATGCCGTTGCCCATCGCTTTGGCGCACCGCCTGTCCCGCCGCCTGACCCAGGTGCGCAAAGAGGGCATCGTGGATCACCTGCGCCCGGATGGTAAGACCCAGGTGACCTTCGCATATAACGACAATAATGAGCCGTCTCACCTGGATACGGTCGTTATTTCTACCCAGCACGATCCAGAGGTTGATAGCCAGTGGCTAGAAACCCACCTGCGCAGCGAGGTGCTGGACTGGGTCATTAAGGATTCCGGGCTCGATAAGTACTACACCGATGAGACCAACCTCTTGGTCAATCCTTCCGGCTCCTTCATCTTGGGCGGTCCCATGGGCGACGCGGGCCTTACCGGGCGCAAGATCATCGTGGATACCTACGGTGGCATGGCCCGCCACGGCGGCGGTGCCTTCTCCGGCAAGGACCCCAGCAAGGTGGACCGCTCTGCGGCCTACGCCATGCGCTGGGTGGCCAAGAATATCGTCGCTGCGGGCCTGGCAGATCGCGCAGAGGTCCAGGTGGCCTACGCCATCGGTCGCGCCAAGCCGGTTGGCCTCTACGTCGAGACCTTCGGCACCGCGAAGCAGAACTTGACCGATGAGCAGATCCAGGCCGCCGTCAATAAGGTCTTTGACCTTCGCCCAGCCGCCATCATCCGCGAATTGGATTTGCTGCGTCCTATTTACGGCCAGACCGCCGCCTACGGTCACTTCGGTCGTACCGACGTTGACCTGCCGTGGGAGCAGTTGGACCGAGTGGAGGAATTGCGCGCTGCCGCTGGTCTGTAGAATGTGGGCTTATGCCTAAGAAAACACCCGCCGCCCGGAAACCGGTCGCGCGGGTGTTGCCTCTTTTGGGGGTTGCCCACCTCGATCGGGGCTTTGATTACCTGGTAGATGAGGCCGAATCTGATAACGCCCAAGCCGGGGTGAAGGTGCGCATTCGGTTTAATGGGCGCTTGGTGGATGCGATCATCGTCGAGCGCAAGCATGAGTCCGACTTCGGCGGGCAGCTGCGCTTTATCGAGCGGGTCATTTCTCCATTCCAGGTCTATCCACCGCAGCTGTCCCGTCTGGTGGAAGCCCTTGCGGATCGCTATGGCGGAATCTGCTCCGATATCATTCGCTCTGCCATTCCGCCGCGCCATGCAAAGGCGGAAGAAGCGGATTTGGATACGCCGTGGGAAGAACTCGGCGCCGCCAGCGAGCCCGATTTATCCGGGTGGTCTGCCTATCAACATGGGGAAACCTTTGTTGATTCCATCTTGGGCGGGAAATTAGCACGTGCCGCGTGGCAAATCGCTCCCGGCGATGAATGGGAAGATGCGCTCGCGGCCTTGGCGGCCAAGGCTGCCCTAGGTGGGGGAGGCGTCCTTATCGTGGTCCCAGACCAAAAGGTGGTGGACGCGCTTGAAAACGCCCTGCGCAGCGTTGTGGGGCCGAAACAGATCACGGTGCTGACCAATAGCATGGGCCCGCAGGCGCGCTATCGCCGTTATCTTTCGGCCTTGGTGGGGCAGGCGCGAATCGTCATTGGTACGCGCTCGGCGGCTTTTACTCCCGTGGACAACCTGCAGCTGGCCGTTATTTTTGACGACGGTAACGATAACTTGGTGGACAACATCAAGCCCTACGTCCACGCCCGGGAGGTGCTTACCACCCGGTCTTCCTTTGAAAATTGCAGCTTCATTGCGGCGAACCACTCGCGCACGGCGGAAACCCAGTTATTGGTGGATTCTGGTTGGGCACACGACCTCATACCGAGCGCCTCAACCATCGAGGCCCGCCGGCCGGATATTTTGGCCATTGGTGCCTACGGGCTATCCATTTCCAGGGACTTGGAGGGCGGTACGACCTCTGTGCAAGCCCCAGCCTTTCAGGCGGCGCAGCAAGCCCTTGACCGCGGTGAACCGGTGCTTGTGCAGGTCCCGCGCAAGGGGTATGCGCCTATTTTGGCGTGCGGAAAGTGCCATTCTCCCGCGCGGTGCCGTCACTGCAACGGGCCATTGGGCTTGCCCCCGAGCTCGGAGCGCTCAAGCGAGGAAGCCGTCATGCCTACCTGCCGCTGGTGCGGGCGCATTGCCACCAATCACCGCTGTACCGAGTGCGGTTCACCGCGCTTGCGCGCCATCGTTTTAGGCTCTGAACGCACCGCGGAGGAATTGGGGCGCGCCTTTCCCAATACATCCGTTGTGGTCTCCGGCGGAAATAAGGTTGTGGGCTCAATTGAAAATGCCCCGGCATTAGTGATTGCCACCCCGGGCGCTGAGCCGCGGGTGAAAGACGGCGCCTATGGTGCGGCACTGCTATTGGACGCGGGCACCTTATTAAACCGGCAAGACTTGCGCGCCACCGAGGACTGCCTGGCCAAATGGGCGCAGGCGGCCACCATGGTCAGGCCGCATTTTAAAGGCGGGCGCGTCATCATCGCCGCGGATCCGGAACTTCCCGTCGTGCGCCACTTCATAAGTTGGGACATGGTCGCGGCCGCGGCAGAAGAATTGCGTGCCCGGCGCGAGGTGCGCTTTCCGCCGGCCGTGCACTTCGCCGCCATTGACGGGGCGGACGCCGCTTTGGATTCCTTCGAGCAGTTGGTGGATCTGCCAGAGCACGCCGAGGTTCTAGGCCCGGTTCCGCTCCCGCCAGGGGACAGCCTCCCCGGGGAATACGATGCGGACCGCTTTGGCCCACCGCAACGTCTAGTGGTGCGAGCCCCGCTGGGGCCGCGGTCGCAGCTTGGGCGCGCATTGCGCAAGGCTAATGCGGCGCGCAGCGCCCGGAAGGATGAATTGCCACTACGCATCATGGTCGATCCCATTCACGTGGGTTAGAAGTGCGCATAAACTTAGGCGAATAGGCAGTACATGAGGAAGGGAAGAAGCAGTGGCAGAATTAGACATCAGGCTCTACGGGGATCCCGTACTGAGTACGCGGGCAGAAGAGGTTACTACCTTTGACTCTGGTCTTCGCACTTTGGCACAAAACATGCTGGAGACCATGGATGCCGCTGGTGGGGTAGGGCTGGCGGCGAATCAAGTGGGCATACTCAAGCGCTTCTTTGTCTATGACTGTTCGCATACTCAGACCGGGTTGCGCGGGGCTCTGATTAACCCTGTGTGGACGCCTTTGGGAGAGGACATGCAGACTGGCCCGGAAGGCTGCCTATCCATTCCTGGGATTCGCGCCGATACGCCGCGGCACAATCGGGTATTTGTCTCTGGGCGCGATGTAGAAGGCCGGCCGGTGGGAATGGTGGCCTCCAGCCTTTTGGCGCGGTGCATTCAGCATGAAACCGATCACCTTGATGGGGTGTTATTCCTGCGCCGGCTTGGTGACGACGACCGCAAGGCCGCCATGCGCACCATCCGCGAAGCCGAGTGGTTTAATACCGCGGGCTAGGCGAGCTTCGGCAACGCAGGCGGGGTCGTTGTACCCTAGAATTTTCACCCGAGACCTCGAGGAGACTCATCCAGTATGCGGATTATTTTTGCTGGCACCCCAGAGCCGGCGGTGGTGGCATTGGAGAAATTGCTTGCCTCCAGCCACGAAGTGGTAGCGGTCATTACCCGGCCCGATGCAAAGAAGGGCAGGGGCCGCAGCCTTCACCCGAGCCCGGTGAAGGCGCTGGCGCAAGAACACGGCATCGAGGTGCTAACCCCGGCCACGCTGCGGCCTGGTACGGAAGATGGCGATAACCTGCGCCAGCGCTTGGCCGAGCTGCAGCCAGAGGCCATCCCGGTGGTGGCCTATGGCAATCTCATTAGCAAGGATCTCTTGGATGTCGCGCGCCATGGCTGGGTCAACCTGCACTTTTCCCTTCTTCCCGCCTGGCGGGGTGCGGCACCGGTGCAAGCGGCTATCGCGGCGGGCGATGATATTACCGGCGCGTCCACCTTCCGGATCGAAGAAGGCCTGGATACGGGCCCGGTCTTCGGCACGGTCACAGAAACCATAACCGGGACAGATACTGCGGACGACCTGCTCACGCGCCTGGCGTATTCCGGCGCGGATCTCCTGGTAGCCACCATGGATGGGCTCGAGGCCGGCACGCTGGAGCCGCAGGCCCAAAATGGGGAGGCCACCTATGCGCCGAAAATCTCTACTGCCGCAGCCCGCATCGACTGGACGCAGCCAGCGTTTGCCATTGACCGGCATATCCGCGCCCACACCCCGGGCCCGGGCGCGTGGACGCTGCTTGACGATGCCCGCCTCAAGGTAGGCCCGGTCCGCCTCACCGAGGGCATCGACAAGCACCTAGCGCCTGGCGAGGCGCTGATTAGCAAGGACGCGGTGTATATCGGGACCGCGACGCAGCCGGTGCAGCTGGATAGGATTCAGCCACCGGGCAAAAAGATGATGAATGCGGCCGATTGGGCGCGTGGATTAGGAAAGAACGCAGAGGTGAGGTTCCAGTGACTGGTGGATTCCGCTCCCGCAGTAAGTCTGGCGACAAGGCGCCGGAGTCTAAACAGCACGGCAAGAACGGCGCGCCCCAACGCGGCGGTGGGCAGCGAGGCAAGGCTCAGCGCGGCCAAGGTCAGCGTAGTTCTGCCCAGCGCGGACGCGGCACACAAGGCCAACGCAACCGCGACTACCGGGATAACCGAGGTAATCGAGGTACTCGGGATGCGGGCGCAAAGAACAAAGGCGCGGGGAAGTCACTTGTGCAGGCCGCCATCGACCAGGGCGTGGATCCGGCCCGCGCCGTCGCCTTCGATGTGGTGCGCCGGGTAAGCGAAGAGGATGCGTTTGCCAACCTTGTCCTGCCAAAGGCGCTGCGCAAGCAGAAACTCTCTGGCCGCGATGCCGCGTTTGCCACGGAGATTACCTATGGCACCCTGCGCACCTTGGGCGTGCTCGATGCGGTGATCGCGCAGTGTTCCTCGCGCGAGTTGGAG
This sequence comes from Corynebacterium sp. KPL3927, assembly GCF_040225835.1. NCBI lineage: Bacteria > Bacillati > Actinomycetota > Actinomycetes > Mycobacteriales > Corynebacteriaceae > Corynebacterium > Corynebacterium sp. KPL3927. Next base: position 18,953 of record NZ_JBEHGD010000002.1, read on the forward strand.
GCAATCTCGCCGGTGGCCATCGATGCCCTTCGCCTGGGCACTTACCAGATTCTCTATACGCGCGTGGAACCCCACGCGGCGGTAGATACCTCTGTCCGGCTCGTCGTGGCGGGCGGGGAAGAAAAAGCCAAAGGATTTGCCAATGGCATCTTGCGCACCATTACCCGCACGCCGCCGAATGAGTGGCTCAAGCGCCTTGCCCCAGAAGGCGAAATCGCAGGCCTGGCCTTTAGGCATGCGCACCCAACATGGATCGCGGAGTCCTTTGCCCGCGTTGTGGACCCCGAGGAATTGCCCGCTGCCTTAGAAGCGGATTCCGAGCGCCCGAGCGTGCACCTGGTGGCACGGCCGGGCGAAATTTCCGCCGAGGAATTGGCGCTGATTACCGGAAACGAAGAAGGTACCTATTCGCCCTACGCGGTGTATATGGACTCCGGGGACCCAGGCCAATTGGAACCGGTCCAACAGGGCATGGCCGCGGTTCAGGATGAAGGCTCGCAGCTTATCGCTCGCGCCGTCTGCGAGGTGCCCGTCAGCGGTACTGACCAGGGCCGCTGGCTCGACCTGTGCGCGGGCCCGGGTGGCAAGGCGGCCCTGATGGGGGCCTTGGCGCGCATCGAGTCCGCGCACGTTGATGCGGTGGAGGTATCACCGCACCGCGCGAAACTGATTGAAAAGACCGTGCAGGGGTTGCCGGTGACCGTCCATGTGGCCGATGGCCGCGACCCGCAGGTGGGCTCGGGCTTCGATCGCATCTTAGTGGACGCGCCGTGTTCGGGGCTGGGCGCTTTGCGGCGCCGTCCAGAGGCACGCTGGCGGAAATCTGAAGCCGATATTGCCGAGCTTTCGACATTGCAATTCGAGCTATTGTCCTCTGCTCTCAAGCTCGTGCGGCCGGGCGGGGTCGTGGTGTATTCCACGTGTTCGCCGGATCTGCGCGAAACCCGCGCCATCGTGGACCAGGCGGTAGAAAAGCTGGGCGCCCAGGAGCTGGATGCGCGGGAATTTATCCCTGATATGGGCAATGTGGGCAAAGAAAAATCCGTCCAAATGTGGCCGCACCGCCACGGCACCGATGCCATGTTCATGGCGGTATTGCGGCGCGGCGATGAGGAAGGGCGCTAGGATTAACGGTATGCCTGCACCACTTATTTCTCCGTCAATTTTGGCTGCTGACTTCGCGCGGTTGGGTGAACAACTAGAGGCCATTTCCAACGCTGATTGGATCCATGTAGACATCATGGACGGGCACTTTGTCCCCAACCTTTCCTTTGGCCCGGATATTACGGCGACAGTGAGAAGGTCCACGGATAAGCCGCTTGACGTGCACCTGATGATTGAGGAGCCGGCGAAATGGGTGGAGACCTATATTAAGGCCGGTGCCACCACCGTCATTTTCCACGTGGAGGCGGTAGAGGATGAAGTAGCCGCGGTGGACTTGGCACACAAGATCCGGGACATGGGTGCGCGTGCGGCCTTTTCCATCAAACCGGATACGCCCATTGAGCCGTGGCTAGACAAGCTACATCACTTCGATGAGGTGCTGGTCATGTCCGTAGAACCAGGTTTTGGCGGCCAGAAGTTTATGCCCGATATGTTGGATAAGGTCCGCGCCCTGCGCGAAAGCATTGATCAGCAGGGCCTGGATACCATCATTGAAATCGATGGCGGCATCGATCCGGATACTATTGCCTTGGCAGCGGAGGCCGGATGCGATTCCTTCGTGGCGGGATCGGCCGTATTCAAAAGCGATGATCCAGCGCAGGCGGTGGAAGAACTGCGCGCGCTTGCGGCGCGTTCATAATGGCCGGCGCGATGGATGAAACCAACGTTTCCGGAGCTTTGGTTCAGGCCATGCGGGCCGGTGCGGTGGTGCGCGGTACCACGAGCCCCAATCCACCGGTAGGTGCGGTGATTTTATCCGCAACCGGCGCCGTTGTGGGCATTGGTGCGACCCAGCCGGTGGGCGGTGCCCACGCGGAAGTCATGGCGCTGCGCGCGGCCGGCGAGAAGGCGCGCGGCGGTACGGCCGTGGTTACCCTGGAGCCGTGCGCACATACGGGCAGGACGGGTCCCTGCGCCACTGCACTTATCGATGCCGGAATTGCCCGCGTGTACTACCTGCATGCCGACCCCACACCACAAGCAGGCGGGGGAGCGCAGGCCTTAGCCGCAGCCGGGGTTGAGGTGGGCCAGCTCACCGCACCAGATGGCGTCGAAGACGCGGTGCTTGCATGGTTGCGCGCTGTGAAGCTACAACGCCCGCATGTCACCCTGAAATTTGCGCAGACCCTAGATGGATTTACCGCTGCCGCCGATGGCACGAGCCAGTGGATCACCGGGCCTAAGGCCCGCGAGTGGGTCCACGCCGATAGGGCGCGGCGCGACGCCATCATCATCGGCACCGGCACCGCGCTTGCCGATAACCCCTCGCTTACCGCACGTAATGGCGATGGGAGCCTGCGGGAGCACCAGCCGCGCCGGGTGGTCATCGGCAAGCGCGAGCTCCAAGCCGCCGGTGAGAAGGCCTCTCACCTGCAGCAACTGGGATTCGAACAATATGACACCATCGAGGGCGCGTTGAAGGAGCTGTATGCCAGCGGCGCGCGGAACGTCTTGGTTGAAGGTGGGGCGGGCCTAGCCCAGAGCTTCATCGAGGCCGGTGTTGTGGACGCGCTTGCTGCGTATATTGCCCCTATTTTGCTAGGCCAGGGGCGCGGGGTTCTGGCGAATGCGGTGGCGCACACGCTTGCCGATGCCCCACGTTTTACCACCGTGCGCACCACCAACCTCGGGCCCGATGTCCTCATCGAATACGAGGCGCGGAACGAGCGTTAAAAGATTAGATACTTTAGAGATAAATACAAGGGGAATCATTGTTTACAGGGCTAGTACAAGAGCTAGGCACGGTGGCCGCACTTGAGCCACAGGCGGATGCGCTGCGGTTGAGCATCCGCGCGCCGCAGACGGTGGGTGACGCGCGCTTAGGGGATTCCATTGCCATCAATGGCGTGTGCCTTACCATCGCGGAATTGGATGGGGATATTTTCTGCGCCGATGTGATGCGAGAATCTTTGGACCGGACGGGACTCGGTCAGCTGGAAGAAGGCGCGCGGGTGAATGTCGAGGCGGCATTACTGCCCACCACGCGGCTGGGTGGACATATTATGCAGGGCCATGTCGATGGCACAGCACGGTTGGTCTCGCGCGAGCATTCGGAGAATTGGGACGTGCTGCGTTTTAGCTTGCCCCGCGAGCTTGCCCAGTACGTCGTGGAAAAGGGCTCTATTGCGGTCAATGGCACGTCTTTGACGGTCAGCGCCGTAGGTGACGACTGGTTTGAGGTCTCCCTTATTCCCACCACCTTGCGGGAGACGACGCACGGCGAATCTCAGCCCGGCGATATCGTAAACCTCGAGGTGGATGTGCTGGCGAAGTATGTAGAAAAGATGCTTCACCCCGAATCCGGAATTGCTCAAGCAAAGGACTAGACTGCTAGGTTATGTTCGCGACTGAAGAGAGCATCCATTTTGATGCCATCGATCACGCCATTGCGGAGATTGCCGCCGGCAAGCCGGTCATCGTCATGGATGATGAAGGACGGGAAAACGAAGGGGATCTGATCTTTGCCGCGGAGCTGGCAACCCCGGAACTGGTCGCGTTTATGGTGCGGTATTCCTCCGGATATGTCTGTGCCTCATTATTGCCGGAAGATTGCCAGCGGCTCGATTTGCCGCCGATGATGGCGCAGAATCAGGACGTGCGCCAGACCGCGTATACGGTCACCGTGGATGCTGCGACGGGTTCTACCGGAATTTCTGCGGCCTCCCGCGCGGAAACCATCCGCCGCTTGGCTGATTCTTCGACTCGCTCCAGTGACTTCACCCGGCCCGGCCACGTGGTCCCCCTGCGCGCGCGACCCGGCGGAGTATTAGAGCGCGATGGGCACACGGAAGCCGCCGTCGATTTGGCGCGCCTTGCAGGCCTTCGTCCCGCCGGCGTGCTGTGTGAAGTCGTATCAGAAGAAGACCCGACGGATATGGCCCGCGGGCCGGAACTGCGCCGCTTTGCCGATAAGCATGGCCTTGCGCTGATCTCTATCGCGCAGCTTATTGAGTGGCGCCGCCACCATGAGGTGCAAACCCAGCGCGCGGTGGAAACCCGCCTGCCCACGGAGTATGGCGAATTCACCGCGATTGGTTACCGCCATGACCTTGACGGCCAAGAACATATTGCCCTAATCGCCGGGGATCCCGCGCAGCTTCGTGGAGCCCGCGATGTCGTGGTGCGCGTGCATTCCGAGTGCCTTACCGGTGACGTCTTTGGCTCGCGCCGGTGCGACTGCGGCCCCCAATTGCAGGAATCCCTGCGCAAGGTGCAAGAAGTCGGCAGCGGGGTAGTCATTTACCTGCGCGGCCACGAAGGCCGCGGAATCGGATTGGTGCACAAGCTCCAGGCGTACCGCCTCCAGGACGAGGGCTGGGATACAGTCGATGCCAACTTGGAACAAGGACTGCCAGAAGATGCCCGGGAGTATTCCGTGGCGGGCCAGATCCTGAAGGACCTTGGGGTGGAATCGGCACAACTGTTGACCAATAACCCGCACAAGGGGGAAGGGCTCGCCGGATTCGGCATCGAAGTCAGCCAACATACCCCACTTACCATCGCCGCCAACGCCGATAATATTCGTTATCTGCGGACCAAACGCGACCGCATGGGCCACGATCTTCCGCAGGTGGCACAGTGGGACGCGCAGCACGAAGGAGAATTAGGCAAATGAGTAAAGAAGGATTACCCGCTATCGCGCAGGTAGATGCGCGCGGCCTCCGCGTCGCGGTCGTGACCGCGACTTGGAACGAAGAGGTCTGCGATCAGTTACACCAGCAGGCGGTGGAGACGGGCCGTGCTAAAGGGGCAGAGGTCGCAGAATTCCGCGTCGTTGGCTCCCTGGAATTGGGCGTGGTTGTTCAGGCGGCCGCGCGGAAATTCGACGCCGTCGTTGCCTTGGGTTGCGTCATCCGCGGCGGCACTCCGCACTTCGATTATGTCTGCGATTCCGTCACCCAAGCCCTAACGCGCATCTCCTTGGATGAATCGACGCCGGTTGGCAATGGGGTCTTGACGGTCAATGATCAGCAGCAGGCCATCGACCGCGCAGGATTCCCTGACTCGGCGGAAAATAAGGGCGCAGAATCCATGATTGCGGCTTTAGACACCGCGTTGCAATTGCGTAGACTAAACACAGAATATTAATAAAAGGCCAATCGAAATCCTGACCACTTACAGGCAGGCAGGACTTCCAGAGGAGTAAAGCACATGAATGAGGCCGCAGCCTCGAATGAACCCCAACCGCGCCGCACCCTTAGCGATGCGGAGGTATTGGCCTATACCAGCGCGGATCCCTTCGCACGGACCACGTCGAAGCCGTGGGAATACACCGCCAAGTCCCCGTTCTTGCGAAAGATTGCCATCGGTTGGGTCATTCTTGTCATGGCCATCCATATCTTTATGGGTGTCACGCTCGATATTTCCTTTACCGGTGCGCACGTGACCACCATCGATAAATTCGCCTTTCCTGGTGTCGGCGTAGTCATTTCCATCTTGTCGTGGATTGCGCTCAACCGGCCGCGACTGCGAGCCAATGAAGATGGGGTAGAGGTCCGCAATATCATCGGCACGCGCTTTTACCCGTGGCAGGTGATATATGGGCTGTCTTTCCCTGTCGGCCAGCGCATGGCCCGCCTTGAGCTGCCCGAATTTGAGGCCGTCCCCGTGTGGGCATTACAGTCCGGCGATAAAGACACCGTGATCACAAAAGTCCGTGACTTCCGCGATCTGGAAGCCAAATACATGCCGCAGGATTAAGCATTGGCAGATCCAACGACCTATCGCCCCGCCCCGGGAACCATTCCGACGGAGCCGGGCGTATATAAGTTCCGCGATGAGAACCGGCGCGTCATTTACGTAGGCAAGGCCAAAAACCTGCGGGCGCGCCTGTCTAATTATTTCCAAGACATCACGCAACTGCACCCGCGCACGCGGCAAATGGTGTTGACCGCGAGCTCTGTGGAGTGGACGGTGGTTGCCAGCGAAGTTGAAGCGCTGCAGCTGGAATATACCTGGATCAAGCGGTTCGATCCGCACTTTAACGTCATGTACCGCGACGACAAGACGTATCCCATGCTTGCCGTCTCGGTGGGAGAGGTCGTCCCGCGCGCCTTTTTCTACCGCGGTCCTCGGCGCAAGGGAGTGCGGTACTTTGGCCCCTATTCTCATGCTTGGGCAGTGCGGGAAAGCCTCGACCTGCTCACCCGCGTTTTCCCCATGCGCACCTGTTCTAAAGGCGTATATAACCGGCATGAACGGCTGGGACGGCCGTGCCTTTTGGGGTACATCGGCAAGTGCGATGCGCCCTGTATCGGGCGGGTGAGCAAAGAAGAACATCGCGAAACCGTCAATGAGCTGGTCTCATTCATGAATGGCAATACGGCTGGTGTTAGGCGCAAGCTGGTTAAAGACATGGAGGCTGCCGCCGAAAACCTGGAATTTGAGCGTGCGGCGCGGTTGCGCGATGATCTTGGGGCCATCGACAAGATCATGGAGCAGCAAGCAGTTGTCTTTGCTGATGGCACCGATGCCGATCTGATTGCGTTTAATTCCGATGAATTGGAAGCCGCGGTCCAAATTTTTCACGTGCGCGGCGGCAGGATCCGGGGCCAGCGCGGCTGGGTTGTTGAACGCGCCGGCGACCAGGCAACCTCTGAACCCATCGAGGAGGGCCAACCCGATCCGGCCTTGCCCGCCTTGGTGCAAAACTTCCTCATCCAGTTTTACTCCGATGCCGTGGAGCGCGAAGAACAAGAAGCTCGTGAAGATGCGGCTTTAGCTGCGGATGTGCCACGACGCGGCGTGGACCAGGAATCGCACATGGAACAGCGCCATGTCCACGTCATACCGCGTGAGATTTTGGTCCAAGCCATGCCGGAAGAATCCGAACAAGTAGTAGCCCTCTTGGAAGAGCTGCGTGGCGCGCGCGTTGCTCTGCGCGTACCCCAACGGGGCGATAAACGCTCCCTGATGGATACCGTGGAAAAGAATGCGAAGGAGCAGCTGCGCCAGCATAAGCTCAAACGCGTCGGTGACCTTACCGCGCGGTCCGCGGCGCTGCAGGATATCCAGGATGCCTTGGGAATGGACCAAGCACCGTTGCGCATCGAGTGCACCGATATTTCGCATATCCAGGGCACCGATGTCGTCGCCTCCCTGGTGGTTTTTGAAGACGGTATCCCGAAGAAGTCCGATTACCGGCGCTACCGCATCAAGGAGGCAGCCGGCGATGGGCATTCCAATGACGTCGGCTCCATTGCGGAGATCACGCGGCGCCGGTTTAAGCGCCACAACCAAGATAAATTGGCGAACCCGGATGAGGAAAAGGAAGAATCCTCCTTTGCGGAAGAAAAGGTGGCAGAGGAATCTGCCGAGGCGGGACGCCGCTTTGCCTATCCTCCTCAGCTCTTCATCGTGGACGGCGGCGCGCCCCAGGTGGCTGCGGCGCAAGAGGTATTTGATGAGCTGGGCATCGTCGATGTCACCCTCGTGGGACTGGCCAAGCGCTTAGAGGAAATTTGGGTGCCGGGTGATGATGAGCCGGTGATTCTACCGCGCAATTCCCAGGCCCTGTTCTTGCTCCAGCAAATTCGCGATGAGGCACACCGCTTTGCCATTACCTATCACCGCCAACAACGCTCTAAGCGCATGCGATCCTCGGCGCTCGATGCAATTCCGGGGCTTGGCCCGCAACGCCGGACGGATTTGGTCAAGCATTTCGGTTCCGTCAAAAAGCTCAAGGCGGCCACGGTGGATGAGATTTGCGAGGTCAACGGCTTTGGGCCGAAACTGGCGCAGACCGTCTACGATAAGTTGCACGACGCACAGTAAATAAGCAGCTTTCTGGCAGAAGTGCCGAGCGCGAAAACGCTAGACTGGTGTGCATGACGCACTTCGACACTCCGCCCATCTTGATTACCGGCATGTCCGGCGGCGGGTTGAGCTCCGCCGCCAAGGTTTTTGAGGATAAGGGCTACTATGTGGCGCATAATATCCCGCCGCGCGCCATCGTGGACCTGTGGAAATTGTGTAACCAGGAAGAAACGCCCGTTGAAAAGGTAGCGGCGGTAACGGACGTGCGCTCTCGCATGTTTCCGGGCTCCCTCATGGAGACCATCGATGAGCTAACGGCATTGGGCATGAAACCCACCGTGCTCTTCCTTGATGCTCGCGATGATGTGCTCATCCGTCGCTTCGACTCCGTGCGTCGCACCCACCCGCTGCAAGGCGACGATACCTTGAAGGTGGGTATCCAACGCGAACGCCAAGCGGTGGCGGAAATTAGGGATCGCTCCGATATCATCATTGATTCCACGAACCTGTCGATTCATGATTTGCGCCGGGCTATCGAAGCTGCGTTTGGCGAATTTCAAAATACCAATCAGCACGTCACGGTGGAATCGTTCGGTTTTAAGAATGGTTCCCCGCGCGATGCAGATATCGTTGTTGACGTGCGCTTTTTGCCCAATCCCTATTGGATTCCGGAGCTGCGCGGCTGCCGCGGTACAGATGCGCCCGTGGCCGATTATGTCCTGTCGCAGCCTGCCGCGCAGAAATTCGTGGATAATTTTGTCGCCATGTTTTCCACCATGCTGGAGGGATACCGGCACGAGGGAAAGAACTTCATCACCGTGGGCGTCGGCTGTACGGGCGGGCATCACCGCTCGGTGGCGGTCGCGGAGGACATCGCCAAGCGCCTGCGCGCCAATGACACCCTTGACGTCAGCATTTTGCACCGGGATATCGCCCGTAATTAGGGCTGAGGAGCATTAATAACTGTATGAAACACCCTTCTCATATGGTCTGCCTTGGCGGCGGCCATGGCCTTTATCAAACGCTTTTATCCGCACGGCGCAGTAATGCGGCGGATATTTCTGCCATCGTGACGGTTGCCGATGATGGCGGTTCCTCGGGGCGCCTGCGCCGGGAATTGGATATCATTCCGCCCGGTGACCTGCGCATGGCGCTGGTCGCGCTAGCCGATGACAATCGCGTAGGCGAGCTGTGGGGCAAAACCCTTCAGCATCGCTTCGGCGGCAATGGCGCCATGGCTGGCCACGCCGTGGGCAACCTCATGATCGCGGGTTTGACCGGGGTCTTGGGCGATTATCAGGCCGCCTTGGACGCGGTAGCGGAGCTTACCCACTCGCACGGGCGGGTCATCCCCGTGGTTCCGCACCCCTTAGAAATTGAGGCCGATGTCTCAGGGCTTGACGATGACCCCCGGGTCATGCGCCAGGTCCGCGGTCAGGTCGCGGTGGCATCGACGCCGGGGCATGTGCGGCGCGTGCGAATCCTGCCTGAAGCCCCACAAGCCAATCCCGCCGCGCTGGAGGCCATTAGGCAGGCTGACCTTATCACCATCGGTCCAGGATCCTGGTTTAGTTCGGTCTTGCCGCACACGTTGGTGCCAGAAATCGTCCAGGCCATTTCTGAGTCCAATGCTTTGCGCGTGGTCATGCTCAACCTGTCGGCCGAGCCGGGAGAAACCCAAGGCTTTTCCGCGGAGCGCCACGTGCATGTGCTGGCCCGTCACGCCCCGGATTTGCGCATCGACCGCATCGTCGTGGATGCGGCAGCGCTGCCAAATGAGAGCGAACGGGTATATGTGCAGCGCGCCGCGCAAGCCTTGGGCGCACGCGCGGTATTTGCGGATGTCAGTATCCAGGATGACAATGGACAGCGATTGATGAAACACGATCCAGACAAACTTTCTTCTGTCATCGTGGATCTTTATAACGAGTACCGGCGGGCCTAGCTAAGGTCAGGCCAGCCAGTCCTCAGGGCGCGGGACTCGGTAAAATAAGAGAATTCCGTTTCCCACGCAGTAGTTGGTGTGCGTGGGACCGTGCATTGCACATGCGTCATTCGTGACTGTGACAGAGAAATGGGGCGAACTAGGTGACCACACCGTTGACCGAACAGGTCAAAGAAGAACTAGCGGCGGTTGGCGTGACACGTCAGTCCGCGCGCGCTGCGGAGCTTGCATCTATCCTGCGATTTGCGGGAGAAGTAGATGTCTCTGGCGAGAGCATGGCCTATGAGCTTGAGCTCGATAACAAGGCAATTGCGCAGCGCATCATCGTGGCTTTAGACGAGCTTTACGGGATAGAAGCGGAAAGCCACGTTGTCGGCCCTGCGGGGACGGTGAAGAAATCGCGCGTCATCGTGCGCATCACTAAAGGAGCGAGGGAGCTTACCCGGCGCCTAGGCCTGATTACTCGCTCCGGTCATGCCGTGGTGGGTCTTCCGCCGCAGGTCATTTCCGGCACCGTGGCTGATAGCGAGGCGGCGTGGCGCGGTGCCTTCCTTGCGCACGGCAGCCTGACGGAACCAGGGCGCTCTTCGGCATTGGAGGTAACCTGCCCCTGCCAAGAGGCCGCGTTGGCACTCGTGGGCTGCGCACGGCGCCTGGGGATTTCCGCGAAGACTAAAGAGACCCGCGGCGAAGATCGGGTGGTTGTCCGCGACGGCGATGCCATCGGTGCACTGCTTACCCGCATGGGCGCGCAAGTGACCCGCTTGTCTTGGGAAAAGAAGCGGGTAAAGCGTGAGGCGCACGATACTTCGCGCCGGTTGGATAATTTTGATGATGCCAACCTGCGCCGCTCGGCACGGGCCGCCGTGACCGCCGCGGCGCGCGTGGATCGGGCGATGGAAATCCTCGGTGATGACGTTCCTGAGCACCTAGCCGATGCCGGCCGCTTGCGCGTGCAGCATCGCGAGGCCTCGTTGGAGGAGCTTGGCAGGCTCGCGGATCCGCCCATGACTAAGGATGCCGTGGCCGGGCGCATTCGGCGCTTGTTATCCATGGCGGATAAGCGGGCCGAAGAATTGGATATCCCCGATACCAACGAGTCCATCTCGGACGATCTTTTTGGTGACTCATAATCGCAGGGCACGATTGACTTCAGCTCATTGATCCACGAAAGGCGGGAAGGAATGCATTGAGGTGCTTTCCTTCCCGCCTTGTGTTGTGCCGCGGCTGAGGTGCTTTTAGTTAGCGGTGGCTTGTGCTTTATGGGACCAAGAAGCCCAAGACGTTGGTCATCAAGAAGACGATGACACAGACAACGGCCAAGAACGCGATGGAGTAGCCCACGACGTTTTTCAGGATGACAGATTCCTTGCCTTCCATGGATACGGCGGTTGCCGCAATGGCCAGGGACTGTGGCGAAATCATCTTACCCACAACACCACCGGCGGTATTGGCGGCCAGCATGAGGTCAGGGTTCACACCAATGCGGTCAGCGGCGGCGACCTGCAGGTTGCCAAAGAGCGCATTTGCAGAGGTATCGGAGCCAGTAACCGCGGTACCAATCCAGCCCAGCACCGGAGCGAAGAGCGCGAAGATGGAACCAGCGGAGGAAACGAATTCACCGATGGCGATGGTCTGACCCGAGTAGTTCATCGTGTAGGCCAGAGCGAGGACCAAGACAATGGTCAGGCCGGAGAACTTCATGCGGTTGGCAACTTCACCAAAGGCCTGCACGGGTTGGGCGAAGCTGAGCTTGTAGCGGCCGTTTTCGTTCCAGAAGTGGTAAACGATGGCCACAATAATGCCGGAGAGCAAGAGCAAGGTACCCGGGTTGCCAAAGACATTGAAGCTAAAGCTGGTGTCCATGGCCTCACCATTAGTGCCGATGACGGTGCCATCAAGCAGCGGCCACGCGAACTTCAGCTTCCAGAATCCGAAGATCGCTGGTGCTGCGGTAGCAACGGCAAATACTGCGGTAACGACGGCGTAGGGCAGCAGCGCCATCCAGATGCGGCGGCCGTTCAAGTCGGTCGCGGTTTCTGCGGCGGGCAGCTCCATGCGCTCGCGCAGCTGGGTAACGCCCCGTGGTTTCCACACGCGGAGGAAGATGAAGGCGGCCCCCAAGGACACAATGCAGGCAATAACGTTGGTGAGCTGGTAAGCAAAGAAGGTTGCGGTAAGCCACTGTGCTCCGGCAAAGGAAATACCGATGACCGCGGCGGCGGGCGCAGTTTCCTTCACGCCGCGCATGCCGTCCAGGATGAATGCGATAAGGAACGGGACGATGGCGGCAATGACCAAGACCTGCAGGGCAATAAGGCCGGCAATATCTTGGGTTTGCTCGGCGGTACGCCCGCCAACCTCACCGGCGGTGGTGACTGGAATACCAACCGCGCCGAACGCCACTGGAGCGGTATTTGCAATGAGGACTACCGTGGCTGCGCGCAGGGGCTTTACGCCGAGCGCCATAATCATGGTGGCGGTGATGGCTACGGGGGCGCCGAAGCCCGCAAGGGCTTCAAGGAGGCCACCGAAACAGAAGGCGATGAGCATCGATTGGATGCGGATATCGCCATCGCCTAAGAGGTCGAAGGTCTTACGCAGATCTTCGAAGCGGCCTGAGGCGACCGTGATCTCGTAAAACCAAATTGCCGTAATAATGACCCAGACAATGGGCAATAGGCCGAAGAGCCCACCGCGGACCGCGGAGGACAATGCCATATCCACGGGCATCGCAAAGGCAATTATGGCTAGGATGATGGAGGTCGCAAGGGCGACGGCTCCTGATGTATGTGCGCGGGCTTTAAAGCCCATCAACATAATGAAGAAAGCGACGAGGGGGAGAATCGCCACGAGCGCGGTGAGCCCAAGACTGTCTCCCACAACAGAGGTGTTTATCTCAAACATTGAGTATCCTCGATTCTAACGGGGGTACTATCGCAGGCGCATTCGGTCTGCGGGGGGATGTAAATTTGTTGCCCACGCGTTTCAGGCGAGAGATTAGCGCCCAGCGAATGCCCGAGTGCTACCTGGAACACAGTGAGTTAGCGCAAGCATATCGCGTCATAAAAGCTGTGGTGTGATTTGGGTTAAATTAGTTTATAGCACCGTATCTTTGGCAACCGGTGTGCGACGAAGTGGGAAAAATGCTTTGGGTAGTGATATATCGCACATTAACGGTGTAAAGTCCACAAGAACCAACCTAAACGGGCTTGAACAGCCGGTTCATTCGGAAGAAACAAAAGAACTCGGGAAAATTATACGCCCATATCGGGAAAGTTTCAGATACTGCACTGCCAGCCGTGAAGGCCTCTGCACGCGGCTTAAAGGCTCTGTAGTATTGCGGTTGTTGGGCAAAGCCTCGGGCACCTTACTCACCCAGAGCAGTAAAGTACTCGAAGGACCCGCGGTAGGCCCATAGAAATAATTACTCGACTCTTTGAGGAGATTTACAGTGACTACCCGCGTAGGTATTAACGGCTTTGGCCGCATTGGTCGTAACTTCTTCCACGCTGTTAACCGGACCGACAACGACCTTGAGATCGTTGCCGTCAACGACCTGACCGATAACCAGACTCTCTCTAACCTGTTGAAGTACGACTCCGTACTGGGTCGCTTCGACGGCGAGATCACCTACGACGATGATTCCATCACCGTCAACGGCAACCGCATCCGGGTCTTCAATGAGAAGGACCCGAAGAACCTGAAGTGGGGCGAGTTGGATGTAGACCTCGTTATCGAGTCCACCGGCCTGTTCACCAACGGTAACGACGCAAAGGCTCACATCGAGGCCGGCGCCAAGAAGGTCATCATTTCCGCCCCTGGTAAGGAAGTTGACGCAACCTTCGTCTACGGTGTTAACTCCGACACCTACGACCCAGCTGAGCACAACGTTATTTCTGCAGCTTCCTGCACCACCAACTGCTTGGCCCCTATGGCCAAGGTCTTGAATGACAAGTTCGGTGTGGAAAAGGGCCTGATGACCACCGTTCACGCATATACCGGTGACCAGCGCCTGCAGGACGCTCCCCACAAGGACCTGCGCCGCGCCCGCGCCGCAGCCGTCAACCTGGTACCTACCTCCACTGGTGCAGCTAAGGCCGTGTCCTTGGTCCTGCCTGAGCTGGAAGGCAAGCTGGACGGCTACGCAATGCGCGTTCCGGTCATCACCGGTTCCGCAACCGACCTGACCTTCACCGCTTCCCGCGACGTCACCGTTGAGGAAATCAACGCCGCACTCAAGGAGGCAGCTGAAGGCGAGCTGAAGGACACCCTCGCATACACCGAGGATCCTCTGGTTTCCACCGACATCGTCACCTCCCCGCACGGCTGCATCTTCGACGCCGGCATGACCAAGGTCTCCAACGGCAACCTAGTCAAGGTTCTGGGTTGGTACGACAACGAGTGGGGCTACACCTCCCAGCTCGTCCGCATGACCAACCTGGTTGCAGAAAAGCTCTAAAGTTCTAAGACAGAGCAGTCCTTAATGCGATACCGGCCACAACGAACGCCCTGACGGCACGACGTTGTGGCCGGTATCCTTTTATGTAGGAACCTCAACTGTAGAGTTCACTTTAAAAGGAGTAACACATGGCTTTTAAGACCCTAGATAACCTGCTAGAAGAAGGCGTAGAGGACCGCCACATTCTGGTTCGTTCTGACTTCAACGTGCCGCTGGATGATGATGGAAATATCACCGATCCCGGCCGCATTACCGCATCTCTTCCCACCATTAAGGCTCTTGTCGATGGCGGCGCGAAGGTCATCCTTTCCGCACACCTCGGCCGCCCCAAGGGTGAGGTAAATTCCAAGTACTCCCTGGCTCCGGTCGCAGAAGCGCTGTCTGAGGCCCTAGGCCAGTACGTTGCCTTGGCCAACGACGTCACCGGCGAAGACGCCCACGAGCGCGCCAACGGACTAAACAGCGGCGATGTCATGCTGGTAGAAAATGTTCGCTTTGACCCACGCGAGACCTCTAAGGATGAGGCAGAGCGCGGCGAATTCGCCGACGAGCTCGTCGCCCTGGCTGCCGATAACGGCGCCTTCGTCTCCGACGGCTTCGGCGTTGTTCACCGCGCGCAGACCTCGGTATATGACGTCGCCAAGCGCCTGCCCGCCTACGCCGGCAAGCTGGTGGAAAAGGAATTGGACGTATTGTCCACCGTGGCCAAGGATCCAGCGCACCCTTACGTCGTCGTTCTGGGCGGCGCAAAGGTTTCCGACAAGCTCGGCGTTATCGAAGCCCTTGCCGGAAAGGCCGACAAGATCATCATCGGCGGTGGCATGTGCTACACCCTTCTGGCCGCTAAGGGCTACAACGTTCAGGAGTCTTTGTTGCAAGAGGACCAGATCGAAAACTGCAAGAGCCTGCTGGAGCGCTTCGGCGACAAGATCGTCCTTCCGGTAGACCTCACCGCCGCCAGCGAGTTCGCCGCAGACGCTGAGACCAAGGTTGTTGAGCTCGATGGCATCCCTGAGGGCTGGATGTCCCTGGACATCGGACCCAAGTCCGTCGAGAAATTTGCCGACGTACTGGCAGATTCCAAGACCGTATTCTGGAACGGACCCATGGGCGTATTCGAAATGGAAGCCTTCTCCAAGGGCACCGCTGGGGTGGCGCAGGCGATTACCGATGCCACCTCCTCCAACGGTTCCTTCTCCGTCGTCGGCGGCGGCGACTCCGCAGCCTCCGTGCGCACCCTGGGCCTCGATGAGGAAGGCTTCAGCCACATTTCCACCGGAGGCGGCGCATCCCTCGAATACCTCGAGGGCAAGGAGCTGCCGGGCGTTTCCGTGCTCGAAGCATAAACCGCCTAAAACAGTTAACTAAAGGCGTACAAAGAAAGGACTAATTATGGCACGTACACCACTTATTGCTGGTAACTGGAAGATGAACCTCGATCACATTGAGGCCATCGGCTCCGTTCAAAAGTTCGCGTTCTCCCTGCCGGAGGATTACTACGACAAGGTAGATGTAGCCTACATAGTTCCATTTACCGATATCCGCACGATTCAGACGCTCGTTGAGGGCGATAAGCTGAAGATCACCTACGGTGCGCAGGACATCTCCAAGCACGAGTCTGGCGCCTACACCGGTGAGGTATCTGGCCAGATGCTGAACAAACTGGGATGCAGCTGGGCAGTCGTCGGCCACTCCGAGCGCCGCGAATACCACGGCGAAACCGACCAGCTGGTCGCTGAGAAGGCCGCAGCGGCCTTGGAAAATGGCATCAGCCCCATCGTCTGCGTGGGTGAGCCGCTCGACGTGCGCGAGGCCGGCACCCACGTTGACTACGTGGTGAACCAGACCCGCGATTCCCTGCAGGGACTCAGCGCCGAGCAACTAACCAAAACCGTTATCGCCTACGAGCCCGTGTGGGCCATCGGTACCGGCAAGGTTGCCTCCGCTGATGACGCGCAGGAAGTCTGCGCCGCTATCCGCGGCCTGGTCAAGGAACTCGCGGGGGACGAAGTTGCCGACGGCATCCGCATCCTGTACGGCGGTTCCGTAAAGGTTGACTCCGTTGCTGATATCGTCAGCAAGCCGGACGTAGACGGCGGCCTTATCGGTGGTGCTTCCTTGGTAGGAGAGGACTTTGCCAAGCTGGCTGCCAATGCCGCTAATGCCGTTAGTTAACAGGCGTTAACAACCATCACAAGGTGACTGGTATGCCGCGGGTTGGGGTGAGCCCTTCCCGCGGCATGGTGTACAGTAGGCCCTTGTGATTGCTTTGCGTAGGCAAAGCAGGTAAGTACTTCGCGCTGGTGGCTAGCGTGTCCTTCGATAGTACGCAGAAGGTGCCACTGGGCGTACGTTGAGAAAAGGAAGAACCTCATGGTCTTAGCACTGGAAATCATTTTGCTAATTTCAGCTATCTTGATGACCATCTTTGTGCTTTTACACAAGGGCAAAGGCGGCGGCCTGTCTAGCCTTTTCGGCGGCGGTGTGCAATCGAACCTGTCCGGTTCGACCGTGGTGGAAAAGAACTTGGACCGCTATACCGTCGTCATGGTGATTATCTGGTTGGCCTGCATCGTTGGCCTAAACCTCATTCAGGCGTACGCGTCCTAAGACGCAAGGGGCGGTACCCCGCTAAGCTTTAGTGAGGACCTGCCCAGACAACAGCGCCGGTACTTCGGACCCGGAACCTTTCGCAGAGAAAGGAAAGGAGTCGAGGTACCGGCGCTTGTGCGTTTAGTAGGAGGGGCGGCGGAGTCTTTAAAGCTCCTGAGCGGCATCGTCTGCCAAGAACAGGATCGTTTCCTTCGTCCCCTGCGCACCGGCTGCTGGGCACTCTTCAGCGTCGACGCCGTCAACGATGTTCTTTGCGGCAGCGGCCTTTTCTTCCCCAGCGACTAAGAGCCAGACGCGCTCGGACCTATTGACCGCCGGCAACGTGAGGGTAATGCGCTCGCTCGGCGGCTTGGGCGAATCGTGTACAGGTACAGCGAGTTCTTCCTGCTCACGGATGGCAGGAGAGTGGGGGAACATGGAGTTAATGTGGCCTTCTGCGCCCATTCCCAAAAGGTGTAGATCGAAGCCCAAAGGTGCGAAGTCTTTCAACTCTGGCTCGTAGGCATTGGCGGCAGCCTCCATGGAGACCGCACCAAGGTCGAATCCGTGGATATTCTGATCGGGGATATCGACGTGATCGAGCAACGCGGAACGCGCTTGACCTTCATTGGAATCTGGGTCACTGACCGGAACATTGCGCTCGTCGCCAAAGAAGATATGCACGCGGGACCAATCGATGCGCAAGGCGGGATAGTTCTCACCTTGCTGCTGGGCGGCGAAGTCAAGGCGCGCGAGCTCGTGCAGCAGTCCAATTCCTGCGCCCCCACCTGTTAGTACGATTCTTGCTACGCCGTCACCATGGAGGCCACCATTGCCGGCTTGGATACCGGCGATGGTCTCGATGAATTTGAGTGCGGCTTGGGAAATAAGGTCATCTACATCGCTGACGCGGTGAAGCGTTACCATTCGGTATCAGAATCCTTTGCAAAGAATCGGTATAAACAAGTGCGCTGTTAAAGCTTACTGTAGTCTACTTCTCCCAGAGCACGTAGTGCCTGAGCATAAGTTTTATCGGCATCGAGGTGTCGCAATTCCTCAGAGAGGATTTCGGTTTGCGTGCGTGGACTCAAACTGACTAACGAGTCAGGCGTACCTGGTACTTGCACTCGCACCGTGCGCTCGTCGACGACATCCACATCCACGTGGGTCGATTCCCGGTTAAAGCGCAGATGGGTAACCGGGAAATAGGCACTATTAGTCTCCTCGGCCGTCCGCTGTACGGGGACGCTGAGGCGGTCAAGCAACCAACCCGCCGCGAAGTTAGGCGCAGGATGCCCGGCGGGGCCGGCGACCTCTACCGATAGCACCTTCTCATGGGGATGGTGATCGAGCGCTGATGCGACAACCCCGCGCCATAGCGTAATGGAGGCCCAGGACATATCGGAATCGCCGGGGGAGTAGCCATCAGAAAGCGCGCGCAAATCCTGTTCGCCTACGGTGCCTTTATGGGCCACATTGGTGATGCGGCGCTGGGCCAATTTACCCACGGGGCTCTTCGAGGGAACCTGTGGGCACACGTTGGGCCACCATGCGACCAGCGGGGTATCCGGCAGCAAGAGCGGGGTGAGCACGGACTCGGCTTGATCCGCCAGCGCACCGTGCAATTGCATGACGACGGTCTCGGACGCACCGGCCTCGCCACCGACGCGGAGCTGGGCATCGAGCTGGGTATCAGAATTCGGGTCACCGGGGACCACGACGAGCACGCGGGAGGGGTGCTCATGAGAGGCATCGCGTACAGAGGCAAGGATTTGCTCGAGATCGTCGCCTTCTTGTGCTTCTACGATGAGGGTGAGCACCCTGCCCGTGGTGCGGGTGTAGTGCTCCTGGGCATCGACAAGCTTCTTGGCAATTTCACCGGTGGTGGTATTAGGCAATGGGATAATCATTGACTACGTCCCTTCTACGGGCGACGCCAGGAATGACCCCGGCGGCGCAGCATCTTATCGGCTGAGGTGGGTCCCCACGTGCCCGCCTTATAATCTTCGGGCTCGCCATGCTTAGACCAGTAATCGAGGATCGGATCCAAAATGGACCAGGATAGCTCGACTTCCTCATTGGTGGGAAACAGGGATGATTCATCGAGAAGCGCATCCAAGATGAGGCGTTCGTATGCCTCGGGGGACTCCTCGGTAAATGCCTCGGCGTAGGCGAAGTCCATGTTTACATCGCGGACTTCCATGGTGGAACCAGGCACCTTCGAACCAAAGCGCATGGTCACGCCCTCGTCGGGCTGAACGCGGATGACCACGGCGTTTTGGCCAAGGGCATCGGTTTCGCCATCGACGAAGGGCTGGTTCGGTGCGGCCTTGAAGACCAAGGCGATCTCGGTGACTCGACGCCCCAGGCGCTTGCCCGTGCGTAGGTAGAACGGAACGCCTCCCCAACGCCGGGAGTTGACCTCCAACGTGCACGCCGCATAGGTCTCAGTAGTAGAGGCGGGATCGAAGCCCTCCTCCTCGCGCAAGCCCTTCACGTATTCCGAGCCCTGCCAGCCGGCGGTGTACTGGCCACGGGCGGTGGTTTTATTGAGCGGATGGACCGGCTGCGTAGCGCGCAGCACCTTGACCTTTTCAGCGCGCAGCGCCTCCGGTTCAAAGGAGGAAGGCTCCTCCATTGCCACGAGGGCGAGCAGCTGCAGCAGGTGGTTTTGAATGACGTCTCGGGCCGCACCGATTCCGTCATAATAGCCAGCGCGCCCGCCAAGGCCGATATCTTCGGCCATGGTGATTTGCACGTGATCGATATAGTGCGCGTTCCACATCGGCTCAAAAATCTGGTTGGCAAACCGCAGCGCCATGATGTTTTGCACGGTCTCTTTGCCCAGGTAGTGATCGATGCGGAAGACGGCCGATTCTGGGAAGACCGCGTTGACGATCTCATTGAGCTCGCGCGCGGATTCCTGGTCGTGGCCAAAGGGCTTTTCGATGATCACTCGGCGCCACGAGTCCTCCATGGAATTGGCCATGCCCACGCGTTCCAACTGGTGGCAGATATCGGAGAAGAACTCTGGCGGCACCGAAAGGTAGTATGCCCAATTGCTTCCCGTACCGCGGGCCTTATCCAGCTCGGCCAACCGCGCAGAAAGCCTGTCAAAGCCCTCATCATCAAAGGAACCTTGCACGAACTCGATTCCTTGGTATAAGTGCTCCCACACGTCGTGGTTAAAGTCAGTGCGGGCACCGGCTTCTACCGCGTTACGGAAATAATCGCAGAAGTCCGCGTTATCCCAGTCCCTGCGGCCATAGCCGACGAGCGTGAAGCCGGCGGGCAAGAGACCGCGGCTGGCAAGGTCATAGATGGCTGGCAGGAGTTTTTTGAAAGCTAAATCGCCGGTCACGCCAAAGATGACCATGCCTGCGGGGCCCGCGATGCGTGGCAATCGTTTATCGGCGGCATTACGCAAGGGATTGGCCCAAGCGGCTGAGTCCGTCACGGATTATCCTTCCTGGAGGGAAAAGCTAAGCAGTCTTTCAACTAATGGCGTCATAATGCCCCGCCGGCTTTCCGGCGGGGCTAGGACCACGGTCGTAGTTTACGCGAGTCGCTGATTGAGGGAATCAAGGAGGTCATTCCACGCGGCGACGAACTTATCCACGCCCTCGCGCTCAAGGACCACAAAGACATCTTCTAGGTCAATGCCTACCGATTCGAGCTGGGAGAAGACCTTCTCGGCTTCTTCGCCGGCAGTGGATAGGGTATCTCCGTGGAAACCACCTTCCTGCAGGACCGCATCAATGGTCTTTTCCGGCATGGTATTTACCGTGTGCGGCCCAGCCAGCTCGGTCACGTACAGCGTTGCTGGGTAGTCAGGGTTTTTTACGCCCGTGGAAGCCCACAGTGGTCGCTGTACGGGTGCGCCTTCTGGGAGGCCGTTGTCACCGAGCAATTCCTCTTGGAAGAGGGCGTAGGCACGCTGCGCGTTAGCGACACCGGCCTTGCCGCGGAGGGACAAGGCCTCTTCGGAACCGATAGCCTCTAAGCGCTGATCAACTTCCGTATCTAGGCGGGAGACGAAGAACGATGCGACCGAATGGATCTTGGTGATGTCCTTGCCACCCTCGGCCGCGCGCTTGAGCCCAGCCTGGAATGCGGAGATGACCTCGCGGTAGCGAGACACCGAGAAAATCAAGGTGATGTTAACGCTGATTCCATCTGCGAGGGCATCCTCGATAGCGGGGAGGGAGCCTTTGGTCGCCGGAATCTTGATCATCGCATTGGGGCGGTCAACTTGGGCCCACAGTTCGCGGGCCTGCTTGAGGGTTGCCGCTGCATCGTCGGAGATGCGCGGATCCACCTCGATGGATACCCGGCCATCCTGGCCGTCGGTCTCAGCATAGATATCGGCGAAAAGGTCACAGGCGTTTTGCACGTCCGTAATGGCCAAGGAGTAGACGGCCTCATCGACCGAGGCGTTCTTCTCCTTCAATGCAGCCAAGTCCGCGTCATAGGCCGTGCCACTAGTCATGGCAGTGGCGAAGATGGCCGGGTTGGTCGTTACACCCACGATGGACTTGGAGGAAATAATCTCTTTTAAGTTTCCAGACTCCATACGCTGACGCGAAAGATCATCGAGCCACGTCGAGGTACCTAATTGGGCAAGTTCAGAAATGTTATTCATAGTCATTCCTTTAAGCGTCGGTGAGGTGGGCTTAGCGCTGCGTATCGGCGATGCTCTCGCGTGCGGCATCGGCAACAGCAGCAGAGGTGAAGCCAAACTTTTCGAAGAGCTCGTCGCCGGGAGCGGAGGCGCCGTAGTGCTCTAGTGAGACGTTGCGGCCGAAAGTACCGGTGTACTTGTGCCACGACATGGCGAGGCCAGCTTCGACGGAAACGCGGGCCTTCACGCTGCTGGGCAGGACCGATTCGCGGTACTCTGCGTCCTGCTCGTTGAACCACTCCAGGCACGGTGCCGAAACCACGCGAGCGGCCGTGCCTTCGCTTTCGAGCTGCTGGGCGGCCTCCACGGCGAGCTGTACCTCCGAGCCGGTGGCCAACAAGATGACGTCTGGCTCATCCTTAGAACCTTCGACCAAGGTGTAGGCGCCGCGGCGAACGCCATCGCGTGCCTTTTCCTTGGTGCCTTCCAAGATGGGGAGGTTCTGGCGGCTGAGCGTAAGGCCCTTCGGTGCAGCCTTGTATTCCATCGCTGCGGCCCAGGCCTGTGCGGTTTCATTGGCATCGGCAGGGCGGATAACGGACAGGTTCGGAATGGCGCGCAACGCCGACAGGGTTTCTACCGGCTGGTGGGTAGGGCCGTCCTCGCCCAAGCCAATAGAATCGTGTGTCCACACGTAGTAGGTATCGGTAGACATCAGCGAGCCGAGGCGCACGGCCGGGTACTGATACTCGGAGAAGATCAGGAAGGTACCGCCATACACGCGGGTATTTCCATGGAGGGCAATGCCGTTCATGATGGCGGACATCGCGTGCTCGCGGATGCCAAAGTGCAGGTTGCGGCCATATGGCTGCGCAGACCACTTATTGGTGGTGATGTTTTCAGGACCGAAGGAATCGGCGCCCTTAATCACGGTGTTATTGGAACCCGCCAAGTCGGCCGAGCCGCCCCACATTTCCGGCAAGGCAGCAGCCAAGGCTTGGATGGTCGCCTCAGAGGCTTTACGGGTGGCAATCGCATCACCTGGCTCCCATACAGGCAGCTCGGCGTCGAAGTTCTCCGGCAATTCGCGTGCGGTCACGCGGTCAAAGAGCGCCTTATTCTCGGCGTTTTCCGCTGCCCAAGCGTCGAACTTCTCCTGCCACTGCGCGTGCTTTTCGGCACCGCGCTCACGCAGCTTGCGGGTGTGGGCCAAGACCTCATCATCGATGTGGAAAGTCTTTTCCGGATCGAAGCCGAGCACGTCCTTGGTGGCGGCAACTTCGTCATCGCCAAGCGCGGCGCCGTGGACGCCACCGGTGTTCATCTTGGTGGGGGCCGGGTAACCAATCACCGTCTTAACGCGGATGAAGGAAGGTCGCTCCGTTTCCTGCTGGGCATTGCGCACTGCCTCTTCAATGGCGACGACGTCCTCGCCGGATTCCACGGTCTGGACGTGCCAGCCGTATGCCTCATAGCGCGCAGCGACGTCCTCATTGAAGGCGATATTGGTGTCATCCTCGATGGAAATCCGGTTATCATCCCAGAAAACGATCAGGTTGCCCAGCTTCTGGGTGCCAGCCAGGGACGATGCCTCTGCGGTAACGCCTTCCTGCAGATCACCATCGGAGGCAATGGTATAGACGTAATGGTCAAATGGGGATTGACCGGCTGGTGCCTCAGGATCGAAGAGGCCGCGTTCCTTGCGGGCGGCCATGGCCATACCTACCGACGATGCAAGGCCCTGGCCGAGCGGGCCGGTGGTGATCTCCACGCCATCAGTGTGGTGCACCTCAGGGTGTCCAGGGGTAAGCGAGCCCCAGGTGCGCAGCTCCTGGAGATCTTTCATCTCCAAGCCGAAACCGCCCAAGAAGAGCTGAATGTAGAGGGTGAGGGAGGAGTGGCCAACAGACAGCACGAAGCGGTCGCGGCCCGCCCAATTGACGTCATTGGGGTCGTGGTTGATGACGCGCTGGTAGAGCGTGTAGGCGAGGGGAGCAAGCGACATCGCCGTGCCTGGGTGCCCAGAGCCGCAATTTTGGACGGCATCGGCAGCAAGCACGCGCACGGTGTCGACCGCGCGAGTATCGGTCTCTGTCCAGTCGTCCGGATAACGGCGCTCGACCATAGCTTGCAGGTCTGGGGACAAATTATCTTTCGACACGGTATAAGGCCTCGCTTAACTCTAGGCGTTAATTGCTGAACTCCACACAGTCTAGTTACTTTTTTGACGGCGGTGCGGAATTATTGAAAGCTGCGGGTAACCGGTAAGCTGGCATGGCTAAGCGGTGTACGGCATAGCATTAGTTACTCTCTGCATTTCCGCTGCATTGATACGATCCATGTGCAGCGCATTTTAAATGTAAGCCATAGTGTGAATTAATTCTCCGGAACTTTTGTGCCGGGGTGTGCGACCACTACACCGTGGGCATGCCGCACTGTGTAGCGTGTGTGCTGTAGATCAACGTCTGTTCAGATAGTGGAGGAATTCCTTGGAGACCATCAAGGCCTATTTTGCGCTAACGAAGCCGAGGATTATTGAACTCCTCCTCGTGGCCGCAATTCCGGCGATGCTCCAAGCGCAACGGGGCGTTGAGGCGGTTTCTGAGAATATCTGGCTCATCATTTCCACCATTTTCGGCGGATGGATGGGCGCTGCGGCCGCCCATACCTTTAATAACGTGGTCGATTATGAAATTGACCAAAAGATGCAACGCACCCGCGCGCGCCCACTTGTGCGCGCCACGATTTCGAAGCGGAACGCGGCGATCTTTGCTTGGATCATGCTCGTGGTGTCGGTGCTGTGGCTGGGCATCCTGGCAAATTCTTGGTTGGCGGCGTTCTTCGTCATCCTCACGAACTTTTTCTATGTATTCGTCTACACCAAGTTTTTGAAGATGCGCAATGCCCAAAACATCGTGTGGGGCGGTTTAGCGGGGTGCATGCCGGCCATGGTGGGTTGGGCAGTCATCCGCGATAACGCGCCGGCGGGAGAGCCCGACCGCTGGTGGCAGGCAATAGTCCTATTCCTCATTATCTTTTTCTGGACCCCGCCACATACCTGGGCCTTGGCCATGAAATACAAGGAAGATTACCGCAAGGCCGGGGTGCCGATGCTGCCGGTCGTGGCGACGGAACAAGAAGTAACCCGCCAAATCGTGTGGTATTCCGTTGGCACGGTCATCGTCACGCTGCTGATCGTCCCCGCGGCATCGTGGATTTACCTCATTGCCGCCGTAACTTCTGGCGCGGTCTTCTTATGGCTAGCCATCCGCCTGCACCAAGGCGTAAAGAAAGGCGCAAAGGTAAAACCCATGCGCCTGTTTATCTATTCAAATAACTACCTGTCGGTACTCTTTATTGGCCTGTCCATCGATGCCGTCATAGGTTGGGAGCCAATCGGCCGGATGCTTGGTTGGTCCGCCACCCTGTTTTAGAACCCAGTAGCACGCTGCAGCGCGAGCCCGTGTGGCTCGCGCTCTATTCTTCCTTAGTCCTGCTTTACCCGCAGAACAATAGAACCGGTGGTGCTACGCGATTGTAGGTCGCGGTGGGCCTGCTCTGCTTCTTCCAAGGGATAGGAGGCCGATACGTTGAACTTGAGGTCCCCGTCCATCACAGCCTGGACGACAGCTTGCGCACGCATCTGGAATTCGCCCTCTTGCGCCGTCCACGCGCCGAGCGAAGGCCGGGTCAAGAAGATGGAGCCATGCTTATTGAGCAGCTGCGGATCGATGGGCTCAACCGGGCCAGAAGCGGCACCAAAGAGCGCGACGGTGCCGCGCGGGCGAACGGCCTCGAGCGATTCGAAGAAGGTGGCTTGCCCCACGCCGTCATAGACCACATCGACGCCGCGGCCGCCATTAAACCGACGAACCTGCTCGCCCAAACCATCGCTGTAGCGAAAGACATGGTCGGCGCCGCACTTATACGAGATCTCTTCCTTTTCATCGGTGGAGACAACCGTATAGACCGTTGCCCCCAAAGAGGATGCCATTTGGGTCAACAGCTGGCCCACACCGCCCGCACCAGCGGTAATGAGGCAGGTAGCGCCTTCGCCAAGCTCATACACGCCGTGGGAAAGGAAGTGGGCGGTCATGCCCTGTAGCAGCATGGAGGCAGCGATCTCGGTGGGGAAATCATCCGGCACGGCGACAAGGCCGTTCCGGGGGACGCAGACCTGCTCGGCATAGGAACCAAAGGCGTGGTGCCATGCCACTAGGGAGCCTTCCGCAATTTCCCCCTTGGGATCGTGGACAACGCGCCCCGTTCCCTCAAAGCCAGGGATAAAAGGCGTCTGGGCGTTATAGATACCCTCGCGGTAGTAGGTATCGATATAGTTCACGCCCGCCACGGTGACATCAACTAAGACTTCGTCCTCACTAGGCGTGGGCGCAGGAACCTCGGCGTAGCGCAGGACTTCCGGCCCGCCCGTTTCTGTGATCTGGATAGCATGCATAAGGCCATGCTATCCCACAAAGCGCAGTAGCTGCAGAAAAATTGTGCTGTCTAAATCCTAGACGGCGGCGCGTTCCTCATTTAATGATTGCTGGCGAACGGCGTATTTATCGTCGCCGGCGGGAGAGCCCGAGATGAGGTCTGGCGTGCCACCGACGCGGTGGCGCCCGTGTGCCCAGAGCAGGGCGGTAAAGCCGGTGACCACGGCGGACATACCTATGTGGAAGGGGACCGTCCACCGCGGCACGCCCAGGTAGAACTGCAAGACGCCCACGGCCCACTGGATGAGGATGCAGACGATAAGGACCCACCCTGCCTTCTTGGTCTCCTGCGGGGTGCGGTGCTTGTACAGCAGGAAGACGGTAATGGCGGTAAAGATGAGGTAGACGTACATGCACATGGCGTGGGCGATGGCCATGGACTCGGTATCCACATCCAAGCGGCCGTCCATTCCCACGCCGGAGTCGCCGGAGTGGACGCCGGAACCGGTCACCATCGTCCCGGTGATCAGGACGATCGAGAGGGCGATGGTCGCGATGACGGCGAGGATGCGAATCGCTTGCGGGAACCGCGGCTGGGCGGTGCCATCATCGGGTTCTTTGATGCGGGCATACAGCATGCAGGCAAGCCACACCAGCACCATGGAAGGCAGGAAGTGAAGAGCCACGGACCACCAGCGCAGATCCAAGTGCACGGAGATGCCGCCGATGACGGCCTGCAGGACGATGCCGGCCACGTTGAGCCATGCATAGACCCTGAGCTCAGGCCGGCGGCACGCCATATACATGGCGATGACTGCCGCGCCTGCTGCGGCGGAATCGACGAAGGTGAGCAGGCGATTACCAAACTCAATGATCTGGTGGATTGCCGGTGCTGCGCCCTCTACCGGTACCAAGGAACCAGGCTGGCATTGGGGCCAGGTGGGGCAACCCAGGCCGGAACCGGTGACGCGGACGATGGAACCAGATACGGTGATGCCGCCTTGGCAGAAGATCAGGATCAGCGCGATAAGTCGCTGTTGCTCCACGGTAGGGACGGCTTCTTTAAAAAAGCGTTTAGTTCTGGTCCAGTAATTCACAAGCTGCATCTTACTAGGGGGTGTGTAGCGAGCCGAAACCTTTGGCTCTATTTCGCGGGGAACTGGGTATAACTCACATTTAGCCGTCGAAACGGAACCAACGAACGGCCGCATACGACGCCACTGCCAGCCACGCGGTCAAGGAAATGAGTTCGATGCCAGGAAAGGTGGAATTGGAGGCATCGGCAAGCGCGCCCGCTAGCGCCACGGTGGGCACGATGTTGAGCAGGCCATTATCCCCCAAACCCTGGGAGTAAAGAGTCCAGCCGACGATCGCCAGCAGGATGAACCAAATGAGGTTGGCCAGCGCGAGTACGGCCTCAGAGCTAAGGGTGCCGCCAAGCACCAAACCCATGGCGGTAAAGGCGGCGACGCCAAATATGAGCGAGACGATCATGAGCAAAATACCGGGCACACTGATGCGCAGACCCAGGGCAAAGGCCGTGGCACCGAGCACCAGAATCTGGAATACCACCATCGTCAGCACGCCTATGATCTTGCCGCCGATAATCGCCCACGCCGGTACGCCGGAAGCGCCGGTGCGCTTTAAGGCCCCATAGCGGCGGTCAAAGGCCAGGGAAATTGCTTGCCCGGTGAAACCAGCCGACGTCGCCGCTACCGCAAGCACCATGGGAAAGACCTCGTGTAGACCATGGCCTGTGGTTGATTCCAGGTGGGCGGTCCCAATCAGGATGGCGAGTGGGATAACGATGCTGAGCAGTTGTTGTTCGCCGTGGCGCAGCATGAGCTTGGCTTCCATGACGCCTTGGGCAAGGATGATGGCGCCCGCACTCGCCCGCTTGGGTGCTGGGCGGAAGGTGCCGGGGGAAAACGTTGTGCTCATAATCGGGGGCCTATTCCTTGAAAATTCGCTTGTAGTGGGTGCGTGTATTGGTGATTCTAGGATGAAGACAAGGCACGAGGCTTCATCAACTGCGCAAGTGCCTGCCTGTGAGATCAAGGAATACTTCCTCGAGGTTCCGGTGGTGGGATTCCAGGCTTCGCAAAAGCACTCCTTGCCGGGCGAGCTCGGCGGCGAGGGCGGAAATCAGTTCCGGTGAACTGGGCTGGCTCACGCGGTAGTGCAGTGGCCGCGAGGCGGTCGTGGGGATCCCAATTCGCTGCAAGGCGTCCAGATCGACTGCGGAGTTGGCACTAAAACTAAAACCGGCGCCCTCGCCCTGGGCGGTAAGTTCCGCCGGCGTTCCCTGCGCCACGAGCGCGCCGTGATCCATGATGGCGATCTGATCCGCCAGTGATTCAGCCTCATCCATCAGGTGGGTGGTCAGAATAACGGTGGCCCCGTCGCGCTTGAGGGCGCGGATGAGGTCCCACACGGCGAGGCGGGATTGGGCGTCCATGCCTGCGGTGGGTTCATCGAGGAAAACCAGCTCGGGCCTGCCGATGACCGCGAGTGCCAGCGATAGCCGCTGTTGTTGCCCGCCGGACAGCCGCCGGTAGGACGTGCGTGCCACGCCTTGCAAGCCGAGGGTCTCGAGCAACCATTCCGGTGGCAGTGGATTGGCGTTATAGCGAGCGGTCAATTCCAGCATCTCTAGCACGCGGATGCCTGAATAGGACCCGCCGCCTTGTAGCATGATTCCCACTTTTTCGCGCACCTTATCTGGTGCGGTGCTGGGGTCAAGGCCCAAGACCTTAATGGATCCGGCGGTGGGGTGGATAAAGCCTTCAGACATTTCGATGGTGGTGGACTTGCCAGCACCATTGGGCCCGAGCAGGCAAAATATTTCGCCGTGTGCAACGCTCAGGCTGAGCCCATTGACGGCTGCCGTGGGGCCAAATTTCTTTACCACACCGTCCAAGGACAGGGCGGGGTTATCAGCTGGAATTGCATTCACGGGTGCCTAGTTTAAGACACGGATTCCGTTTCGGCGCATTGCAACCCACCACACGCCGGCTACTACGGCGAATGTGCAGGCAGCGGCGATATAAATGGAAAGCACCGTCCCGGCAGGCAAACCCAAGCCGCGCGGTAGGACGAAAAAGCTCATCGCGCCGGTATAGGCAACGACGCTAAACCGGAAGATGTGCCGGTTCGCCCACGCCGCCAACGGCAAAACGGCCCAGAGGATGTACCACGGGTGGACCACTGGGAAGAAGATAACGAGCACGAGGGTAGAGATTCCCAGCCCGCCCACGGGGTGGATATATCCGCGCAGCGTGGCAAAGAGCATGCGGGACATGAAGGCGACGGCGACCAAGACGCCGAAACTGCGCGTGATGGTCAATATGGCATCGGTGTGGTCCCCAAGGCCTAAAAACATGCCGAGGAAACCGGCGCCCACTCCCGTGGCCGTGGATAGGGAAAGCCAGGAGCGAATCGTGGCGGCTCCGCCTTGCCCGGTAATCCACCCGAGGTTAATGCCCGTGATGATACTGATGAGCGCAATGGTGACTACGAGCACCGCGCCCTGCACGGCAATGGCTATAAATAAGGCCCGCCAGCGCGGCACGCGCGCCTGCACGTGCAGGTGGCGGGCATACGCCATGCCGATAAAGCCGAGCCCAATAAAGCCGGTGACCTTGACCATTCCGGCGCAGGATAGGAAAAAGCCAGAGGCTATAAGCGCAACGTAGGCTCCTCTTTTATCCTGCCCCAGCTTATCGATGCCCCTTAATCCAAGCTCCATGCCCAGCAACGACAATCCAAGCATGATGGATTCATTATGGATACCGCCGACGAGGTGAAGGATGGTCAGCGGGTTCAAGATGCCGAGCCATAGTGCGGAGGCAGGGGAGACGCGGCATCGCTGAGCAAGCTGTGTGATGGCCCAGCCGGCCACGATGATGCCCACGATGGAAAGTAGGCGGTGGGCGATGACGCCTAAGACAATGGAATTTCCGGTGATGATGCTGACGATGGCCGCCAGCCCCAAGGCAACGGGCCCATATGGTGACGGTGAATTCGCCCAGATAAACGGAACGGAGCGCGCGAGCTCGTTGCCAGCGCCCAAGAGCTGAACTGGGCCGGCGGAATAGGGATCCATCCCTTGGGCCACGATGGAGCCATTGGCCAAATAAGAATAGATGTCTTGGGTAAATAAGGGTGCGGTAAAGATGAGGGGGATGATCCACCCAGCCCACGTGATCCACAGCTGGCGCGGGGAGACCAGCCGGCGGGAGCGATCGCTGGTGGGCTCGCCGGGTCGCGCCTGGCGCAGCGGGGTGCCCACGAAGGGGGCGAGGAAAATCCAGGCCGTTACTAAAAGCCCCACGCCCACCATGACAAGCGCAGACGAGGTCTGCAGCATACGCGACATGAGCGAGCCAAATGGCACATTGTCATAAGGGTTGCCCACTACAGGCAGCGCGCCTGCTCCCAAAGCGCCAAAGGCAATGAGGAGGGAACCGACGGTTCCGGCCCACCGCAAGATGAAAAAGGTGCGCTTTTGGGAGACCGTGGTGTGCTGCAGTTCCTCTGGCGCTTGGGTGATGAAATCGTAGCGAGTATCCCCGGCTTGCGCGCCGGTGCCTTCGGCGTGCAGCTGCACGGAACGAGAACCTGCGGTGCCCAAGCGCGGCAATTCTGCCTTAACGCTCTCGAGCACTCCCCGTAGTTTCCCTTTCATGGCTTAAGACCTTACGCGAGGACCGTGGGGTGGGAAATTCACCCCCGCCGCCACGCCCGGTGACTGCAATGGTGGCATTCCGGAATGAATTAAGGAACACTAGTGTTGTCTAATGATGAAAGCGCAGTTATGGCGCTTGCGTAGCGACGGCATTTCCGGCGCGACGGAGCGCGGTGACTGCAGGCAACTGACCTAAGGAAGGGAGGTTTTAGGGCATGGCTAACTCACAGCGCGCGGCAGCGGCGCATGTGGCGGTGAAAGAATCACGGTCCACGGATGGTGATACCCGCCGCCAGGTACTGCTGCTATTGCTTAAGGACGGCCCTGTAACCGCCTCTTACCTGGGTGAGCGCCTTGGTCTTTCGACCGCCGGGATCCGCCGGCATTTAGACATTCTGGTGGAAGAAGAACTAACGGAAGTTGTCGAGCGCCGTCCAGTTTCTCGTTCGCGGATGCATTCCGGAGCGGGTCGTGGGCGACCGGCAAAACACTTCCGCCTGACGGATCGTGGGCGTGCGCAATTTGGCCACGCCTATGATGAATTAGCTTCTGAAGCGTTGACCGCGCTGCGCTCTGCGGGCGGTTCAGAGGCTGTGAAGAACTTCGCTAAGGCTCGTTTTGAGCGCATCATCGCCGATGTGCGTCCCTTCGTGGACGCGGAAGAATCGGTCGAGGAAGTAGCGCGCAAACTGGCTGAAACCCTGGATAAGCACGGGTACGCCGCAACCGTGGACCGTGCGGGCCAGGGCGTGCAAATCTGTCAACACCACTGCCCGGTTGCCCATGTGGCGGCCGAGCACCCTGAACTGTGCGAGGCAGAGCAGGAAGTCTTTTCCGCCCTCTTAGGCAAACACGTACAACCTTTGGCTTCTATCGCAGATGGCCACGGAATTTGTACCACGAATATCCCCTTGACACCTGTCAAAACTAATACTGAAAGGAGCGAGTCATGACCCAGGCACAATCGGCACCTGATAACAAGATGACCGATGATGAGATCATCGATTCTATTGGTGCGTATGAGTACGGCTGGCACGACTCGGACTCGGCCGGCGCTTCTGCCGCCCGTGGCCTGAATGAGGACGTTGTCCGCGATATTTCCGCAAAGAAGGGCGAGCCCGAGTGGATGCTGAACCAGCGTCTCAAGGCCCTGGATATCTTTGATAAGAAGCCCATTCCCACTTGGGGCGCGGATCTCTCCGGCATCGACTTTGACCAGATTAAGTACTACGTCAAGTCCACCGAAGAGCAGGCGCAGACCTGGGACGACCTCCCGGATGATATTAAGGCCACCTACGATAAGCTGGGCATCCCTGAGGCAGAAAAGCAGCGTTTGGTTGCCGGCGTGGCCGCACAGTACGAGTCTGAGGTTGTCTACCACCAGATTCGCGAAGACCTGGAAAGCCAGGGCGTTATCTTCGTCGATACCGATACCGCGCTGCGCGATTACCCAGAGCTTTTTAAGGAACACTTCGGCACCGTTATTCCTGCCGGTGACAATAAGTTCTCCGCGCTTAACTCTGCAGTGTGGTCCGGCGGCTCCTTCATTTACGTTCCGAAGGGCGTGCACGTTGATATCCCGCTGCAGGCCTACTTCCGTATTAATACCGAGAACATGGGCCAGTTCGAGCGCACCCTTATCATCGTGGATGAGGATGCCTACGTTCACTACGTGGAAGGCTGCACCGCGCCCATCTACAAGTCGGACTCCCTGCACTCCGCGGTGGTGGAGATCATCGTGAAGAAGGGCGGCCGCTGCCGCTATACGACGATTCAGAACTGGTCCAGCAACGTCTACAACCTGGTGACCAAGCGCACCAAGGTGGAAGAGGGCGGCACCATGGAATGGGTCGATGGCAATATCGGCTCCAAGGTCACCATGAAGTACCCGGCCGTGTGGATGACCGGTCCGCACGCTAAGGGTGAGGTGCTTTCCGTCGCCTTCGCTGGCGAGGGACAGTTCCAGGACACCGGTGCGAAGATGACGCACATGGCGCCCTACACCTCCTCCAATATCGTCTCCAAGTCCGTTGCCCGCGCCGGCGGTCGCGCTGCCTACCGCGGACTGGTGCAGGTCAACCAAAATGCGCACCACTCCACGTCCAACGTGGAATGTGACGCCTTGCTCGTGGACAATATCTCGCGTTCGGACACATACCCGTATAACGACATCCGCAACGAGTACGTCACGCTGGGCCACGAGGCTACCGTTTCGCAGGTTTCTGAAGAACAGCTGTTCTACCTCATGTCCCGCGGCATTGCGGAAGAAGAAGCAATGGCAATGATCGTGCGTGGCTTCGTTGAGCCGATTGCTAAGGAGCTGCCGATGGAGTACGCCCTCGAGCTCAACCGCCTCATCGAACTGCAAATGGAAGGATCGGTCGGCTAAAGAAATGGTCGCTTCGAACGAATTCAATCCGGATAAGATCACCAAGGGTGACGTCTTTACCTCTACCAACGTGGAGGATTTCCCGGTACCGCACGGCCGCGACGAGGTGTGGCGCTTTGTTTCCCTCCGCAAGCTGCGGGGCCTGCACAACGGGGAATTTGCTCAAGCGGTGGCCCAGGATGTGAAGGTAAGCGAGCACCCCGGCGTTTCTGCAGAGACTGTAAGCCGCGACGATGAGCGTCTTGGCCGCGTGGGCAAGCCTTCTGACCGCGTGGCCGCCCAGGCATGGACCTCCATGCCGGAAGGTCAAGTGGTAACCGTTGACCCCGAGGTGCAGGTGGAAGATCCCATCACCATTACCTATACGGGTAAGGGCGAGGACGTGACCTCCCTCGGTGCCACCTCCATTGAGGTTGGCCACCATGCGGAGGCCACCGTGGTGCTGAAGTACGTTGGCTCTGGCACCCATGCGGATAACGTGGAGTTCATCCTCGGCGATGGCGCGCACCTGACCGTCATCGTGGATGTCGACTGGGAAAACGACGCGGTGCACCTGTCCAACCAGGTAGCTCAGGTAGGACGCGATGCAGTGCTGCGCCATAACTCTGCCATCTTCGGTGGCGAGGTCGTGCGCATCGTCCCACGCGTGAACTTCACCGCTCCTGGCGGCGATGCCGAGTTGCTGGGCGTGTACTTCGCCGATTCTGGTCAGTACTTCGAAAACCGCATGCTCGTGGATCACTCGGTTCCGAATTGTCGCTCCAATGTCCTGTACAAGGGCGCATTGCAGGGTGAGAAGAAGAACGAGGCTCGTACCTGCTGGGTGGGAGACGTGCTTATCCGCTCCAACGCACAGGGCACCGATACCTATGAGACGAATAATAACCTCATCCTCACGGACGGTGCGCGCGCTGACGCCATCCCGAACTTGGAAATCGAAACCGGTGAAATCACCGGCGCCGGCCACGCCGCAACGGTGGGACGCTTTGACGATATCGAGCTGTTCTACCTGATGTCCCGCGGCATTCCGGAGGCAGAGGCTCGTCGCCTCATCATTCGTGGCTTCTTCAATGAGGTCATCCACCGCATTCCGGTGCAATCCCTGTCCGAGGAACTGGAAAACCGCATTTCCGAAGAACTGGAAAAGATCTCCGCTTAACGCACTTACAGAAGGAAACCCACAAAAACTATGTCTACTCTGGAAATTAAGAATCTCCACGCCCAGGTTCTGCCGAATGAAGAAAACGGCGAGCCCAAGGAAATCCTGAAGGGCGTCAACCTCACCATCAACTCCGGCGAGATCCACGCCATCATGGGACCGAACGGCTCCGGCAAGTCCACCTTGTCCTACACCATTGCCGGTCACCCGAAGTACGAGGTCACCGAGGGCGAGGTGCTTCTCGATGGCGAAAATCTCCTCGACATGCCCGTTGACGAGCGCGCTCGCGCCGGCCTGTTTTTGGCCATGCAGTACCCCACCGAGGTCCCTGGCGTGAAGGTATCGCAGTTCATGCGCTCCGCCGTGACTTCCATCCGCGGCGAGGCCCCCAAGCTGCGCGAGTGGAATAAGGAACTTACTGAGGCTCGCGAGAACCTGAAGATTGATAAGTCCTTCATCTCCCGCTCCGTCAACGAGGGCTTTTCCGGTGGCGAGAAGAAGCGCCACGAGGTCATGCAGCTGGACATCTTAAAGCCCAAGTTCGCGGTCATGGATGAGACCGACTCCGGCTTGGACGTTGACGCGCTGCGCATTGTTTCTGATGGCATCAACCGCTACCAGGATGACACCAATGGCGGTATCTTGATGATTACCCACTACAAGCGCATCCTGAACTACGTCCAGCCTGATTTCGTGCACGTATTCGCTAACGGCCAGGTTGTTAAGACCGGCGGGGCCGAGTTGGCAGACCAGCTTGAGTCTGACGGCTACGACCAGTTCCTGCAGTAAAGACCAGCCCAGTGCTGGTTCATCCTCGATGAATCGAAGAAGTTTTATGTCTGGATTTGATGTAAACGCAATTAGGGAGCAGTTCCCAATCCTGCAGCGCACCGTGCG
Source organism: Corynebacterium sp. KPL3927 (assembly GCF_040225835.1). Lineage (NCBI taxonomy): Bacteria > Bacillati > Actinomycetota > Actinomycetes > Mycobacteriales > Corynebacteriaceae > Corynebacterium > Corynebacterium sp. KPL3927. The sequence goes on from NZ_JBEHGD010000002.1 coordinate 54,061, forward strand.
CGGCGATAAGCCGCTGGTGTACCTGGATTCGGGGGCTACCTCCCAGCGCCCGCTGCCGGTATGGAAGGCAGAGGAGGAGTTCGTTCTCCATACCAACGCCCCGGTTCACCGCGGCTCGTACCAGCTGGCTGAGGAGGCGGATAACGCCTATGAGTCGGCCCGGCAGGCCATTGCCGCCTTTGTTGGCGCGGATCGCGATGAGATTGCCTTTGCGAAAAACGCCACCGAGGCGCTTAATGAGGTTGCCTATACGCTTTCTGATGAGCGCGCGGGCGAGCTCTATGTAGGAGAGGGCGATACCGTCGTCATCACGGAGCTCGAGCATCACGCTAACCTCGTGCCGTGGCAAGAGCTCTGTGAGCGCACTGGTGCCACCTTGAAGTGGTACTCGTTGACTGACGATGGCCGCATCGACTTGGATTCGCTTGAGCTCGACGAGTCCGTCAAGGTTGTTGCGTTTACTCATCAGTCCAATGTGACTGGAGCGGTATCCGATGTCGAGGAGATGGTGCGCCGCGCCCGCGCGGTGAATGCCATGGTGGTGCTCGATGCCTGCCAATCCGTCCCGCACATGCCGGTAGATTTCCATGCCTTGGATGTGGATTTCGCCGCATTCTCAGGCCACAAGATGTGTGGCCCCAATGGTGTGGGCGTGCTCTACGGCAAGGACGAGTTGCTGCGCAAGCTTCCTCCATTCCTCACGGGTGGATCCATGATCGAGGTAGTGAAGATGGAAGGCACCACCTTCGCGGAACCGCCAACGCGGTTTGAAGCCGGAACGCAGATGACCAGCCAGGTCGTCGGCCTCGGTGCAGCGGTGAAGTTCCTCGAGGAGGTGGGGATGGATAATATCCATGCCCACGAGCAGAAGCTCACCGCCTATGCCTTGGAGCAGCTTCGTGAGATTCCTGGCCTGCGCATCATCGGCCCAGAAACGGCTGAAAACCGTGGCGCGGCCATCTCCTTTACCGTGGAAGGCGTTCACCCGCACGATTTGGGGCAGGTGCTCGATGACCAGGGCGTATCCATCCGCGTAGGTCACCACTGCGCATGGCCGCTGCACCGCGCCTGCGGTGCACAGTCCACCGCGCGCGCCAGCTTTTACCTATACAACACGGAAGCCGAAGTAGATAAGCTGGTAGAAGCCATTAAGGCCGCCCGCGATTTCTTTGGAGTTGCCTAATGAATCTTGATTCGATGTACCAAGACGTGATCTTGGATCACTATAAAAATCCGCAACACGCGGGGTTGCGCGAGCCGTTCCAGGCAGAGGTCCACCACGTGAACCCCTCATGCGGTGATGAGCTCACGTTGCGCGTCAACCTTTCCGCAGATGGCAAGACCGTTGAGGATGTGTCCTACGACGCCGAAGGCTGCTCCATCTCCCAAGCATCGACGTCCGTCATGGCGGAAGAGATCGTCGGCCTGCCCTTGGAGGAAGCCAATAAAAAGCTTGCCGAGTTTGAAAAGATGGTTACCTCGCGTGGCCAGGACGAAGGCGATGAGGACATCATCGGCGATGGTGTTGCCTTTGCAGGCGTTTCTCAATACCCGGCACGAGTTAAATGCGCGCTGCTAGGGTGGAAGGCTTTTCAGGCCGCCACCGCAGATGCGCTCAATGAAGTGGAGAAGTAAATGACCGATCCCGTAGATCCTTACCAGAACGAGAATTCGTCCTTCAGCGCAGGCGGTGAGCGGCCGGAGCAGACGGAAGAACAGCTGTCGAAGGCCTTTGACATCACCGAGTTCATGCGCGATGTCATCGACCCGGAGCTCGGCATCAACGTTGTTGACTTGGGCTTGGTCTATGACCTGTGGCTGGAAGAAGAAGATGGCAAAGAGCTCGCCATGATTAACATGACGCTGACCTCGCCGGCCTGCCCTTTGACCGATGTCATTGCGGAGCAGGTTGAGGACATCGTTACCGGCAAGAAGCTTGCCGATGGCGTGCGTATCAACTGGGTGTGGATGCCGCCTTGGGGCCCACACATGATTTCCGAAGAAGGCCGCGAGCAGCTCCAAGCTCTGGGCTTCGCGGTTTAATCACCACGGAATAGCGGGAAAGCGGCGGTAGTACTACCGCCGCTTTTCTGCGTGAATTAGTGCCTTGTGCTTTGGTTGCTAGACTGGCTTGTCGTGATTGTGACCAATGATTTTGAGGTACGCGTAGGCGCCCGCACGCTTCTCGATGCCCCCGGACAGCACCTCCGCGTCCAACCCGGCGACCGCATCGGACTAGTGGGCCGCAATGGTGCGGGAAAGACCACGACCATGCGCATCTTGGCCGGTGAGACCGAGCCTTATGGGGGCGCGGTTTCTCGCTCGGGTCCGATTGGCTACCTTCCGCAGGATTCGCGTGAAGGCAATATCGAGCAAACCGCGCGCGAGCGCGTGCTCTCTGCCCGTGGGCTGGATGATATTAAGCGGCGGATGGCCAAGCAGCAAGAGCTGATGGAAACGGCCACGGATGAGAAGTTCCGTGACAAAGCTATCCGTAAATATTCCCGCCTGGAAGAACAATTCGATTCCTTGGGCGGTTACGAGGCCGACTCCGAGTGCGCTCAAATCTGCGATAACTTGGGGCTGCCGCAGCGCGTTTTAGACCAGCAGCTCAAGACGCTCTCGGGTGGCCAGCGCCGCCGCGTGGAGCTGGCGCAGATCCTTTTTGCCGCCAGCGAGGGCTCGGGTAAGTCCCAAACCACGTTGCTCCTCGATGAGCCGACAAACCACCTGGATGCGGACTCCATTGTCTGGCTCCGCCAGTTCCTGTCCAAGCATGAGGGCGGACTGGTCATGATTTCCCACGACGTGGAGTTGCTCGAGGCGGTCTGTAATAAGGTCTGGTTCCTTGATGCGGTGCGCGGCGAGGCGGACGTCTACAACATGGGCTATAAGAAGTATCTCGACGCACGTGCCACCGATGAGGCGCGGCGGCGCCGCGAGCGCGCGAATGCGGAAAAGAAGGCCTCCGCGCTGCAAAAGCAGGCCGCGAAATTGGGCGCGAAGGCCACCAAGGCCGCAGCGGCTAAGCAGATGCTGAACCGAGCCGAGCGCATGATGAATGACCTCGACGAGGTGCGCGTTGCGGATAAGGTAGCCAATATTAAATTCCCCGAGCCCGCCCCGTGCGGCAAGACGCCCATGAATGCCAAGGGCTTGACCAAGATGTATGGCTCGCTGGAGGTGTTCGCGGGCGTGGACCTGGCCATCGATAAGGGCTCCAGGGTCGTTGTCCTGGGATATAACGGTGCCGGTAAGACCACCTTGCTCAAGCTTTTGGCGGGCGAGGAGCGCACCGACGGCGAAGGGGGCATCGTCAGTGGCCACGGTTTGCGCATTGGTTACTTTGCCCAAGAGCACGACAATATCCACCCGGATAAGAGCGTCTGGGAAAATACCATCGAGGCGTGTCCCGATGCGGACCAGCAAGAGCTGCGCGGGCTGCTGGGTGCGTTTATGTTTTCTGGCGATAAACTGCAGCAGCCTGCTGGAACGCTGTCTGGCGGTGAGAAAACCCGCTTGTCGCTGGCCACTTTGGTCTCCAGCCGCGCGAACGTACTGCTTCTCGATGAGCCGACCAACAACCTCGACCCCATCTCCCGCGAGCAGGTGCTCGACGCGCTCAATACGTACACGGGCGCGGTGGTCTTGGTAACCCACGATCCGGGTGCGGTAAAGGCACTCGACCCTGAGCGCGTGATTATTATGCCGGACGGCGATGAAGATCTGTGGTCCGATGAGTACATGGAAATCGTCGAGCTGGCTTAAGCTACATGAAGACGCTAATCGAGAGGATGCCCGCCTGGCGGGATAAGTTTTGGGTCATTCCCGCTGTAGCGGTAGCAGTGGCCGTCGTGGCGGCCGAAGGCATGCTGGCGATCGACCGCAACTTCGATCTGGCGCTCTCTCGACTCTATGACGGCAGCGCGGAAAGCGCCCAGGGCCTGCTCACCGCCGTGGCCACCGCCACGCTGTCTCTGGCCGGCACCCTGTTTTTCATTACGCTGACCGCGCTTTCCGGCGTGGTGACGGTGATGGGTCCGCGCCTATTGCACGAGTTTTTAAAGGACCGTTCCATCCAGTCCACACTGGGGATCTACCTGGCAACCTTTACCTATTCGCTGCTATCTCTACGTGCCGTGCGTGCTGGTGGTGAAGGCAAGCAAGAACACGTCCCCTCGCTGAACGTCGCAGTCGATATTGCCTTGGCGCTGATATGCGTGGTCTTTTTGATTTATTTCATCGTCCACATCGCGCAGTCTATTAGCATGTCTCACGTGGTGCACGTGGTGGCCCAGGATGTGGAAGAGCACATGCGGCGCCTTATCGAGCGCGGTGAGGAAGAGAAAGTATCAAAGGCCCCGGGTTCGGATTTCTACGAATCCGCCGACGCAACCCGCAGCTCCCAAACGGGCTACCTAAAATTCGTGGACTACAAGTCCATTGCCCAAGCAGCCGCCGTAGAAGATTGTGCGGTTCACCTGGGCGTAGCCCCCGGCGATCTCGTGTTAGAAGGCGAAGTCATTGCCCACGGCGTGCCGCACATGCCGGAAAACATTGAAAAGCACATCGTGGTCACGCAGCACCGCGAGGATGCCTCCGCGCACGACCCGCGGTTCACAGCCCGGCACCTGGCAGAGATTGCCGCCCGTGCTTTAAGCACCGGAGTCAATGACCCCTATACAGTCATCGACATCATTGACCGCTTCACACAAATCTTGGTGGTCATAGGGGACAAGCGCCTGCCGCAGGGGATTATGCATATCGATGGCGAGTTCCGCCTGGATTATCAAACCTTTAGCTACGAGCAGATTATTGAGGCGATGTTCACCCAAATCCGCCGCGATGCGGCCGATAATGCTGAAATCTATCTCAGCCTGCTCAATAACCTGGCCAAGGTGGTGGCACTGCTGCGCACCGTGGAGCGCCGCAACGTTCTAGATGAAGCCGCGGAGGCTATCTACTCCGATGCGGGCCGCCAAGTCGGCGGCGAGGTGGAGCTGCACCAGCTAGAGGATTCCTTTCAGCACTTTAAAGCGAACCTCGCCCGGTGGGAAGAATCCGAGAAACCGGGCGAGGAGAATGAAGACTCCGAGTCCTAGCGGAGCCTTGGCGCACTTTCCCTGGGCACGCTTGCCCTAGGTGTGGGGTACTCCACACCTAGTTACGGAAACCGTGCACAGGTGCGGGGATAAAGCCGCCGCGGTTAATGAACTGCGAGTTGCCCACCGTATTAACCGGGATGATAGGGGCATAGCCCAAAAGACCACCGAAGCTGACCTCGTCGCCCACCTTGGCGCCAGGTACCGGAATGACGCGCACGGCCGTGGTCTTATGATTCATCACGCCGATTGCGGCTTCATCTGCAATCATGCCGGAAATCGTGGCCGCCGAGGTATCGCCGGGGAGTGCAATCATGTCAAAGCCGACTGAGCAGATCGCGGTCATGGCTTCCAGCTTGTCCATGGAAATGGAACCGGACTTTACGGCATCGATCATGCCCCTGTCCTCAGAGACGGGGATGAATGAACCGGACAAGCCGCCCACGCGGGAGCATGCCATCATGCCGCCTTTCTTCACGGCATCGTTAAGCAGCGCCAGAGCCGCCGTCGTGCCGTGCGTGCCCACCTGATCCAGGCCCATGTGCTCGAGGATGTGCGCCACGGAATCTCCAAGTTCTGCCGTGGGAGCCAAAGAGAGGTCAATGATGCCGAAGGGAACGCCGAGGCGCTCGGAAGCCATATTGCCCACGAGTTGGCCGGCACGGGTGATCTTGAAGGCGGCCTTTTTCACTTCCTCTGCAACCTGATCCAGGGTTGCACCTTCCAAAGAGCCGAGAGCGCGGTCCACCACGCCGGGGCCCGAGACACCGACGGAAACAACGCAGTCGGGCTCCTCGATGCCGTGGAAAGCACCGGCCATAAACGGATTATCGCCCACGGAATTGGCAAAGACGACGAGCTTGGCGCAGGCGATTGCGGAATTATCTTTGGTGAGCTTTGCGGCTTCCTTGATGACCTCGCCCATCTGCTTCGTTGCATCCATATTGATGCCGGCGCGAGAGCTGGCGATATTGACCGAGGAACACACCACGTCCGTATCAGCCAAGGCTTCTGGGATCGAGGCAATGAGTTTTTGTTCTGCGCTCGTCGCACCCTTTTCCACCAGCGCGGAGTAGCCGCCGACGAAGTTAACGCCTACTTCCTTGGCGGCCTTGTCCAGCGCCCGTGCGGCATCGACGGGGTTGCCGTCCAAGCCTGCGACAACGAGGGAAATGGGGGTGACGGAGATGCGCTTGTTGACGATCGGGATGCCGAGCTCACCTTCGATGCCCTCGCATACCTCAACCAAGCGGCCCGCTTGCTGCGTTACGCGGTCATAGATGGCGTGGCAGGTTGCCTCCATGGTCGAGCGCGTGCATCCCAGCAGGGAAATGCCCATCGTTACGGTGCGGATATCGAGACGATAATTTTCGATCATCTCGATGGTGTCCAAGATATTGGTGGTATTAAAACGCGTGCTCATGTTAAATCTCGTTCATGGCGGTAAAGAGGTCTTCGGACTGAATGCGGATGGATTGCTGTTTTTCCTCCGCCACCGGGCGCATCCGCTCCTTAATGGTCTGGATGGACACGGCATCCGCGTCGAATTCGACGCGGAGGATCATGGTGAAGTAGTCACCCATCAGGGTTTGCGATACGTCAACGACGTTGATGCTGAGATCAGCAAGGGTCGTGGTTACTGCTGCGATGATTCCGGTGCTATCGGCACCTGTAACGGTCATAATGGCATACATAGTCAGTATTCTATCTGGTTCGGTGGGCAATGCTTACACCACGGTAGCGGCATGTAGTGACTTCGCTGCGGAAGTGTCGCTGCAGCATAAAAAATGCGCTGTTACGATGGTGCGCTATGACTGATACTAAGAAAAAGATTTTGTACATTGGCGGACACGGCAAGGTAGGACTGCTGGCGGCTCCAAAATTAGCGGCTGCCGGCCATGAGGTTCACTCGCTTATCCGTAACCCAGAACAGAAGGCCGATATCGAGCAGGCCAACGCTACGCCGGTTATTGCAGATATTACTGAGCAGTCCGTTGATCAGTGGGCGGAGCTTTTCGCAGATTATGACGCGGTTGTGTGGGGTGCCGGAAACGGTGGCCGTGGCGGTGCCGAGCTGACGTGGGCGGTTGACCGCGACGGTGCCTTGGCCGCCATCGAGGCCCTAGAAAAGCTGGGCAAGGATGTCCCGCAATTCGTCATGATTTCTTATGTCGGCTCCCAGGTCGCGACGACGGACCCAGCCGATGAGAAGTGGTACGCCTACGTGGAGTCCAAGAAGGAAGTAGACAACCGCTTGGCAGACAGCTCCATTCCGCACATCATCCTGAAGCCCGCTGGCCTGACGGAGGAGCCTGCGCAGGGGCTGGAATTCGCTGAGGACAAGATGCTACAGGAGGGCCAGACCTCGTCTCGTGACTTGGTGGCAGACGTCATCGTAGAGGTACTGGGCCGCGAAGAGCTTCCAACGTCTCCAGTCGTATTCGTCGACGGCGACAAGCCAGTAAGCTCCATTAAGTAATAGTCAGCCATCTATGAGTCTCTCGCGCCCAACCGTATTGCTCGACTGCGATCCAGGGATTGATGACTGCCTCGCCCTAATGTATTTGGCGGGGCTGCATCACGCAGGCGAGATCGAATTGGTGGGCGTGAGCACGACTGCTGGAAACGTCGAGGTCCAGCAGACTGCCGCCAATGCACGGTGGATTTTAGATCTCTGTGGATTGCCGGAAGTCCCCGTCGCCCCAGGGCGGCCGGCTCCACTCGAGGTCGAGCTGATCACGACACCTGAAACCCACGGGAAGTCCGGCTTGGGCTATCTTTCCGCGCCCGACCACGATTTCGGCGATATTCACTGGCAGGAGTTGTGGTCGACCGCGATTGCCCGCAACCCAGGTCTGCACCTCATCATTACTGGCCCGGTAACTAATTTGGCGGACTTCGAGCGGGCGCATGGCGATGCCGTTGCGCGGTGCGGCTCGATTATCATCATGGGCGGTGCCGTTAATTACCGCGGCAATACGACGCCGACCGCGGAATGGAATTTCTGGGTAGATCCGCACGCAGCAGCTCACCATTTTCGAACCTCAGCGGCACCACCCAGTACTCTCTGCTCGCTCGAGGTTACCGAGCAATTTCTCATCACCCCAGAACGGTTAGCAGAAATTGTGGGGCTGCTCGGCACCCACCCAATGGCTGATAAACTGCCGGAGATACTGCGGTTCTACTTCGAGTTCCATCAAGCGCAAGAAGAAGGCTACCAAGCCCAGATCCATGACCTTCTGACCTGCATCATCGCCCTAAAGAAGGTATCGTTCGAGGCGGTAGAAACGACTATTGACGTGGAAGCGGACTCTGCGCTGATGCGCGGGACCAGCGTCGCAGACCTCCGCAATCACTGGGATCGGCCGGCTAATGCCTCGCTGGTGACCAGCGCAGACATTCCAGCCTCCCACCGCGAATTCGACAGGGCGCTGCGCAGCTTGGGCGCGCGTGTTGCTCAAGGCGAATAAATCTTTTACCCTAATCCGCAGCGCATACGCCACATTTTCCTACGCTGAGGTGACATAGGCTGGGACCAAAAGAGCAGTGTGCCCCCATTCTCCTTTACACATTGATGGATTAGGAATACCTCTATGCCTCAGCTTGCTCTTACCCCTGCTCGCCGGGGGATGGTCATCGCGGGCGCCGCGCTAGTCGTCGCCACGTGGATCTACTTGGTGCTTTTTCGCCCGACCGATTGGGAGTCCGTAGCGGGCTCCGCCGAAGCCTTGATCACCTTGGCCGGCTACCTCATTGGTGCGGCTCTTTTGCTTGCCGGCACCGTGCCGTCCCTCCCGGCTCGTACCATCGCCATTATTCCCATCGCCTTGGTTCTTAATATCGTAGTGGGCCAAATCATCGGATCGAGCGGCATTCCGCTGTATATCGACTCCGTAGGAACCATCTTGGTAGCGGCCCTCGCGGGCCCCATCGCCGGGCTCGCTACCGGTACGTTGTCATCGGTGGTCTGGGGATTGCTCAACCCGATGGCGCTCCCATTCGCTGCCGTTTCCGCTGCGACCGGATTCCTTTCTGGCTGGGCCATTCAAAAGGGCGCGTTCACCAAGATCTGGAAGGTCATCGTCAGCGGCGCGATTATCGGCATCATCTGCGGCATGCTCGCCGCACCCGTAGCCGCCTTCGTCTACGGCGGTACGGCTGGTGTCGGTACCGGCGCGCTCACGTCCCTCTTCCGCGAACTGGGCAACTCTTTGATTGCATCCGTCACCATGCAGTCCCTCATCTCTGACCCACTGGATAAGGTCGTTGTATTCCTCATCGTGCGGGCTGCCGTGAAATCCTTGCCCAAGCGAACCCGGGAATCCTTGCAGCCTCGCTAATGTATCGCCTTCACCCGTCGACGGTCCTCACCATTGCTGCGTGCGGCTGGATACTTATCCTTGGGCTCAATAGCCCACTAGTCTCCGCGCTCGTGGCAAGTGCGATGCTTGCCTATGGCGTGTGGGCCACGAGATCCATCGCGATCGTCTTGGCATCCGGGGCGCTCTGTGTCCCAGTGGTCCTATCGATGTTAGTGATCCACGCCCCCTATGGTGATAACCAACTGATTCCGCTAGTCACAAGCGATGGCCTGCTCATTGCAGCCACACTAGCCCTGCGCTTTTTCGCATTAATGGTGTGCTTCATCGTGGCGATGTCCGTGCTGCGAATTTCCGATATTGCGAAATGGCTACAAGTCTCGCGCGCGGGGCACAAAATTGCCTACATCGTTGGTGCTTCACTGCAATCTTTGCCTCAAGGCGCGCAGGCATGGCGGACCGTCCGCGATGCTAACCAGCTGGCCGGAATCAAAGTGACGTGGCGCAATACTATTTCTCGGGTGGTCATCCCGGTGATTTCGCGCCTATTGATTCAAGGCACCGAGCGCGGCCACGCCCTAGCCGCCGCGGGCTTTGATGAAGAGGGAACTAGGACCCTTTTGCGGCCGGTACCGGATTCTGCCGTGTCCCGCGTGCTGCGCTGCATCGTTCCCTTAGGAACCATAGGAGTCATGGTCTTTGTATGGATATAGACGATATTCAGCCGAGTAAAGGAACCGTCGTTCAAGTACTTGTTCCTTCGGATGCGATCGCGGAAAACGTAGCGCAAAAGCTAGGAGAAAAATTCTCGACGTCCGCCATCATCGGTACAGACTCGTCCGCCCAGATGAGCTATTTGCGCGATACCTGTATCGAAGAAGTAGTCCTAGGCCTAGAAAACCAAGGTGAGGACCCAGCGCGCATGCAGGTGCGGGGAGAGGAAATGCTCGCGGCTGTGGGCCTGAGCGATTACGCGGAGAAGAACCCCACCCAGCTCTCTGGTGGTCAGACCCGGAGGCTCGCAGCTGCGTGTGTGGCGATTCGCGAACCCGAGGTGCTGATTATTTGCGAGCCAAGCGCAGGGCTGGATCCCACATCACTGGCGATGATGGTGCAATTATTGCATTCGCTGCGCAATACTTGCGTTCTTGCTGTGTCATCGATGCATTGGCCCGAATTGGGCGGTCACGTCGTAGGAGAGATCCCGCAACCGGTCCCACTTAGCTTGGAGGCGATTTCGTCCCATGGACCGCGGGAAAATCTCGGCCCGCTTACGGCGCGCCGCGGACAAGAAAAGAAGCGGTGGTGGCAGTCGGCGAAGCCTTCCGGCACTACCTTTAGCGTCGGGCCAGTGACCATTCCCATCCGCAGCGGCGGTGTGACCTGGTTGCGCGGGGCAAATGGCACTGGAAAGACATCGCTTCTTCGCTCCGCCGCAGGCCTTGATGGGGCACAGCGCCCAGCTGAACCCCGGGGATTGGTCCTCCAATCTCCTTATGACCAGGTAATATATTCCACTTTGGGGGATTTTGTTCCCGATACCGTGTTACGGGAGCTGCTGGAACTTGATGCCGATGAGCACCCATTGGATCTGCCCGCTTCCCGGCTCAGGCTGGCCCAAACGGCACATGTGGTGGGGATGGGCCACGCCATCGTGCTCATGGATGAGTCGGATAGCTTGCTTTCGCTAACGGATCGAGCGCTGATGCATCAACTGATTCATAGGACGCTGGAATCAGGAACGGCAATAATCCTTACGTGCCACGATCCAGGGTTCGTCGAAGAGATCGCGCAGTATGTCAGTATCCAAGAAGTGGAACTGTCCAGCACTGACGGCATCCAAGAAGACACCAACTAAGCGTGGCGGCGTTGAGCCGCTGCCTTCGCCTCCTGCTAAGAAATCAGAAAGACGAAGGCTGATGCGCGGTTAGCGCTGAGGCGAACTAGAACTCCGGATTGATTGCTCTACCAGATCGAGGACGCGCTCCAGGCCATCCGTATCTCCCAAGGCGAGCCTATTAATAAACCCATCCATGAAGGTTTCCAAATAGCACACCAGGGTATCTATATCGACGTCGTCTCGCAGGCGGCCTTGCTCTGCGTTGGAGGCGAGGCGGGCGCGGATAGCCTCGTCACGAATGGACTGGTGCTCTTTCCAGCGCGCAGCAAATGATGGGTCCGTGCGCAATAGAGAAGTGATCTCTAGACGCGTGGCAAGCCAATCGTGGCGTTCTGGGTGACGCAACATTTCACGCATGACTTCGACGAGGCCATTATTAGCCACTACTTCCGCCTGGCGCGCGGCATCTTCGCGGGCTAAGGAAAGAAATAGAGATTCCTTGTCCCCAAAGTGGTGAAAAATGGCGCCACGTGATTTCCCGGTGGCTTGTTCTAAGAGGCGAACCGTCGCACCCTCATAGCCATGCTCGGCAAAGCAACGTCGCGCCCCAACGAGAATTTCGTGCCGCCGCCGATTTAACTCAGATTCACTCACGATTGGCATAGTGAGGTCGTCTCCTTTTAGGAATAATTAATACTTCAAGTTAAGTATGTTCTGAAACGAACATAGTACGACAATAAAGAAACGCGGGGCCGCAGAGCCCTCTACGGGAGAGAGCGGTGCGACCCCGCGTCTTCAAGCTCAGCGACGAGCACTAAGCCCAAAAAGCTTAGTACTTTTCCGTCGCATTAAGTGGCTTAGTTCGTCACCATCTGGCGCAGCACGTACTGCAGGATACCGCCGTGGCGGAAGTACTCTGCCTCACCCGGGGTGTCGATACGTACGTTAGCGTCGAACTCGACGGTGTCATCAGAGTCTTGCTTGGTAGCGGTGACGTGAACGGTCTTCGGGATGGAACCGTCGTTGAACTCGGTGATGCCTTCGATGTCGAAGGTCTCCGTACCGTCCAGCCCCAGGGACTCGTGGGACTCGCCGTCAGGGAACTGCAGTGGGATAACGCCCATACCGATGAGGTTCGAGCGGTGGATGCGCTCGAAGGACTCGGTGATGACTGCCTTTACGCCCAGAAGGTTGGTGCCCTTTGCAGCCCAGTCACGGGAAGAACCGGTGCCGTATTCCTTACCAGCAATAACGACCAGTGGGATGCCGGCTTCCTTGTAGTTCTCGCATGCATCGTAGATGTATGCCTGCGGTGCGCCCTCTTGGGTGAAGTCGCGGGTGTAACCACCGGTCTCATCCACCAGCTGGTTGGCCAAGCGGATGTTGGCGAAGGTACCGCGCATCATGACCTCGTGGTTACCGCGGCGGGAACCCAAGGAGTTGTAGTCAGAGCGGGAAACGCCGTTCTCATCCAGGTACTGCGCGGCCGGGGTGCCCGGCTTGATGGCAGAAGCAGGGGAGATGTGGTCGGTGGTGACGGAATCGCCCAGCTTCGCAAGAACGCGAGCGCCCTTGATGTCCTCAACTGGGTCCGGTTCGGTCGGCATGCCCTCGAAGTACGGAGCCTTGCGGATGTAGGTGGAGTCCTCATCCCACTCGAAGGTCTCGCCCTCTGGGACATCCAGGTTGCGCCATGCGTCGTCACCCTTGAAGACGTCGGCGTAGTCAGCCTCGTACATCTCGCGGGAGATAGCGGACTGGATGGTGTCCTCGATCTCCTGCGGGGTAGGCCAGATGTCCTTCAAGAAGACATCGTTGCCGTCTTCGTCCTGACCCAGCGGCTGGTTGTCGAAGTCGAAGTCCATGGTGCCGGCAATAGCGTAGGCGATGACCATGATTGGGGATGCCAAGTAATTCATCTTGACGTCCGGGGAGATACGGCCCTCGAAGTTGCGGTTACCGGACAGAACTGCGGTAGCTGCCAAGTCGTTCTCGTTGATGGCTGCAGAGACTTCCTCTGGCAGTGGGCCGGAGTTACCAATACAGGTGGTGCAACCGAAGCCGGACAGGTAGAAGCCCATGGCCTCGAGGTCCTTCCAGAGGTCTGCGCGCTGGAAGTAGCCATCGACAACCTGGGAACCAGGTGCACAAATGGTCTTAACCCATGGCTTGGAGCGCAGGCCCTTTTCGGCGGCCTTACGTGCAATCAAACCTGCACCCACCATGACGGATGGATTGGAGGTGTTGGTGCAAGAGGTGATGGAGGCAATTGCCACCATGCCGTGGTCAAGGGTGTACTCGCCACCGTTATCAGGTTCAACGGTGATCGAGTTGGAGTGACGTCCCTTAGCGCCAACGGCGGCGGACTCGCCGTGGCCCTCGCGCGACTTGTTCAAGCCACCAGTGACGTCCTCATCGCCAGGCGCGCCGCCCTCAGCGGACATGCGCTTTGCCTCAACGGAGGAGTCATCCACGCATACCTCGTCGGTGGTGTAGTTGGACAGATCCTTACGGAACTGTTCCTTGGCCTCCGAAAGGAGGATGCGGTCCTGCGGGCGCTTCGGGCCGGCGATGGATGGCTCAACGGTGGACAGATCGAGTTCGATGTACTCGGAGTACTCCGGCTCCGGAGTGTCCTCTGCCAGCCACATGCCCTGGGCCTTGGCGTACTGCTCGACGCGGTCGATCTGCTCTTGCGGGCGACCGGTGAGCTCGAGGTACTTGGTGGTCTCTTCGTCGATGGGGAAGATGGCCGCGGTGGAACCGAACTCTGGCGACATGTTGCCGATGGTGGCGCGGTTAGCCAGCGGGACGGACTTGACGCCGTTGCCGTAGAACTCTACGAACTTCTGGACAACGCCGTGCTCACGCAGCATCTCCGTAATGGTCAAGACGACGTCGGTTGCGGTAACGCCGGTCGGGATTTCGCCGGTGAGCTTGAAGCCGACGACCTTCGGGATGAGCATCGATACCGGCTGGCCAAGCATGGCAGCCTCTGCCTCGATGCCGCCAACACCCCAGCCCAGGATGCCCAGGCCGTTTTCCATGGTGGTGTGGGAGTCGGTACCGATACAGGTATCCGGGTATGCCAAGCCCTCGTTGTCAAAGACAACGCGGGACAGGTACTCAATGTTGACCTGGTGGACAATACCGGTTCCCGGAGGAACAACGCGGAAGTTGGAGAAGTTCTCAGCACCCCAACGCAGGAACTGGTAGCGCTCTTCGTTGCGCTGGTACTCGATTTCAACGTTCTTCTCAAGAGCGTCGGTGGAACCAAAAGCCTCGACGATGACGGAGTGGTCAATAACCATCTCGGCCGGGTTCAGCGGGTTAACCTGGTCTGGCGTACCGCCAAGAGCGGAAACGGCCTCACGCATGGTTGCGAGGTCGACGACACAGGGAACGCCGGTGAAGTCCTGCATGAGGACGCGGGCTGGGGTGAACTGGATTTCGGTATCCGGCTCGGACTTTGGATCCCAATTGGCGAGGGCCTTGATGTGGTCCTCGTTTACATTCTTGCCGTCCTCATTGCGCAGCAGGTTTTCTGCCAGCACCTTGAGAGAGTACGGCAACTTCTCCATGCCAGGAACCGTGTTGATGTCAAAGTAGTCGTAAGACTTACCGTTGACATCAAGGGTCTTCTTGGCGTCGAAGGAGTTCAAGCTTTCAGTCACAGGGAGCTCCATTCCTTGTTGATAAACAGTCTGTTCTGTTTTGTGCTCGCCGCCTACTGGGGTTGCGGGATAAGCAAAAGGTGCGCGACCACATAGTAGTCGAGACAAAGCCATGGGGCCCGCAGTGCCAAAGGCGGCAAAGAACGCGATGGTTCACCTATTTATTGTAGAGGTAAAAACCTTCCGTTGCTTCGATTGTAACGGGACAGGCGTTCTGTTTAAAGCTTTTGGTCACACTCGGCGCGTTTACTGTGTGGGCGGCGGCGGTAACCATTATCTTTAATGAAGAAGGACTTCGGGATAAGCGCAGTGCATGACCCCCGATCTCGGGTGCACGAGCCCCCATAATAGAGAAGAAGAGGGAAGAGGATTGAATGGTTCCGGGTGAAGTGGACGTCCCGCAGCTGGCTCAGCAGCTCAAGCAGGATGGCGTAGCTTATTCCGCACCCTCCCTGGAATCGGATACTCAGCTGAATGCACACGTCGCCGAGCAACTGCGTGAAGGCGACGGGCTCGCCGTGGTCGATGTCTTTGTCTCCAAGGCCGCCGACGCGCGCGACATTGCACAGGAGCTCCATGATGCTACCAATCTGCACACCGTCATCGTGCAGACCCCGCACCATGTCTCTTCGGTTAGCGAGAACTATAGCCGTGCGGATATTGAATCCACCCAAGCGCAATTGAAGCCGGGACTCAACCAAGTCGATCTTGTGCAGCAATACTATGCGGGGATTGAGCAAAGCAGCTTTCCGATGCTCGCGATCGTCGCCGTCGTCGCCATACTCGCCCTACTTTTCGGCGGCTTGAGCTATTGGCGCGCCTCCCGCCATCGCGAAAATCGGGGATAAGTAGCGGCCATTCAGGAGGCCGCGATCCGGGGAGGGCAGACGTATCAAGACGCCCAAGCGTATCCGACTTCTAGCTATGTTTGTTCGAAAAAGTAGAAGAAAAGTTTCCATTTTTCAGCGCTCGGAGCGCCCCAAAACCATCCGCTGAAGCGAGCTAAATTTTGCGGCCACGTGAGCGTCGTGGGGCATCGCACTGAAGTAACTCGCGGTGCCTGCCCTGAGATTTATGGAAAATGATGTTCAGGCATTGGTGTGATCCATCGGCTCCTTACGGGCACTCCTCGGGCGACTCCGGGTCGCCGCGAACGAAGAAAACTCTCATTACCTCAAAGCGCCAGGGAAGTGGGGGAGGGGTCGAAATAAAGGCTTAGTGGTTGACTTGCGCCGGGGGAGTGGTTCTGTGGCGGTTAAATAGCCCCGGTTTGGTCGCGGTTCAGGGCGCAAAAACCTTGAAATTATAAAAACCAAAGTGATGAACATCACAATAACGGGATGGTAACAAAATTATTGCAGGTTAGGTACACCTGTTGCGTCATGTGGTTTAACTTGACTCCACGTAATTAAGTGGAATGTGTGCGAAAAGGGCGTGTCGTGACGTATGGTTCGAGTGTCGACTCAAGGGACATGAATATCTCCTTGAGTTCATGGGCTTAGCCTTGACGGTCAATTGAAGATTCACACGGGTATGTGGGGAAGCACGCCTCGCGGGAATCGAGGAATTGGCGGTACTTGGGAGTCAATGAACCACGAGGGAACTCTCGAACGGGAGAGTAGAAAAACTTTTCACTTGAGCGATGTCAATGTTCGAAAAATAAACATCAACCCACCTTCCTTAAAAGTGGTGAGACGAGTTCGCTAGAGCTCCATCGTGTGGGTATGCGGGTGTGGTTCTTTGTCGAGCCCTTCAAGATTGGATTCCTGGTGAAGCGGGGATCCATGCACAAGGTTCGCCGAGGAGCGCAGTCGGGTACGTGCAGAATGGGAGAATGAGGGAACCAGAATCACACTAGGGCCAGCATTGTGTGGCCTGTTCATGGTTTGTGGCCGCTTGCCCTCGCAGGGATAATTTCAGGCAACCGGGGATCTACGGTCCCATCGTGAAGCTGTACCTCCACTGCGCCGCGGCGAGTTGCGCCAAGGATCATAGGGCAGTTCTCACTGTGCCAAGCGCAGCGTGCGAGGGGACAGGACTCTGCCAGTTACCTGTATGAACCGCGCACCACAAGTGAAGCTTAATGAAGATGCGCCAATCTTAGATTGGCAACGCAATGGGAGAAGAAGTTGCTCCCTGCAGCGCCAGAGCGCTCACACTCACAGTAAACCGCGTAGGACACGTGGAGAAATTGCACCATACATGTCGCTGGTATGGGGAAATAGTAGCGATTGATGGGCATTGAGTCGTGGGGTTACTGAGTTAAGCATCAGCACATAGAGCTTTCATAGATGTGCGCACTCCCTAGGTGAAGTCTCTTCAACTTTCGGGCTCATGTGCCGTATACATCCTGGAGCCGCGAGCTGCCAGGGCGATAACGCATACCCATAAGCTTTTAGGTATGTAGCTATCGGATTCGGAATATCGCAAAGAGGACTCTGAGCTTGCTGCTGTGCGGAAATGCGCAAGCTTTAAGTGTCTCGGGCATTCCTATGCCTAAGTGCGGTTCATGGTGTCCCAATCTTTAAAAGGAAGGTGGTCCAAACAAGGAGAATTCCAGTGGCCACCATTCGTCTACCGCGCATCCGACATGTTCGCGCAATTATCGCTACAGTCGCGGGCGCCGCAGCGCTATCGTCCCTGACGTCCATCGCTCCCGCGGGAGCAGATGAGCACCCCGATCCCACCCAAGCCGGTACGGTTGCAGAAGGTCCTAGCGCCGATGCCGGTGACTCGATCGCCCGTGCTGTAACCAACGTTGATGCTCAGCAGCGGGAAGTAGATCATCTGCGGCAGCTGCTCGACCAAGCGGGGGAGCAAGCGGCGGCCGCAACGGAGCGCATCTCCCAGCTTTCGGCCGATCCTGAGGTTGCGGACGATGCGGCAGAGCTTGACCAAGCTTATGCCGATAAGCGCGCAGCCGAATCGGCAATGGTTGAACATCGCCGCAATTTGGCCCAACGAGAGGCTCAGATGAGCGCCACCCGCAACTTCGCTGAGGCCTCTTTTGCCCACCAGCAGGAGACGGCGGAAGTGTCCCAGCAGGGTGACCTTCCAAAGGTGCAAAATCAAGATAAAAACCTTGACTTTAAGGTAGGAGCGGATGCGCTTGCCGATGATCCCGTCAAGCCCCAAGACTTGAATGAAGACAAGGCTCAAAACTTTACCGACGAGATTATTCCGGATGAAGCTACACTCCCTGAGGTGACAAATGATGACGCCGTCGTCGAGGGGCAGAAGGACGCGGCTGCCCCGAAGGTGGAGTTCGGCACCGCACTTAATCAGGGAGCCACGCCGTCTTTTAACACGGTCGACTACGCCACTGGCTCATCGGCATCAGACGTAATGGACATTGCAGGCGAGCTCGCCGCAGCCGTCGACGAAGATGATGTACGGGGGCTGTTGGAGGGCTCTTCAGGCCTGTTGGGGATTGGCAGCCCGAATACGGCGCCATCGGCAAGCACCGATCCTTCCGCTACCGGTCAGGGGCCAGGAGTGCCATCCAAGTCTGCTCCGGGCAATAGCGGCCAGATTGAGGCGGTAATCGCTCGCGCAGAATCTGTCATCGGAACCCCATACGTGTGGGGCGGCGGCGACAACAATGGCCCAACTGGTGGCATCCGGGACGGCGGCGTAGCCGATAGCTTTGGTGACTATGGTCAAAGCGGTTTTGATTGCTCCGGATTAACTAAGTATGCGT
Organism: Corynebacterium sp. KPL3927; assembly: GCF_040225835.1. NCBI lineage: Bacteria > Bacillati > Actinomycetota > Actinomycetes > Mycobacteriales > Corynebacteriaceae > Corynebacterium > Corynebacterium sp. KPL3927. The sequence goes on from NZ_JBEHGD010000002.1 coordinate 72,696, forward strand.
TCGCCGCAGCCGGCCTAGACCTTCCGCACTACACCGGTGCGCAGTACCAAATGGGCAATAAGGTCTCGCGCGACAATCTGCAACGCGGTGACCTCATCTTCTATGGCGCCGGTGGCAGTCAGCACGTTGCGATCTACTTGGGCAATGACCAAATGATTGAGGCCCCGCAGTCTGGGCAAAATGTACAGGTCTCCCCTGTGCGCTGGGCTGGTGCGACCCCGGATGTCGTACGCCTTCTCTAATTCTTAGTCTTGTGGTTGCTACTATTTAGGGCATGACTGACGCACAGCATCCTGCCCAAAAATTCGACGCCCTCCTCGTTCTTTCTTTCGGTGGCCCGGAAGGAAACGAGGAGGTCGTTCCATTTTTAGAGAACGTTACGCGGGGCCGAGGGATTCCGCGCGAGCGTTTAGAAGTAGTGGGCGAGCATTATTACCACTTTGACGGAGTGAGCCCGATCAACGGCCTGAACCGAGAGATCATCAGCAACGTCGAAGCCGAACTGAAAAATCGCGGACATAATCTACCGGTTTATTTTGGCAATCGGAACTGGCACCCCTTTGCCACAGCTACCGCAGAGAAAATGGCGGAAGAGGGGATCCGCACGGTGGCCGTCTTTGCCACCTCCGCTTGGGGTGGCTACTCGGCGTGCCGGCAATACGATGAAGACATTGCTGCAATGCGCCAGCACCTTGCAGATAAGGGTCTGCCTGAAATCGAGTTCACCAAGATTCGGCAGTTTTATGATCACCCTAAGTTCATCGTGGAGATGGCCGATGCTGTCGCCGAGGCTTGGCAGCGTATCCCCGCTGAGAAGATGGACAGCGCGCGCATGCTGTTTACGGCCCACTCGGTGCCAAATGCACACGATAATGTCGGCGGTGCAGAAGGAGACAAGAACCTTTACTCCCGGCAAGTAGCCGAAGCCTCCCGCTTGGTGGCCGAGCGTGCCGGAATCTCGGATTATGACTTGGTCTGGCAATCGCGCTCCGGTAACCCGAAGACGCCGTGGCTGGAACCAGACATCGTTGACCACACCACCGCGATCCATGAAACAGACGGGGTCGGCGCCGTAGTGGTGTGCCCGATTGGTTTTATCTCCGATCATATGGAGGTCATCTGGGACCTAGATTCTGAGCTGCAAGCCGCTGCCGAGGAGATGGGAGTCCAGGTCGAACGCGCGCGTACCGCTGGCCCCTCCCAGCGGTTTGCGGGCATGGTCGTGGATCTGGTGGAAGAACTCGAACAGGGGAAGCCGTGGGAGACTAGCGGGAATGTCACCGTACAAGGGTGCACCACCAACGGCGCGCCCTGCGCTGCAGGCTGCTGCGATATCCGCGCCCACTAAAAGTACTCTGGGCGGGCCTGCTCTAGCGAGCGAATTCCGCTGCTGAATAAGCCACTCCCGTCATCCGCGCCTGCCGGATATGGCGCCATAGGCGGAGGAGCTGCGGATCGAGGCTGTGATCGTTAATCCTATCCGTGACGGTTTCGATAATCGCGGCAACGCGGTCCGCGCGTGCAAAGAGCTTTGCAGCCCGGGGCGGGGTGGCAGGTGGCAGGCCGGGCGTGTCATAAAAATCGCTCAGGGTACCTACCGTGAGCCGGGGATTAGTTAGCGCGGTGGATTGGTAGCCGGTGGCCGTAATGAGATCGGCGGATTCATCCGTCGCTTTCGTTAACAAGGCGTCCGCTTCGCCGGGGCTCAGCCATGCCGGTGAGGGCAGCGGCTGATCCTCGCGGATCACTTGCCATGCCGTGTGAGCTTGATGGGGATGGGGGACAAGGACCAGCGTGACTTCCGGGTCGTTGGTGCGCACAACGATGGCGCCCGCTGAACTTTGCGCGGCCGCACGGGCAGATTCCGATCCTGCGGGAAGTGCGGGCGCTTCACCCGGGCCAGATAAAATAAGCCGGAGGAGAGGCTCCCCGCCCGCGCCTGGCTGAGAGGTGAGCTCATTCGTTTCGGCCCGCAGGAGGGCAAGCAAATCGATAAAAGGGGATTCATCGACGCATTCGGGGCGCCCGCCCAGCTCCGTCAGGGCATCGAGCAGCTCATCTGTTGTCTCATGTCCCCATAACCACGCAGCGAGCCAGATGGCGGAGTTTTGGAGAGGGGACCACACTTCGGCGCGCATATCCATGGCGAGCAAGTGTAGTAGATAGACTATCGGGTCATGAGTTTAGATCCTTATGGCGGAGATATTTTTGCTGGGCACCGACGCAGCAAGCCCACCCAGTACCCAGAGGTGCCGGCAGAGCCGGGCATGGTGGTAGAAGTGCGCGGTGATGACTTTGTGGGCGCCGTATTAGGCGTGGATAAGACCGTCTTTGGTGAGGTCGTGCGGCTAGAAGACCGCCACGGCGTCGAGCGAGTATTTAACCTTATTAAAGGCGGGTTCTTAGTAGAAGGTCAGCCGGTGACGCTTACGAGGTACGTGCCCAAGCAAGCACCCCGCAAATCCAACTCGGGATCTAGGCGGGTAGAAAACGTAGAAGCCAAGGTGGCAGCGCCATCGCGCATTTGGGTCGAAGGCGTCCACGATGCCGCCATCGTGGAAAAGGTGTGGGGGCATGACCTGCGCGTAGAAGGCGTGGTCGTGGAATACCTGGAGGGCTTGGACAACCTCGAAGAAAGGCTCGCCGAATTTCAGCCTGGCCCCGGCCGCCGGGTAGGCGTGCTCGCGGATCACCTGGTCAAAGGGTCGAAAGAAACACGAATGACCGAGTCAGTGGGGGAGCACGTTCTAGTCACCGGCCATCCTTTTGTTGATATTTGGGCGGCAGTAAAACCGCAACGGGTAGGCCTGCAAGCATGGCCGGAGGTGCCGCGGGGCGAAGATTGGAAGACCGGGATTTGTCGCCGCGTGGGTTGGTCTGATCCCTCCGATGGGTGGCGCCACGTTTATAACGCGGTGCATTCGTTCCGGGATTTGGACTCGAGCCTTATCGGGGCGGTCGAGCGGCTGGTGGATTTTGTGACCACGCCGGAGCTGCACAAATCAGACCTTGTCTAAGCCGCCGCGGGCCGATCTTTCTGGCCCTAGGCTAGATTGGCCCGTTCAATGAGGTTGACCGCCAATTGCCACCCGGCCATCTCGGCGCTCCAGCCCGCAGCCTGCAGCCTTTGGGACATCGCCTGTTTGGAAATGCCCAATTCTTCCGCGGCCTCATTTTGATTGAGCCCCGCCCTTACGAGCGAGGTCGCCTCGCGGCCCTCGATGGTGCGCTTATTCAGCACGTATCCAATGAGCGCGAAGGCGGCGGCGATATCGCTTGCCTCGGCGGACCGGCCGCGCTTATTGAGCTTGGTATAGACCTGTCCCATGCGGGCGGAGTTTTTCAGCGCCGCGGTAGCCACGTGGCGCGCGCTGTCCTCGTCTGCCTGGTTGCCGGGGCTGATGCCGATGCCGATGGCCCAGTCGCCATCGGCAAGCAAGGCCATGACGACCTCACAGACTGCGGTGGCGGAATCGACAACGGCGCAAATATCCTCCACGCCAAGGACGTGAAACTCGCCGACGCCCTCGAGGGTGGATAGCGCGGCGGCCGAGCGCTGTACGAGCTCAGCGCGGCGCACGGAACGCCCACGGTAGCGGGCATGGACAGCGAGCACGAGGATCCTCCTTTATTGCGAGCAGTTCGTTACAGTCTACCGCTTAACCTTGACTGGACGGGAGTTGGCAGGCGCGAATCGAGCACAAGTCCGCCGATACCGGCGAGGGCAAAGACGATAAAGGCAACGATGATCCCGGGACTGGCCGTGCCAGTAAGGGCATCGCCGAAAAAGACTCCAATGACCGTGGTGGGAATCGAGCCGACCAACGTAGCGACCGTAAAGTGAGAAACGCTGATGGGGGTAAGTGCGGCGACATAGTTGAGAAGGCTGAAGGGCACTCCCGCGACCATGCGCAGGGAAGCGATGGCCAGCCAACCGCGCCGCTCGAGGTGGGCATTGATGGTATAAACCGCAGGATGAGCAAGGTGCGGCCTAATCCAGTCTCCGAGCAGGCTGCGCACAATCAGCAGCGATAATACGGCCGAGATGGTGAGCGCGAATAGCGAGATAGCAAGACCCCGCCAAGGGCCGAAAAGGATGCCAGCTGCAATCGTCCAGATGGTCCGGGGTAGGGGAAATTGCGTAAATATGACATAACCTAGCGTGAAGGCAACCGGAAACCACGCGCCAAGGCGGGCAGCGGCGGCCCGCATCTGGGAGAGATCGGGAATATCGAGCCAGATAAAAAGCGCAACTCCAGCAAGTGCGAGCGCGATGATGAGGCTCCAGCGTCGCGGTGACCACGCGCGGATTGAGCCCCAAGCAGAGTGGATGAGTTGAACGCAGAAGCTACCAAAGCTGCGTATCCAATCCCGGAAAGTGGTCATGCGTTTGTATCGTAGTCGGCTGGGCCGGGCTGATAGAAAAGAGCTGTACTCATAGAAAAATCTCGAGACACCATAGGAACGATGTCTCGAGACTTCACGATGTGCCCGGAGGGGGACTTGAACCCCCACGTCCGTTAATAGGACACTAGCACCTCAAGCTAGCGCGTCTGCCATTCCGCCACCCGGGCAGGGTGTTTGCAACCTCTCGGTTGGGCACCCCGAAACTTTATCGTGTTCCGCTATTGGAATACAAATCGCCAGGTAAATCCTCATAAAACGGACGATCTCAAGGCGGTGAAAATACATCCTTGTAACTTGGGTAGCCGTAGCGCGAAAGCAGGAACGCGGTACGAAACCAGCCGCCTAGTGGAGGGTTAGTGGGGAGGGACATCGACAAGCGCGTGTGATCTGCGGTACAAAGGGGTACATGACTTCTTATGCAGATGACACTCGATTCCCCGGACCTGACCCATACGCCCCGCTGCGCGATCTCCCCAGCTTCGGGCTGTCTTCTACCGACTTGGTAGAAGGCGATGAGATCCCAGAAAAGCACCGCGCGCCGGAAAGCGTGTCCCCGCAGCTGGCATGGTCCGGGCTGCCGGAGGGAACCAAGTCTTTGGCCGTCACCTGCTTTGACCCGGATGCACCGACTGCCTCCGGTTTCTGGCACTGGGCCGCCTTTAATATCCCCACCGATGTCTCCGAGCTGCCCACCAATGCCGGTGCGGCAGAGGACCTTGGCATCGACGGTGTTATCAGCCTGCGCAATGATTCCGGCAACCGTACCCACTTTGGTGCTAATCCGCCGGCCGGCCACGCGCCGCACCGCTACCTCTACGCGGTCCACGCCGTAGACGTAGAAACCCTTGACATTGATCCAGATTCTTCCCCGACCGTCCTCGGCTTCAACCTGCACTTCCACGCGCTGGGCCGGGCAATCCTTTGGGGTTGGTACGAGGCCAAGTAATGGCGAGTTCCGCTCCTAAAAATCCAGTGACCCCACCCGCAGCGCTGCGGGTGGGCGGCGCTTTTTTGGTCGTCGCTTTTGTGCTGGTGCTTTTCGCCCTCATCTCCGTTTTTAGCGATGGATGGGGCGCACCCTTTGTCTGGACCTACAGCAACCTCGCGATCATCATCGCTGCGGTGATGGTGGGTGCATTCAGCACGATGAGCAAGGAGCATGCCGGCAGCCGCGCGCAGATCATCGCCCTGGCAGTGGCGGTGGCGTTGATCATTGCTAGCCGCTTTCTGCCGCAGCACGATTTGCTGATTCAGCAGCAGTATTGGTTGCTCTTTTATGCCGGCATGTCTGCCATCTGCGCCTTGATTTTGCGGCGCAGCGTCATGGCGACCTCTTAAGCGGTCCCTAAAACAAGCAATGCCACGTGTTTCTACACGTGGCATTTGTGCTATCTGGTGGGCTGCTAGTTTATTGCCTTCCACGGCAGATTGGAGCCTACAGCCTCAGAAATATTGTTCAGGCCATGGGCGCGAATTTGCTTGGCGATGCCCCTGTGAATATCCCGAATCCAGTCCGGACCACCGTAGATGAGCCCAGTATAGCCCTGGAGAAGGTTGGCACCTGCGGCAATCCGCTCCCACGCTTGCTCCGGGGTGGTAATCCCGCCGACGGAAATCAGGACGAGCTGCGAGCCCACGCGCTCGTTAAGGCGGCGGAGCACCTCTAAGGAGCGATCGGCTACGGGTGGACCGGAAATTCCACCGGCGCCAAGGGCCTCTACCTCCGCGCGGGGAGTGTTAAGTCCCTCACGGGAGATGGTGGTATTGGTGGCGACGATGCCGGCAAGGCCCAGTTCCACGGCGAGATCGGCGACGGCATCGACATCGGCATCCGAAAGATCCGGCGCGATCTTGACCATGACGGGTACATCGGTGGATTCTTGCACGGCGCGCAGGATGGGGCGAAGCGATTCGACCGCCTGCAGGTCCCGCAACCCGGGAGTATTGGGGGAGGAGACATTGACCACCAGGTAGTCCGCCAGGCCGCCTAAAACGGAAGCGGAGCGGCGGTAATCATCCACGGCGCGTTCTGCCGGGGTGACCTTGGTCTTGCCAATATTAATACCGATGACGTCGTTGTACCGGCGCTTGCGCAGGTTCTCTGCCACGGCGGCCGCACCCTCATTATTAAAGCCCATCCGGTTAAAGATGGCGGCATCTTCTTTGAGGCGGAAGAGGCGGGGAGTCGGGTTACCCGGCTGCGCCTGCGCCGTGACGGTGCCCAGTTCGGCGTAGCCGAAACCAAGGGGGGACCAGGCATCGGCAGCCGCGGCGTTTTTATCAAAACCGGCCGCCAGGCCAAGCGGGCGCGGGAAGGTGATCCCACAAACGTCTTGTTTCAAGACTGGATCGTTGACCGGCAGGACGCGGCCAAGCGCGCGATTGGCGGGTCCTGCCGCGTGCAGACCGTGCAGGCCAGAATTGATAATACCGTGGATGCGCTCGGGGCTTAAGCGAAACATTCCGCGCAGCGCTAGCTGATAGGCGCCTTTGCGCAGCGAATCGAAGGTCGAAACCATGGATTAAGACTCCTTTTTCAGGTGCGGATCCGCCACGAACTGCAGCCCCTGGCCGGATGCGGAGGCAACCACGATGGTGCCATTGGAAAGAACGGAAATATTCTGGGCATCGGCAAGCGTGGCAAAGTCGCCGCGGGATTCGGGAACGCCCTTGTCAATAGAATAGGCGTGCGCGATGTTGTTATCGGTGGTGGTAACCCACGCGAGCTCGCGCGAGTCATCCCAGGCCACCGCCCACGGGGTGCCGTGCACCACGCCGTATTGGTGCAGGCGGACGACGTCATCGGAGGTATAGACCGCGATCCGGCCGCCCTCGGTATCGGAGGCGAGCACAACGCCGTTGTCACCCACTGCGATTTGGCCGACACCCTGGCCAGCGCGCAACCGGCCGCCGGCGCGGTCATTGGGCCAATCGATATTCTGGATGGTGGAATCCGACCGCTGAATGCGCACGATACCGTCATCGCCATCCGCATTGGGAACGGCGAGCATCTGGTCCGAGCCGGCCTCGACGGAGATTTCGCCGTCCCGCTTGCCATCCTTGTACCGGCCGACCACAGCGGAGTCGTCAGCGGTGACAAATACCTCGCCGGTCGAAATCTGGGTTGCGGCGCTGACCTGGAAGTCCTCGTCCATCTTGATTTCCCCCGGTGACTCCGGCGCAGCAGGATCGATGAGCAGGACCTTGTCCGGGCAGGCCAGGACGAATCCAGACTCAGACGAGCTTAAATCGCCGCAGGTGGAATCGATATCGATGGTCTTCGCCTTCTTGGCGGCAAAATCGTCCTGGCTGCCAATGCGCACCTGGTCCGCGGTGCGAACGGCAATCGTATCTTTCACCGCAGCCAGATCCGTAATGTCCTCATCGAGGTCGATGACCGTGCCGGCAGGATCGGTGTCACTGGGAGAAGCGGCCGGGGTGGCGTTGCCCTTCACTGCGGTTTCGGGATCACCGCCTACGCCCACGGTGGAATCGCAGGCGGCCAGCGCAGCAGTGGAGAGCGCTAGCAGGCTGGATAGTACGAGTGTGGAGCGGGATCGTGATTTCACGGATACTTATCCTAACAGCGCGCGTTGCGATTTCCCGAAGCCGTGCGCGACGGTAGTGTATGGCGGGTGATTTCTGATACCGCGACTGAAGCAGTTTCTTGGGCACAAGTTATCGTTTTATCCATTGTGCAGGGGCTTACGGAGTTTCTCCCGGTAAGCTCCTCGGGGCACCTGCGCATCGTTTCTGAGCTTTTTTGGGGCAACGATGCCGGCGCTTCCTTTACCGCCGTTATCCAGCTCGGCACCGAGCTTGCCGTGCTGGTCTATTTCGCCCCGATGATCTGGCAAATCCTCTCTGGGTGGCTGCGCGGGTGGACCAATCCCGCTTCGCGCGGGCAGGACTGGCGCATGGGCTGGATGGTCATCGCCGGATCCATTCCCATCGGCGTCATCGGCTTCGTCTTTGAAGATGCCATCCGCGGGGCGCTGCGCAACCTGTGGATCACCGCAGCGATGCTGATCCTCTTTTCCTTCGTCTTCATTGCCGCTGAACGCGTCGGCTCCAAAAAGCGCGGTTTTGAGGAGCTGACGATGAAGGATGCCATCATCATGGGCCTGTGCCAGTGCTTGGCGCTCATTCCTGGCGTTTCGCGTTCGGGCGGCACCATTTCCGGTGGTCTTTTCTTGGGCCTCGACCGCGAGGTGGCCACGCGCTTTAGCTTCCTTTTGGCCATTCCGGCAGTGCTGGCTTCGGGGCTTTTTTCGCTTCCCGATGCCTTCGCACCCGAGTCCGGCCAAGCCGCTTCCGGTATGCAGCTGCTCGTTGGCACAGGGATCGCCTTTGCCTTGGGCTATGCCTCGATCGCGTGGTTGCTGAACTTCGTGGGCAACCACTCCTTCGCGTGGTTCGCGGCCTACCGCATCCCAGTGGGCATCATCGTGATGATTCTGCTGGCCTTGGGGGCTCTACAGCCCATTTAAATCCACCCATAAAGAAGCGTTAGGATGGGTGCCATGCATTCTTGGCCAAAACCTACTTATAGTCGCGTCCCAGGCGATGCGGCGCAGCTCTATCTCTACGACTCCGCGAATCAAACCAAGGCCCCCGTGCAGGTAAAGGGGGATACCGCCACCATGTACGTGTGCGGTATTACCCCGTATGATTCGACCCACTTGGGCCATGCAGTCACCTACCTCACCTTCGACCTGATTTACCGGCAGTTCTTGGATGCAGGCAAGAAGGTCAATTACGCGCAAAATATCACCGACGTCGATGACCCACTCTTTGAGCGCGCGGAGCGCGACGGCGTTGATTGGCGCGAACTCGGCACCTCCCAGATCGACCTTTTCCGCTCGGATATGGAGCTTTTATCGGTCATCCCGCCGCAGCACTTCATCGGCGCCATGGAAGCAGTCGATGAGATCGTGGAGATGGTGCAAAAACTATTGGATAACGGCGCCGCTTACGTGGTCGATGACCCGGAGTACCCCGATGTGTATGCCTCCATCGATGCCACCGAGGAATTTGGCTACGAATCCAATTACTCGATGGAACAGATGCAGGAATTTTTTGCCGAGCGCGGCGGCGACCCCAACCGCCCAGGCAAGAAGCACCCCATGGACGCCCTGATTTGGCGCGCCCACCGCGAAGGCGAACCGGCGTGGGAGTCCCCCTTCGGTCCAGGCCGCCCCGGTTGGCACATCGAGTGCTCAGCCATCGCCACCAACTACTTGGGCAGCACCTTTGATATCCAAGGCGGCGGTAGCGATCTGAAGTTCCCGCACCACGAATTTTCCGCCGCGCATGCAGAGGCCGCCTTGGGTGTAGACCGCATGGCGCAGTTCTATGTCCACACCGGAATGATCGGCCTCGACGGCGTGAAAATGTCCAAGTCCCTGGGCAACCTGGTCTTCGTCCACAAGCTCGTGGAGCAGGGCGAGGATCCCTCCGCCATCCGCCTCGGCGTATTCTCCGGCCACTACCGCGCCGAGCGGGATTGGTCCGATGAGGTGCTCGACCAGGCCAAGGCCCGCTTGTCCACCTGGCGGACCGCCTTGGAGACCCCTGGGTCCCTGTCGGCTGCGGAAGGTGCGGTAGCGGGGCTTCGCCAAGCGCTTGCCGATGACCTCGATACCCCCACCGCGCTGCGCGTCATCGACGATTGGGCAGGCAGTAACCGGGGTGAAGACGAGGAAGGTGCTGCGGAGTTAGTGCGTACAGCACTTAATTCGCTGCTCGGCGTGCAGGCCTAGCCAACTTAGGGCAATATCGACAGCATGAGCATTCGCGCAGATTTCCAACCCACCGTTGATGAGTTCATTGCTGATCTTAAGTCCTTCGCCACCGGCGATTACCTCAAGGACGAGGAAAAAGAATTCTGGGAGGCACCGTTTAACGCGGCGGTCTTACCAGAACTCAAAGGCCACCTCGAGCAGATGTTGGATGGGTTGGACGGGCTGCCGGACGATCCTGATGGCGGCCAGCTCGCTGCGGTGCTGAATAAGACCGTGCAAAAACTCGCCACCTTCAATCGCAAGCAACACGATGCGGTGGTGGAGCCGGAGGAAAAGGAAGAAATCGCCGAGCTGATGTACAACGCCTCCGCGGCTACCGGCGCCGATGATGAGGCGCTGTCACAGATCCCAGAGTTGGACTTCTAGGCCCCTTTACGGCGCCAGACCGCCGTGGGTAGATTCCTAAGGTGAAGTTGATTGATCACCGCGCAGCGCGAATATCCCCCTCGCTGAGCCTTAGTTCTATGCCGGAATAGCCGGTGAAGTGTGTATGACCACAGTGAGTGATTCCCAGTCTTTGTCCCGTCCCGCGGCGATTTTCTGGGATATGGATGGCACCTTGACCAACTCGGAGCCCTTGTGGGGTGAGGCGACGTACTATCTTTCGGAAGTGCTGGGCAAGCGCCTGACAGCCAGACAACGCATGGATACGGTGGGGGCTACCTTTCCTACGACGCTGCGCATTTGCGCTGATAATGCGGGAGTTTCCTTGGGCGAAGGCGACGTCGAAGCCTATCGGCACAAGATGTTTGATTATGTGAAGACTCTTTTTGCTGGCCGCCTAGAAATCTTTCCCGGGATCCCTGAGCTTCTAACTTCGCTGCACCACGACGGCATGCCGATGATGGTTACGACGAATACGGACCGCGACGTTGCAGACGCCGCCATTGCGGTCATCGGCCGCGAGTATTTTGTAGACACTATTTGCGGCGATGAAGTTCCCACTGGCAAGCCCGCCCCGGACATGTACTTGGAAGCAGCCCGGCGCCTGCAGCTTGATCCAGCTCAGTGCCTTGTGTTTGAGGATTCCCCGGCAGGTATGCGCGCTGCCGTGGCCGCGGGATGCACCGTTATCGGTTTGCCCGAGGATGAAGGCGTGGAAGTGCCGGAGGGGGTAGTGGAGATTTCCTGGCTGCGCGATTCTCGCCACCTCGCAGGCGCGCGCCATGTAGATGTCTACGAGTGGTTCCGAGCTATCCAGGAAATGAACTAAAACCCTTCGCATTGACTGCTTACCTGTGGAACAATAGGTAGTTGTGAAGGATTTTGAGACACTTTTTGCTGAGCTACTACACAAAGCAGACCAGAAGCCAGAGGGCTCTGGGACCGTCCAGGCGCTGGAAGAAGGCGCCCATCATATTGGCAAAAAGATCATCGAAGAGGCGGGCGAAGTATGGATTGCCGCCGAATACCAGTCCGATGAGGAACTGGCGGAAGAAATGTCGCAGCTTATCTATTGGACGCAGGTCATGATGATCAAGCGCGGCCTGCGGCCTGAAGATATTTATAAATACCTATAACTTGTTGCCCACCTGCGGTGGAGCAGACTTCCTGGAGAACAGCATGATCAAAATTGCAGTACCAAATAAAGGTTCCTTATCAGAAGCGGCTTTAGAAATCCTTGGTGAGGCCGGATACAAGGGACGCGGCCACTCCAAAACCCTAAACGTGGTGGATCTTGACAATGGGGTGGAGTTTTTCTTCCTCCGCCCGAAAGACATCGCGATCTATGTCGCACGCGGTGTGCTTGATCTAGGGATTACGGGACGCGATTTGGCGCTCGATTCCAATGCCCAATTCAAAGAAGTCCTCTCGCTCGGCTTCGGTGACTCAACATTTCGCTACGCCGCCCCCCAAGGAGAGGGGTGGGATATCTCTCATCTAGAGGGCAAGCGCGTGGCAACGTCGTACCCGAATTTGGTCCGCCAGGACTTGGCGGAGAAGGGGATTTCCGCCGATGTGATCCGCCTCGACGGGGCGGTAGAAATTTCCATTCACCTAGGCGTGGCCGATGTCATTGCTGATGTCGTGTCAACTGGTACTACGCTGCGGCAGCAGGGTTTGGCGCCCTTTGGTGAGCCCATCGTCAGCTCGGAAGCCGTAGTCATCAAGCGCCACGATGCAGAAGTAACTCCGGAAGAGCAGGTTGTCTTGGGTCGCATCCAAGGTATTTTGCACGCCCGCACTTACCTCATGATCGACTACAACATCGCGGAAGAAAATCTCGATAAAGCAGCTGGTGTTACTCCGGGCCTGACTGGGCCGACGGTTTCACCATTGGCGCGACAAGACTGGGTGGCGGTGCGCGCGATGGTTCCGCAAAAAGAAGCCAACCAGATTATGGATCGACTTTCCCAACTCGGTGCAGAGGCTATTTTGGCTTCCGATCTGCGCATTGCCCGCTTTTAGGGGGATTATTAAATTCTTGGTCGTCCCAACTGGGGCGAAACGTGGCTACCATTGGCGCTGGAGATTATTCACTCGGACATCATTCTCGACAGGCAAAGGAGCCGCGCCATCATGGCAAAGTCGTCTAAGAAAGAAGAAAAAGACACTAAGTCTGCCGCAAAGCAAGCGGAGAATAAGCAGGAGGATAAGACCACTCATTCTGCACAGAAAAAGGTAGCTGAGCAGAAGCAGCCAAAGACGTCGAGCAAAAACACTCGTACGGAAACCGATCTGATCGGTGACTTGGAAATTCCCGCTGATGCTTACTTTGGTGTCCACACCGTCCGCGCGATGGATAACTTCCAGATTTCCTACGTGACCATTAACACCATTCCGCACTTCATCCGCGGCATGGTGAAGGTCAAAAAGGCTGCCGCGATGGCCAACCGTCGCTTGCACGTGCTGCCAAAGAAGAAGGCAGAGGCCATCATGTGGGCCTGTGACCAGATCCTGGATGAGGGTCGCTGCATGGACCAGTTCCCGCTCGATGTATTCCAGGGTGGTGCCGGCACCTCGTTGAACATGAACACCAATGAGGTCGTTGCCAACTTGGCCCTTGAGCACTTGGGGGAGGAGAAGGGCTCCTACGACATCATCAACCCCAACGACGATGTCAACATGTCCCAGTCCACCAACGATGCTTACCCAACCGGCTTCCGGTTGGGCCTGTACGCTGCCATCGATGACCTCATCGTGCGCATCGACAGCCTGCGTTCCGCATTCCAGGACAAGGGTAATGAGTTCCAAGACATCCTGAAGATGGGCCGTACCCAGCTGCAGGATGCCGTCCCCATGACCTTGGGCGACGAATTCAAGGGCTTTGCTAATAATCTGAACGAGGAACAGGCCGTTCTGCGCGATGCACAGAGCCGCTTGCTGCAGATCAACCTCGGCGCAACCGCCATCGGTACCGGTGTTAACACTCCAGCCGGCTACCGCCACCAGGTAACCGCCGCATTGTCGGAGGTCACTGGCCTGGAGATGAAGACTGCGAGCGACCTTATCGAGGCTACCTCTGACTGCGGTGCCTACGTATTCTTGCACTCCGCCATCAAGCGCGCTGCCATGAAGCTGTCCAAGATCTGTAACGACCTGCGCCTGCTGTCCTCTGGTCCGCGCGCTGGCCTTGGCGAGATCAACCTGCCAGCCCGCCAGGCAGGTTCCTCCATCATGCCGGGTAAGGTCAACCCAGTCATCCCAGAGGTTGTCAACCAGACCTGCTTCAAGATCTTCGGCAACGACCACGTCGTGACCATGGCTGCAGAGGCAGGCCAGTTGCAGCTCAACGTGATGGAGCCGGTCATCGGTGAGGCGCTGTTCCAGTCCATCCGCATCATGGGCAACGCGGTTGATGCCCTGCGTGAGAAGTGTGTTACCGGCATTACCGCTAACGCCGACGTGTGCCGCCAGTACGTGGAGAACTCCATTGGTATCGTCACCTACTTGAACCCATTCATTGGCCACCACAACGGTGACGAGATTGCCAAGGAATCCCTCAAGACCGGCAAGGGTGTCAAGGAACTCGTCCTGGAGAAGGGCCTTCTGGATGAGGCAACGCTGAACAAGGTTCTGTCGGTAGAAAACCTGATGCACCCAGAGTTTCGCGGTCAGCTTTTCCTCGATGACAACTAAGTAAAGTTCGCGAGCCGGAGTGCTGCATGAGGTGGGCGATGCCCATCCTCATGGTGGTGCCCACCATTCCGCACACACCGTGCTGTTTTTTCCGTGGAAAGCGGAAAAGTACTCCATGGTGTGTGCGGTCTCTTTCGTGAATGCCTGAGCTAACGTCTCCCGTTTCCATAGTGCAGCGGCATGGAAATATACCGAACGGTTTATAACGCGAGGTAGAACACATGTGGGAAGCAACACAAACGGGCAGAATGCGTAAATAAAACAACATATTCAAGGCAAAATAGAAATGTAAGGGTGGTCCACGACCGGCATGCTGATGTGTGTCCACCACGTGTAGTTGAGAACGTGTGGAGTGTATCCATGGTTATTATTCATATTGTCATCGTTCTCGCGGCCATTATCTTAGGTGCGAGAATTGGGTCCATAGGCATCGGCATGGCCGGTGGCCTAGGCGTTCTCCTTTTGGGCGTTGCGGGAGTTCCCGTAACTAGGGAAGACATTCCGTTCGACGTCATCGCCATCATTATGACGGTGATCGCGGCCATCGCCGCGATGCAAAAGGCCGGCGGCATGGACTATTTGGTTCACGTGGCCGAGAAGTTCCTGCGCAAAAACCCCAAGAAGATTACGTTTTACGCACCCATCGTGACCTGGTTGATGACGGTCTTAGCTGGTACCGGGCACACCTCCTTTTCCACGCTGCCGGTCATCGTTGAGGTGGCCAAGGAAGGCAAGGTTCGCCCGTCGCGCCCGCTATCTATCGCGGTCGTCGCCGCGCAGATGGGTATTTGTGCCTCGCCGATTTCTGCTGCAGTTGTCATCCTGGCTGGTCTGCTTGAACCTATGGGGGTGGGGTACCTCCAAGTGCTCGGCGTGTTGATTCCAGCTACCTTTTTGTCCATCTTCCCCGCAGCTTGGCTGGCCAATAAGTTTGGTAAGGAGCTGGAAGATGACCCTGTGTACCAAGAGCGCAAGGCGCAGGGCCTGGTCAAAGAGCCGATTGGTGCTAGCAAATATGAGCCCAAGGAAGGCGCTAAGTCTTCCGTCGTTATCTTCCTTATCGCCATCGTTATCGTCATGGCATGGGCTACCATTTCTTCCGAACAAGTTGGGCTCATCACGGATCCAACGCTGCCGCGCAATGAGGCGATTATGACGGTCATGCTTTCGGCCGCGACGATCATCGTGCTCAAGACCAAGATCCCGGCCGCTGACGTCCTCAATACCCCGGTATTTAAATCGGGCATGTCCGCCTGCATCTGTGTGCTGGGTGTCGCGTGGTTGGGAACCACCCTTATCAACCACTACTTGGACGATATTCAAGCCTTGGCTGGTGACGTCATTGAAGCTTCGCCATGGTTGCTGGCAGTGGTGCTCTTCTTCGCCGCAGCCCTGCTGTACTCGCAGGCTGCTACCACCAAGGCGCTCATGCCCGCCGCGTTGGCGTTGGGAGTAAGCCCGGTTACCGCTGTGGCCGCATTCCCGGCAGTTTCTGCTCTGTTCATCCTGCCTACGTACCCCACGTTGCTGGCAGCAGTCGAAATGGATGATACGGGCACGACCAAGATCGGCAAGGCCGTATTCAACCACCCATTCCTCATCCCTGGCGTGGTCAGCATCGCCGGTTCCGTGCTCCTTGGCTACGCACTCGGCGCGGTAATCATTTAGCGAGTCCTCTAGCTTGCACTCCCAGTGGCGTCTTCTCCGCGGAGAGGGCGCCACTTTTATGTGGAAGCTCCACCATAAGAAATGTTCCGTCTCACACTTCATACCCCCATGCGACTTGGCTTATGCCAGAAATCGGTAGGGTAGGTGCCATGACTACGCAGCCATCCGATGTTGAAATCGCACAAGCCCATAACCTGCAGCCGATTGGGGAGATCGCAGCCAAAGCAGGCATCCCCGAAGATGCAGTAATTCCCTTTGGTTCCACGAAAGCCAAGGTGGATATCACCAAGGTGGACTACGCCAAAGACAAGCGCGGCAAGCTCGTGCTGGTGACAGGAGTCTCCCCAACACCTGCTGGCGAAGGTAAATCCACGGTGCTTATCGGCTTGACCGATGCGCTGGATCAGATCGGGAAGAAGGCTATCGTGGCCCTGCGCGAGCCATCCCAGGGCCCGGTCATGGGCATCAAGGGCGGCGCCGCGGGTGGCGGTTACGCCCAGATTGTGCCGATGGAGGATATCAACCTGCACTTCACCGGTGACTTCCACGCCATTGCCGCGGCAACGAATACGCTGGCGGCCATCATCGACAATCACATCCACCAGGGCAATCAGCTGGGCATCGACCCGCGCCGCGTCACTTGGCAGCGCTGCGTCGACGTGAACGACCGCGCACTGCGCAATGTGGTCACCGGGCTCGGCGGCTCTGCGCACGGCGTACCGGCAGAAACTGGCTTTACCATTACGGCCGCCTCCGAAATCATGGCCATTTTGTGCTTGGCGACGAGCCTCGAAGACCTCAAGCAGCGCCTAGGCGATATCACCGTCGGCTTTACCTATGACCAACGCCCAGTGACCGCGCGCGAGCTCGATGCGGAAGGCGCGCTGACCGCGCTGATGCGCGATGCTTTGAACCCAAACCTCGTTCAAACCCTCGGCGGGGTTCCCGCACTCGTGCACGGTGGTCCTTTCGCCAATATCGCGCACGGCTGCAACTCCTTGCTGGCGACGCAGACCGCGCTGCAGTTCGGCGATATCGTGCTGTCTGAAGCCGGCTTCGGCGCAGATCTTGGCGGCGAGAAGTTTATGGATATCAAGTCCCGGTTTGGTGACCTGGACGTGGCCGGCGCGGTGGTTGTGGCGACGATTCGCTCGCAGAAGTACAACGGGGGGCGCTGCCAAGGATAAGCTCACCGAGGAAAACCTCGAGGCGCTGCAGAAGGGCATCGTCAATCTTGAGCGCCACGTAGAAAACCTGCGCAAGTTTGGGATCAAGCCCGTCGTCGCGCTGAACCTCTTCTGGTCCGATACCGAGGCGGAGCGCCAGTTCATGCGCGATTGGGCTAAGGACTTCGGCGTGGCCCTAGAAGAGGCCAATGTCTGGGCTGAAGGCGGCGCGGGAGCAACGAAGCTGGCCGAGGCCCTGTTGGAGAACCTCGAGGGCGGCGCGCAGCAACTCTACGATCCAGAAGAAGGCATCGAGGCCTCCATCGAGACCATCGCCCGCGAGATCTACCGCGCGGACCGCGTGGAATACGGCTCCAAGGCCGTGAAAGACTTGCAGTACATCAAGGACAATGGCTGGGATAAACTGCCCGTAGTCATTTCCAAGACGCAGTATTCCTTCTCCGATGAAGCAACGGCATTGGGTGCCCCGGAAGGACACACGCTGCACGTGCGCGAGCTGCTGCCGCGCACCGGTTCCGGGTTCATTGTGGTGCTGACCGGCAACGTGATGACCATGCCGGGCCTGCCTAAGAAGCCGGCGGCCAATAATATCGACGTCGCCGCCGATGGCACGGTATCCGGACTGTTCTAAAAGGAGCTAATCCGCCGCGGAGCCCGGCCACCCCGGGTACTCCGGCGGCGTGCCGCCAAATTCGGGGCAGATCGCCTGATGCGCGCACCAATTACAGAGCTTGGAGCGTTTCGGGCGAAAGTCCCCGGCGCGCCCATCGGCCTCAATCTTGGCCCACAGTTGGCCTAGATCGCGCTCGAAGTATTCGAGTTCTTCCTGGGTAGGAGCTAAAAACATCGAGTCCAGCACCTTGAGATACATCAGCCGCAGTTGGTGGGGGATGATGCCCAGCAGGCGCCAGTACACCAGGGCGTAAAAGCGCATCTGGAATTGGGCGCTCTGGGAAAACCGGGGTGCTGGTTTCTTTCCCGTCTTATAATCCACGACGCGCACCTCGCCGGTGGGGGCGCGGTCCACGCGGTCAATAAACCCGCGCACGGGCACGCCATTGGGCAAGACTGTATTGACATACATCTCGGTTTCTTGGCAGTCGAAGCCCTGCGGGTTTTCCATCTGAAAATAGCCCTTGAGCAGCTCGCGGGCGGCGACGAAGAAGTCATACGTTTCTTCTTCGGGCACGAGCTCGAGCAGTTCAGCGTCCTCTTCTGTCATCGCGGCCCAGCTCGGTTTGATCATCTTTACCGCTGCTGGGTAGGTGCGCTCTTCACGCGGGAGCTTATGCGTTTCTTCTAGGACCGCGTGGACCAGGGTTCCCTTAACTTGGGCGATGGTCTTGGGCTCGGGAATCTTGTCGATGGCCCGGAAACGGTAGAGCAGCGGGCACTGCTGGTAGTCGGAGGCGCGCGAGGGCGACAGGGCAAGGGGACGGGGGCGGGGAGTTGATGTAGTAGCCATGGTGTATCTAGCCTATCGCTGATCGTTTCGTGGCAAGCTAGAAGGCATGAGTTATACCGATAAGTTCCTTGATTTCTTGGCGGCCTCGCCGTCGTCGTACCACGCCGCGCATGAGGTAGCGCGCCAGCTGCAAGAATCTGGCTTCCAGGTTCAGGATGAGCGCGAGGACTGGTCGGCCGCACCAGGCGGGCACGTCATGGTCCGCGGCGGTGCGGTTGCCGCGTGGTACGTGCCGGAAGGCGCCGATAAGAACTCCGGTTTCCGCATCGTTGGCTCGCATACTGATTCGCCGGGGCTGGCGCTCAAGCCCACGCCCGATTTTTCGGCTGTAGGTTGGCAACAGGTCGCGGTGGAAATCTACGGCGGTGCCTTGCTGCACACGTGGTTTGATCGTGAACTTACCGTCGCCGGCCAGGTGGTGACCACGGATGGGCGCCAGCACCTCGTGAATACGGGTCCAGTCCTGCGCCTTCCTTCGCTGGCCATTCACTTGTACCGCAAGGATGAGTTCAAGCCGGACCGCCAAAAGCACATGCAGCCGGTGCTGACGGTCGGCGATGAAGAGGCGTCGATCCTGCAGGTGGTGGGGGAGCAGGCGGGCATCGCCAAGCAGGATATTGCTTCCTTCAACCTGATTACCGCCGATGCCGCCCGGGGTGCCGTCTTTGGCGCGGGCGAAAAGTTTATCGCGGCTGGCCGCATGGATAACCTATCTTCGGTGCACGCCTCGCTGGAGGCCATGCAAAGCGCTGCGCAGGACTATGACGGCTCCGATATTTTGGTCATGATGGCCTTTGACCACGAGGAAGTGGGCTCGAGTTCCCGCTATGGTGCCGCCGGACCGATCCTGCAGGACGTGCTAACCCGCACCGCCCGCGCGCTGGGGGCTAATGAGGAAGAGCGATTCCAGATGTTCGCTCGCTCCAGCTGCGTGTCTGCCGATGCCGCGCACTCGGTGCACCCCAATTACGCGGATAAGCACGACCCCACCCACCAGCCGATCATTGGGCAGGGCCCAGTGACCAAGATCAACGGCAACCAGCGCTACGCCTCAGATGCACAGACGATTGCTCTGTGGGAGACCGCGTGTGCCAAGGGTGGGGTTCCGGTGCAGCGTTTCGTGGGCAATAACGATGTGCCGTGCGGCTCGACCATCGGCCCGATTACCGCAACGCGGCTGGGTATCGACACCGTCGATGTGGGCGTGCCGATGCTGTCGATGCACTCCGCGCGCGAGATGGTGGGCGAGCAGGACCAAATATGGCTCTCGCGGGCTCTTGAGGCATACTTGAAGGGTTAGTACCCACAACCTCGAGGAGTTTTGCGGCATGGCTTATTCTGGCCCCTTTTCCTATGGCGACCGCGTGCAGCTGACGGACGCTAAGCGTCGCCACTACACGGTCATTTTGAAAGAAGGAGGCCAGTTCCATTCCCATAAAGGCATAATCAACCACGATGACATCATGGGGATGGATGAAGGTTCCGTCATCGAGTCCACCTTGGGCTCGTCCTTCCTGCTCTTCCGCCACCTCATGGTGGATCACGTCTTATCGATGCCGCGCGGTGCCGCCGTCATTTACCCCAAGGACGCCGCACAAATCTTGGTCGAGGGCGATATCTTCATGGGCGCCCGCGTGCTTGAGGCCGGTGCGGGCTCCGGCGCCTTGTCGATGTCCCTCCTGCGCGCCGTGGGCCCCGAAGGCCACGTCTATTCCTATGAAATCCGCGATGATCACCTGGAGTACGCGGTCGATAACGTCGAGGAATACTTTGGCGCTCGCCCCGAGTGGTGGTCGCCGCGCCTAGGCGATCTCGGTGATGTCACCGCTGAGGACCTCGGTGGCCCCGTCGACCGCATCATCTTGGACATGCTGGAGCCTTGGGAGAACCTGGAGACCGTGCGCGATCTGCTGATCCCTGGCGGCGTGTTCATGACCTATGTGGCAACGGTCCCGCAGCTGATGAAGGTCATGGAGGGCATCCGCGAGCTACAATGCTTTACCGAACCGAAGGCGTGGGAATCCCTCGTGCGCGAGTGGAAGGTAGAAGGCCTAGCCACCCGCCCGGAGCACCGCATGAATGCGCACACCGCATTCCTAATTTGGACCAGGCGGCTTGCCGATGGCGTCACCCCGCCGCGCCCCCAGCGCCGCGCCCGCAAATAAGGTGCACAATTTTAAGTACACGGGTGTAATTAAATACTAAAGTGGCCTCGCTCATACCTTGTCGCGCGTTAAAGTGGTGTGCATGGATGAAGCCACGGATAATAAGCGGCAACTCAGCCAGCTTGCTGCGCGCAATCAAAAGCTGGTGGAGCTACTACAGAAATCGCGCGCCGAGCTCGAGCAGTTATTTGCTGAGGTCAATGCGCTTGCAGAGCCAGCCTCTACCTATGGCGTCTTTTTGGCCTACTCCCCGCACCAAAGCGAGGTAGGCACCACCGCGGAGGTCTATACCAACGGCCGCGTCATGCAGCTCAAGGTCTCCCCCAACGTGGAGCCGGGCAGCCTGCAGGTGGGCCAACAGGTCCGGTTGGGCGATGGCTTCGTGGTCGTCGAAGGCTGCGCTCCTACGAGCACCGGCGAGCTTGCCACCGTGGTCGAGCGCTTGGACCAGCGCCGGGCCGTCGTGGCTAATTCCGCGGGGGATAACCGCGTCGTCCTGCTCGCACAGGCGCTGCAAGAAAGCGTACGCGCGGGCGAGGTGGTGCTGTTAGATACCAAGGCTTCCGTGGCCGTGGAAAAGGTGGATCAAGCAGAGGTATCCCAGCTCTCGCTGGAAGAAGTGCCCGATGTGCGCTACGAGGACATCGGCGGATTGGATGAGCAGATTTCGCAGATCCGCGATTCCGTCGAGCTGCCCTTTATCCATCCCGAGCTCTACCGGCAATATGGCCTGCAACCGCCCAAGGGCGTATTGCTTTATGGCCCACCCGGCTGCGGAAAGACGCTCATTGCTAAGGCCGTGGCTAATTCCCTGTCTACCCAAATGGGGGGAGACGGATCCACCTACTTCCTCAATGTTAAGGGCCCAGAGCTGCTGAATAAGTACGTCGGCGAAACCGAGCGCCGCATCCGGCTAATTTTTGAGCGCGCCCGCGAGCTCGCCCAGGCCAGCGCGGATCGCCCCGTGGTCATCTTCTTTGATGAGATGGAATCCATTTTCCGCACCCGTGGATCTGGGGTCTCATCCGATATGGAAACCACCGTCGTTCCCCAGCTGCTGACGGAACTCGATGGCGTGGAGGGCCTCAGCAATGTGGTCATCATCGGCGCCACCAACCGGGAAGAGCTCATTGACCCCGCCATCATGCGCCCGGGCCGGCTGGATATGAAGGTGCGCATCAATCGGCCTACCAAGCGCGGCGCGCGCGAGATTTTCGCCCGCCACTTCGATCCATCCATTCCACACGAGGGCGATATTGACGAGCTCATCGGCGATGCCGTAGATGAGCTCTATAGCGATAGGCCTTTTGCCCAGCTGCACTTTAGCAATGGGCAGCGCCAGGTCCTGCACTACCGCGATTTCGTCTCTGGCGCGATGATTGCCAATATCTTGGCCCGGGCTAAGAAGCTAGCCATCAAGGAGGCTTTATCGGACCACGGTGCGCAGCGCGCCGCGGAGGAAGGCGATGGGGGCGTTAAAGGGGGCATCGGCAAGCAGCACCTGCGTGCCGCCATCGCCGCCGAGCAGGCGGAATCGGAATACATGCCCACCTCAACCAACCCCGAGGAATGGAGCAAGATTGTTTCCGCGGATCACGGCGGATCGCGTGTGACCAGTGTGGAACTTTTAAGCGGAAGGAGCTGTACGTGGCCCGCGTGCTAGGAACGGAAACGGAATACGGCATTTCTACGCCGGATTCGCCGGAGGAATCCCCAATCATCACCTCGACCCACGCGGTGGTGGCCTATGCAGCGCTGTACACGGGCGCGCGTTCGCGCTGGGATTTTGCGGAAGAACATCCCTTGCGAGATTCCCGCGGTTTTGACCTCAAGCGCTACGATACGGTTCCCGTGGTAGACCCCAATGCGGTTGGTGTGGCCAATGTTGTCACCCCGAGCGGGGCGCGGTTCTATGTGGACCATGCCCACCCCGAGTACTCGGCGCCGGAATGCACAAATGCTTGGGACGCGACGCTCTATGACGCCGCCGGCGATCACACGCTGCTGCAGGCCAGGGATGCCGTCGCGGAGCTGACGGAGCAGGGAAAGTCCGTCCTCGTGGATCGTCAACCGTGCCCGCCGCTGCGGTTTTATAAAAACAATGTCGATGGCAAGGGTGCCAGCTACGGTTCGCATGAAAATTATCAGTACGCACGGAGCACCGATTTTTCGGTCATGGCCCAGGCGCTGATTCCCTTCTTCGTTGCCCGGCAGGTCGTCATCGGTGCTGGGCGCATGGGCCGCGGGGAGTTTGGGGAGGAACCGGGGTTCCAGATTTCCCAGCGCGCGGACTATATCGAGCAGGAAATTTCCCTGGAAACCACCCTCAACCGCGGCATTATCAATACCCGCGACGAGCCCCATGCCATCCACGATGACTTCGGCCGCCTGCACGTCATTATCGGCGATGCGAATATGTCGCAGACCTCGACGCTGCTGAAATTGGGCATGACCTCGCTGGTGCTCGATGCCATTGAGGCCGGCACGGACTTTAGCGATTTGCGCCTTGCCGATGCCGTCGCGGAGGTGCCCCTGGTAAGCCGCGACCTCGAATTGCGCCACCGGCTCACGCTTGCCGATGGCCGCGAGCTCACCGCCCTCGAGCTGCTCGCCGAATACCGCCGCCGCCTGCAGCCGGAGACTTCCGCCGACCACAAGGTGCTGGCGGCCTGGAACGAGGCGGTAGGGCTACTTGCCGATGACCCCCTCAAGGCCTCCCACCTCCTAGATTGGGTGGCCAAGTACCGGTTGATCAAGAGCTACCTCGACCGCGGCATCGCCCCAGATGACCCCAAGCTGCGCCTTATCGACCTGCAATATGCCGAAATCGATCCGGCGAAGTCGCTGCACTATGCGCTGGTGCGCAAGGGCCAGATGCGCCAGCTCTTTAGCGCCGAGGACCTGCGACGGGCCGCGGCCGAGCCGCCTACCGACACCCGTGCATATTTCCGCGGGCGCATAACGCAGAAATTCGGCGAAGATATCATCGCCGCCAGTTGGCAAAGCCTCACCCTGCGCCGTGGTGCTACGGACGGGCGCTCCCGCAATGGCGTCTGGGCTACCGTGGCCATGGATGATACCCGTGGCCTCACCCGTGCGGACTGCGAAGGCATCATCGAGGGCGCCAGCAGCGTAGAGGAGTTACTTGAAGGGCTTGCTGCCATCGGCATCCAGCCCGAGTATCGTAAGTAATGATCACCTAATATGAGGAAAGGATGACACCGTGTCCACTTCGAATCGCCAGGTCAGTAGCAATAATGGGGGAAATGGCCCCGAGTCAGAGGAAGAATTTACCGCTACCCAGCTCAATATCAACACCTCCGGCACCGATGATCTCTTGGATGAGATCGATGGCCTGCTAGAAAATAACGCGGAAGAATTCGTCCGCTCGTACGTCCAAAAGGGCGGACAGTAGGCGTGGAATCCACCCGTCCCGTTTTTGCTCGGCGGATCATGGGCATCGAAACCGAGTACGGCCTGTCCACGGCGACGCCGAAGAGCCAGCGGGCATTAAGCCCCGATGAGGTTGCGCGCGTGCTCTTCCGGCCGATCGTGGAAAAATACGCCTCGTCCAATATCTTTGCCACCAATGCCAGCCGCCTGTACCTCGACGTCGGCTCGCACCCTGAGGTAGCCACCGCCGAGTGCGATAGCCTCAGCCAGCTCATCGCCCATGAATGCGCCGGTGACCGCGTGATGAACCGCCTGGTCCTGCAGGCGGAAGACGCTTTGGCCGAAGAAGGAAACGAGCGCGCGGTCTACCTTTTTAAAAATAACGTCGATTCCGCCGGGCACTCCTTTGGCTGCCACGAGAATTACCTCATTAGCAGGCACATGGTGCTCAAAGACCTGGGCGTAGCGCTCTTGCCGTTCTTGATTACCCGCCAACTTATCTGCGGGGCGGGAATGGTGCAGCCTGCCAAGGGCGACCAACCCGCGCAATTCCTCTTATCCCAGCGCGCCGATCAGGTATGGGAGGGCGTATCGTCCGCGACCACCCGCTCCCGGCCCATTATCAATACCCGCGATGAGCCGCATGGGGATTCCAAGCGCTTCCGCCGCATGCACATCATCGTGGGCGATTCCAATATGGCAGAGCCCACCATCGCATTGAAGGTCGGCTCCACCCTGCTCATGTTAGAGATGCTGGAGGCGGGCTTCGAGCTGCCCGAACTCGAGATCGCAGATCCAATCCACCACATCCGCTCCATCGCACGCGATGTGACCGGCTCTACGCCGCTGCCGCTTGTTAGCGGGGGAACCATTACCGCCTTGGAGGTCCAGCAGCAGCTTTGCGCGCGGGCGCGCGATTGGCTCGCTCACCGCGAAGACGCCGGCACGCCCACGGCGGAATTAGAGCGCGTCGTTGACCTGTGGGAGCGCATCCTGCGCGCCATCGAGACCGGAAACTTTTCCGGAGTGAACCGCGAGATTGATTGGGTGATCAAGCTCGAGCTGCTCGAGCGCTACCGCTCCCGCTCGGGCGGTGACTGGGCGCATCCGAAGCTGACGCAGGTCGATATGACCTATCACGATATCCGGCCTGGGAGAGGCTTATATGACGTGCTGCTGCGCCGTGGGATGATCGAGCGCTGGATTGATGATGAGTCCATCGAGCGCGCGGTATCGGCCGCGCCGCCGACTACGCGCGCGGCTTTGCGCGGAAAGTTCCTAGCTGCGGCCGAAGAATGCGGCGCGCACGTGACCGTGGATTGGACGCGGCTGAAGGTTAACCGCCCAGAACCGCGCACCGAGGAACTGCTGGATCCCTTCGCGTCCACCGATCCGCGCGTTGAGGCATTGCTAGACTATATGCACGATAATCACGCCTAGGGCGTGCACATTGAGCACTGGGGAGAGTAGACAACGTGGTGGCATCACGATCCACGCCGAGCCGGCAGGATGCGGCGGTAGAAAGGCTCACCAACCTATCCTTTGCGCTGCAAGGAGCGGCGAATTCGGGTGGTTCACCTGACCGCTCCGCGGCCTGGATCCGCAGCCACGTCGCAGGTTATAGCGATAAGTCCGACGAGGCTTTCACCAAGGCACTGGGCCGCGATATCGCCACCTTGCAACGCGCCGGAGTCCCCATCGTGCACACCGGTGGGGAAGACGGTGTCTCGTACCGCCTCGACCAAAGCAATTACCAGCTCCCGCCGGTGGAATTTTCACCGGAAGAAGCGATGGTGCTTGGCATCGCAGGGGGAGTGGGAACCCCTGGTGGATTGAGCGATTTCTCCCTGTCCGGGTGGACCAAGATTGCCGCTTCGGGGGCCTCCCGCAACCTGGAGGGTGCCCCCGTATATACCGCGGTCAATGACATCACCCGGCTCGCCCCCGAAGTCATCACCTTCGTCCTCGCCGCCGTGCGAAATAAAGTGCGCATCACCTTTTCCTACCGCCCCCATCCGGCGGCTGAGACAGTGCGCCGGACCATGGATCCCTGGGGAGTGGTCAACCACCAAAGTCGCATTTATATTGTTGGCTTCGATGTTGACCGCGCAGCCCCGCGCGTCTTCCGGGCCTTAAGGCTTTCCGATATCAAGCGGTCCCACCAGCCGGCTGAGCACATCGAGCCGACGGTGGACATCGACAAGCTCGTCAAAGAGGCGCTACAACGCGGCGAAAAGGTGGATGCGACCCTGTATATTCCAGAGGGTCAAGCCCAAGAGCTAGAAAGCGTGGGCACGCGCACCGCCGATGGCACCGTAGTGCTTACCGGGGTCCAGAAGGATTGGTTGGTGCGCAGCGCAGCGGGCTATGCCCCAGAAGTAAAAGTGCTCGATCCCCCCGAGGTGCGCAATGACATCATTAATCTATTGCGCGCAGCCGCCAACCACAATGGAGCTGAGTAAACCTATGGCCGATGGATCTCATAAACTGCAAGCGCTCGTCCGGTCGCTCAACCTCATCCCGTATTTTCAAAACCATCCGGATAAAACCCCGATGGAGGCGGCCGCGGATTTGGGGATGGACCCAGGAGAGCTAAAAGATGCCGTGGACCGGCTATTTTGCTCTGGGACTGGCCGCAATACCGAAGAGCTCATCGATCTCTCTTTCAGCTACCGCGATGGTGTCACCATCTACAATGACCAAGGTCTGGGACAAGCATTGCGGCTTACCCCAACCGAGGCAGGCGCCCTCTTGCTTACCCTAGAATCCCTCGAGGCCATGCCCGGGCTGCTGGATGCCAGGGCGATTAAGTCGGCCGCGGAGAAATTGCGCTCCATTATGGATGAGCGCACGCTGAGTATCTATGACACGTTATCGACGGTGGACCCGCAAGAATCCGATATCCAGGCAACCTTAAACCGCGGGCTCAATGAAAAACGGCGCATCCGGATGCGCTATTGGAGTGCTTCATCTAATAAGGAAACCGAGCGCCTAGTTGATCCGGCCCGGATCTTCATCGTGGATGCCGAGCCTTATCTCGCGGCATGGGAAGAAGATAAGCAGGGGCATAGGACCTTCCGCATCGACCGCATCAAGCATGCCGAGTTGACCGAGGAAACTGCTCATCCGCGCCTCAAGGAGCTGGATTTCGACGCTGCAGCACCCTTTAATTTAGGTACGGCGGATTCCGTGGAATTAATCATTCATGAAGAATTCACTTGGCTTGCAGAATACTACGATATGCAACTAAGCAAACGCCTAAAAAACGGCACTGTAGCTGCAACGATGCAGGTAGGATCGGTGGATTGGCTGGTTCGTTTCGCCCTCGGGCAGGCCGATAGGTTACGCGTTATAGCCCCTCAATCTATTGTGAATCTCATTGCGGAACGCGGAAATGCCGCGTTGAAGGGCTATACTTAAAATTCAGTTACTGCACGCACATGCGTCTTAAAATTGCCTCGCGAATTCTCCCCGCGAAGGGAGAGAGCGCGGCGGCCATCTGGCGCAGGCAAAGAAGAACCGAAAGAGGATCTTATGACCTTAGGACCATTGGAAATCGGCCTGATTGTTCTCGTCATCATCTTGCTATTTGGCGCGAAGAAACTGCCCGATCTTGCTCGTTCCATGGGCCGCTCGATGCGCATTTTCAAATCTGAGGTCAATGAAATGCAATCGGAGGACACCAAGCGCTCTGAGGCTCAAGCTCAATTGAGCCAGAAGCGCCAGCAGTCCGATGAGGAGTTCTGGAACCGCCCAGATATGCAACCTGGCCACCAGCAGGGAAACACTTCTTCTCAGAATTAACGCCTTCTGCCTGCTAGAAACGCGAACACGCTTTGCTTATGTACTCGCCAGCCGTGCCGGCGCGCGGCATCCAGATACCGAGTGAGCAGGGTAGTGTTCGCTCTTGTGCGTTGAAAGAGCCAAATTGATGTCCTCACAGTCCCACCCTGTCGGTGAACAAGGATCCCGCGTGCGCCGCAAGCGGCGAGGTTTTTCACGCAAGCCCAAGAATCCAACGGGCGAGATGACCTTAGTGCAGCACCTGCAAGAGCTGCGGCGAAGGATCATTATTTCCTTGTTGGCCTTGGTTATCGGTGCGATCATCGGTTTCATTTGGTACCAGCAGGCGCCCTTCCGGATTCCGCCGCTGGGAGAAATTCTGCGCGAGCCTTATTGCTCATTGCCGGAAGATAAGCGGGCCAATTTCAATAACGATGGCGAATGCCGCTTGCTTGCCACCAGCCCCTTCGAGATGCTCATTTTGCGTCTGAAGGTCGGTGCTTTGGCCGGTACGGTGATTTCGTCCCCTGTCTGGCTCTACCAGGTGTGGGCATTCATCGTCCCAGGCCTGCATAAGAACGAGCGCCGCTATACCTTGAGCTTCGTCGTTGTGGCCGTCTCACTCTTCCTGGCGGGCGCCGTCTTGGCCTACTTCATCTTGTCCGTGGGCTTGGAATTCCTCATTGGTATCGGCGCTGAGTATCAAACCGCAGCATTAACCGGTGAGCGATATTTTTATTATCTTTTGGCGATGTTGCTCATCTTCGGCATCAGCTTCGAGGTTCCACTTTTGGTGGTCTCGCTCAATCTCATTGGTATCTTGGAATACAACCACGTCAAGGACAAGCGCCGCATTATCATCGTCGTGGTTATGATCTTCGCTGCTTTGGTGACGCCAGGCCAAGAACCGTTTAGCATGCTGGTCTTATCCGCCTGCCTCTTGCTGCTTATCGAGATTGCCTTCCAGTTCTGCCGCATTCACGATAAACGCCAGAACCGGCAGCGCCCTGAGTGGATGGATCTTGATGATGAATCCGCGTCCGCGCTTGATGAGGGCCCCACGGGCGTGGGTGGACCCGCGCCTGTCGATGCCCCATCGGGCGTGTATGCCTCCCCAAAGCCCACGGCACCTAGCGCGTCATCGCAGACTGTCCGCGCGGAAAAGCGGGCGGCGGATAGCACTTCGCAGCAGGCTGGGGATCGCAAGGGGCCGCCACGGCCTACCGATGAAGGCGGCTTTTTCGACGATGTGCTTTAAGCACGGGTAGCCTTGTGAGATATGACTGAAACTCACCTGGATACCTTCGCTGCCGGCCTCCCATACCCCTTGGATGAGTTCCAGGTGCAGGGGTGTGAGGCGGTAGAAAATGGCCAAGGGGTGCTCGTCTGCGCCCCTACTGGCGCAGGTAAAACCGTCGTTGGCGAGTTCGCCGTGTCTTTGGCTTTAAGCCGCGGCACGAAGTGCTTTTATACCACCCCGATTAAGGCGCTGAGCAACCAGAAATACCACGACCTCGTTGCTGAGCACGGCGAGGATGCCGTGGGTCTGCTTACTGGCGATGTCTCCATCAACGCCGATGCCGAAATCGTGGTGATGACCACCGAGGTGCTGCGCAATATGATCTACGCGGATTCTCCGGCGCTGGATAGGCTTACACACGTGGTCATGGATGAAATCCACTTCCTTGCAGATGCCTCCCGCGGCGCGGTCTGGGAAGAAGTCATCCTGAATTTGCCGGACCACGTATCCATCATTGGGCTGTCTGCCACTGTGTCCAATTCCGAGGAATTCGGTGAATGGCTCGCCACGGTCCGCGGCGATACCTCTGTCATCGTGACTGAACACCGGCCGGTCCCGCTCGATCAATGGATGATGTTGGGCCGCAAGATTTACCCGCTCTTTGAGCCGGAATCCGGCGGCCAGGTCAATTCCGAACTAGAGCGCCGCATTCAGCGCTTGGAGGCAGGCGATAGCGACGATGGGCGCGCGGACTATAAATCCGGCAAGGGGTTCCGTGCGAGGGCGCGCCACAAGGGCGGCGGGCGCAGCGAATTTCATGGTAAAGCGAGCGGGCGTTCCGGTTCCTCCCGTCCGCAAGATCGCTACCGCCCCTTAGGGCGCCCAGAGGTGCTAAAGGTGCTGCAATCGCAAGATATGCTGCCCGCGATTACCTTCATCTTTTCCCGCGCCGGTTGCGATGGCGCGCTCTATCAATGCCTGCGCAGCAGGATGGTGCTGACGACGCAGGAAGAGGCAGAAGAGATCAAGGCCATCGTCGATGCCGGCGTCGAGGGCATTCCGGAAGAAGACCTGCAGGTCTTGGATTTCCGGCGGTGGCGCGAAGCGCTCTCGCGCGGTTTTGCCGCCCACCACGCAGGAATGTTGCCGGCTTTTCGCCACATCGTAGAAGATCTCTTCGTCCGCGGTTTGGTACGCGCGGTATTTGCTACCGAAACCCTTGCCTTGGGCATTAATATGCCAGCGCGCACGGTTGTGCTCGAGAAGTTGATTAAGTTCAATGGCGAAGCGCACGTGGATCTCACGCCGGGCCAATACACGCAGCTGACTGGGCGCGCGGGCCGGCGCGGAATCGATACCCTGGGCAATGCGGTCGTGCAGTGGGCCCCGGCGATGGATCCGCGATTTGTCGCGGGTTTGGCATCGACGCGCACGTATCCGCTGATTTCTACGTTTGCGCCAGGCTATAACATGGCCATCAACCTGCTGGGCATGCTCGGCTTTGAGGACTCGCTGCGGCTCCTAGAAAAGTCCTTTGCGCAGTTCCAAGCCGATGGTTCCGTGGTCGAAGAAACCCGCGAATTAGAGCGCGCAGAGCATCGCGTGCGCGAATTGCGCGAGCAGCTTGACGATGCCGTAGATGCCCTCGCACCACCAGCCAAGGACGGCGAGGATCCCGCCGAGGTGCTCATGGATTATATCCGGCTGCGCCGCGAGCTGACGGTGGAAGAACAGCAATCCAAGGTTGATAAGGAACACCAACGCACCCAGGAAGTAGTCGCGGTGCTAGCGCGCCTGCAATTGGGCGATGTCATCGCGATTGCCGGAAAGAAGCGGCCCACTCTTGCCGCGGTGGTCACCCCGGCCAACCAGACCGCGGATCCACGCCCGTGGGTGACCACGGAATCTGGCTGGTCAGGGCGCATCGATGCCACCGGGATTAGCAATCCGCCGATTCAACTGGGGCGGATTAAGATCCCGAAGCCGGTGCGGAAGAACCCGCGGCGCAATACCAAGTACATCCAGGACGTCTTCCACCGCGAAAAGTTTGACCGCCCGAAGCGGATGAAGTCGAAGCCGCGCCTGCGACCAAATAAGCGGGTAGGCGAGTTGCGCGATGCCATTCGCGAGCACCCTGCGCACGACTGGCCCGCCACCGACAGGGAGCAACTGGCCGGCGTGGCACAGAAGTTGGCGCGCCGCGAGCGCGACCTCGAAAAGCTGCAGACCAAGGTGAATAAGGCAACCGATACTTTGGGCCGCACCTTTGAACGCATCGTGGATCTTCTCGCGGAGATGGACTATGTCGAGTTCTCTGGTGCCGGCAGCGATCGCACGCCGGTCATCACTGAGGAAGGCGAACGCCTAGCCAAGATTCATAGCGAATCCGATCTGCTCGTTGCCCAATGCCTGAAACGAGGAATTTGGGATGAGCTGGATCCGGCGGAGTTGGCCGGCGTTGCATCTCTGTGCTGCTTTGAAAATAGGAAGGCCACTGGGGGCCAGCCGGAGGCCGCAACGGATCGCATGGCCGATGCCATGAATGCGACGTGGCGTATCTATACCGAACTCAGCGCGGATGAGCGGCGCCACCGCCTGCCCCCAACGCGCGAGCCGGAAGCCGGTTTTGCGCTGGCCATTCACCAATGGTCAGCGGGTGCGCCGTTGGGCTATTGCATGGCGGCGGCCAATGAGGCGGGCGCGGAGCTTACCCCCGGTGACTTCGTGCGGTGGTGCCGCCAAGTTGTGGACCTCCTGCAGCAAATCGCCAAGACTGGCTACGATGGCCAGATTCAGCGCAACGCGCGCCGCGCAATCGATGCCATCCAGCGCGGGGTCGTCGCGATCGGGGCTTAAGCTAGCCCGGCCTGCTGGCTAGTAGACTGAGGTGTATGACTACTCAGGCTTTTTCTCCCGAAGTGTATTCGCGCCGGCTCGCGGCCGCGCAAGAAGCGGCCACCCAGCAGGGCATTGACCTTTTGCTGATTGGCACCGGCCCCGATTTCGCCTACCTGACCGGTTCGTGGGTATCGTCCCACGAACGCCTGACGGTGCTGGCGGTTCCGCAGAGCGGTACCCCGTGGATTGTCTCGCCGAATACGGATATTACGGATATTAAATCGGCGCCCGTCGGCAAGCTCGATGTGGAGCTGCGCGGGTGGAATGACGGCGATAATCCCTACGAGCTCGCCCTCAAGGGCGCTGCGCCGATCAAGAAGGTCGCTCTGGGCCAATCCCTGACTGCGGACCACATCCTGCAGTTCCAGGCGCTCGTGCCCGAGACGGATTATGTCCTTGCCACCTACGCGCTCGCAGAGCTGTTTACCCGCAAGGATGAGGCGGAAATCGCAGAGCTGCGCAGGGCCGGCCAGGCCATCGACGCCGTGCACGCCCAGGTTCCTGGGCTCCTGCAGCCCGGCCGCACCGAGGCCGAGGTGGCGCACGAACTGGAAAAGCTCATCCTCGAAGAACATTCCATCATTGACTTTGTCATCGTGGGCTCTGGCCCGAATGGCGCCAATCCGCACCACAGCTTCTCTGACCGGAAGCTGGCTGCGGGCGAGCCCGTCGTCGTGGATCTCGGAGGCACCTTGCCCTCCGGCTACCATTCCGATTGCACCCGCACCTACGTCGTAGGCGGCGATCTTAGCCAGGCACCGCAGGACTTCCAGGACGCTTATGCAGTGCTTTACGATGCCCAAGCGGCCGCCCGCGCCGCCGCCAAACCCGGCAGCACTGCCGAGGAAATCGATGCGGTTGCTAGGAAGGCTATTGCCGATGCCGGCTGGGGCAATAAATTCGTCCACCGCACCGGCCACGGAATTGGTCTCTCGACCCACGAAGAGCCCTTCATCATGGAGGGAAATGACCTAGCGCTGGAAGAGGGCATGGCCTTTTCCATCGAGCCAGGCATTTACCTGGAAGGCCAGTGGGGCATGCGCCTAGAAGACATCGTGGTCCTTACCAAGGATGGCTACGAGTCCCTCAACGTCGTTGAACGCGAAGTGCGCTAAGTGGCTGGCGTACTGATCCTAGGCGGGCGCAGCGATATCGGCGGTGAAATCGCCCGTCGCGTGGCCTGCGGCAACGACATCGTCCTCGCCGCGCGCGGGACGCACGGGCTTGAGGGGGTAACCTCTCAGCTAGAGGCCGCAGGTGCACGCAGCGTCTACCAGCTGTCCTTCGATGCGGAGGATTTCTCCCAGCACCGCCAGATCTTTGCCGAGGCCAAGGAACGCGTCGGCGCCATTGAGCTGACTGTGGTCGCCTTCGGCATCCTAGGGGATCAAGATAAAGCGGAACTCGATCCGTCCCAGGCAGCACAAATCGCCACTATCGACTACACCGCCCAGGTCTCCGTGCTGACGGTGGCGGCGCAGTCGATGCTGCGCGGCCATATCGTGGCCTTTTCCTCCATCGCTGGCTGGCGGGCCCGCCGCGCCAATTATGTCTACGGTTCCACCAAGGCTGGCCTGGATGCATTTTGTCAGGGCCTTGCGGATAGGTTGCACGGCAGTGGGCTTGGGTTGATTACCGCGCGCCCCGGGTTCGTCATCGGGTCCATGACCCAAGGAATGAAACCGGCCCCGCTATCGGTGCGGCCAGGCGATGTCGCCGATGCCGTCGTTGCTTGCATAGACAACGACGACCGCCGCGGTCAGGCACGCAGCCACACCCTGTGGATCCCGAAGGCCCTGCAGGCTTTGGCCTGGGTCATGCGGCTCGTGCCCCGGCCCGTGTGGCGGCACATGCCGCGTTAGTCGGCCTCGCCCTCCCGCAGCAGGGGCGAGTTGATGTCGAAGATGAAACCGCGCGGGGCGAGCACGCGGAGGACGACCTCAGCATCGCCCTCTGCGATGTCGTGAAAGACTAAGCCACCCCACGGGGTGACCGTGATGTTTACCTCGAGCTGGCCGATAAGCTGCGCGAACTGCGCCGGGATGGCGCCTTGGTAGACCCCCGCGCCAAGGTCGACCACGCCTTCTGCCTGGTGCTCGTCCAACCAGCCAATGGGCCCAGGTTCTGCGTTAAGCTCCGCGTCACTTGTCACACCGCCCTTCGTCTCGGTGCTTTGTGCACCGAGGCGTTGGAGGTGGGCTGCGGCATCGGCAAGCGAGAGGCCTGCGGTAGGGATGTCGGCGGCGGGGGACTGGGTGATATTCAAGGTGGCATCGTCAAGCAGACGCATGCTGACCTGCGTGGCAGAAGCCGGGAGATCGTCGGTAGCGGTAATCGCGAGCGACTCCACGCCGGGCTGTTCGGTATTCAGGTGCGTGGCCAGCTCGCGCGCGGCCTGCTTCGCCGCGGCAGAAAGGGGAGAGGCCAGCACAGGAATGTGGAAGCTCTGCAACTCCAATTTATCCAGCTCAGCCGCCAGCTGCGCCTTGTCCGTGACGCCCCGCAACTCGATGGCGGAATTAGGGCTAATGTAGACGCTGCCATCGGCCCAGTGCGCCGCGCAATAACCCAAATGGATCCAATCATTAGGGCTGGTAAAACCGCCCACAACGTGCAGGCGCAGGGAAGTGCCGGACTCGGGATGCTGGAAAAATTTGGGGTAATGCATAGCTTGCCAGTGTAGCCGGTGAGAAGCCCTGCGCTGGGATCGAGTGTTGCCAGCATATCGTCAGCTTTGCTCGTTAAACTGGAAACTATGCCGTTTTTATATCTCGTCCTCTATATGCTGGCGGAAACCCTAGCGTTTTGGGCCGTCGCCGAGTGGATTGGCCTCTTTTGGGCGTTCATTGCTCTGTTCATCACCATGTTCTTTGGAATGTCCATCGCCGGTATTGAGGTGCGCCGGTTGATGGGTAAACAGGTAGAACAGGCTGGTGACGGGACCTACTACGTCCGCGATAACGACATGGGTAAAACCGCCGGGAATGTGGGCCTAACCTTGGCCGGTGGCATGTTGCTGTCCCTGCCTGGGTTTTTGACCAGTTTTATTGGTATCTTGCTCATCTTCGCCCCAACGCGGTCGCTGTTTCGAAAGTTTATGGCCGTATCCATCTACCGCAAGGTGGAGAAGATGGGTGTGCGCATTTACGAGGCATCGCCCATGGCACAGCAGCACGATAGCTATGGCAATTTTGGTTCCTTTGGGCAGGCCTCGGGCCAATCTTTTGGGCAATCGTCTGGTCAGAGCGATTCCCACGAAGTTATCGACGAAGAAGAGCTGCGCAACTGGTCCGAAAACCTGGATCCTGATGACTTCGGTCCCCGCGGCGATGGCAATTCGCAGGACGGAAAATAAGTGGCGATATTTTTCGCCCGCCTCGTCATAGCGGGCATATCTGGTGCGCTGACCTTTACCGCCCTTGAGCCGCGCGGCTGGTGGTGGGGCGCGATCATTGGCATCGCCCTGCTGTATGTGAGCCTCATGCCTTGGCGTGGGCGACAGGTGCGCGGGGCCACAGGCGCGCTTTTGGCGGTGGCGCACGGGCTGATTCTGTACTTGCTGAGCCTGCCCTGGATTGGCGAGTTGGTAGGGACCGTGCCCTATGCGGCGCTTGCCATCTGGCTTTCGGTATATGCCATCCTTTTAGGGATATTCGGGGCCTCTGTGGCGCGGTGGCGATATGGATTTCTGGTCTTTCCCTTCGTGTACCTCGCCGTGGAGGTCCTGCGTTCCTCGGTGCCTTTTGGTGGTTTCCCTTGGGTCAAACTGGCGTGGGGACAAATCGAAGGGCCCTTAGCCAATCTCGCCCCGTGGGGCGGGACCTCCCTGATTACAGTGGCAACGGCGCTGTGCGCCTGCGGCCTGGCTGGCTTGTTGCTGCGCGGCGGGCGGCTAAAGGTAGCCGCTGGCGCCGCGCTCATCCTCCCGCTAGTTGCAGGACTCGCGGCTGGGCGCGGCATCGATCCCGCAGATACCAAGGTTGGCGAGACCAAGGTAGCCGCCATCCAAGGCAACGTGCCGCGCAGTGGTTTGGATTTCGCCGGGCAACGGCGGGCGGTGCTGAATAACCACGTCCAGGAAACGGAGAAGCTCGCCCGCCACGAAGACGATATAGATCTGGTGATCTGGCCGGAAAACTCTTCTGATATCGACCCTTTCCGTGACGGCGAGGCGGCCCAAGCCATTAGCGGGGCCGTCGATGCCATTGACGCGCCAGTGCTGGTTGGCACCGCCACCCGCGATGAAGTGGGTGCGCGCAATACCATGCAAGTCTTTACTCCCGGCCACGGGGCAGGCGACCATCACTATAAGAAGTACCTACAGCCGTTCGGTGAAACCATGCCCATGCGGGACTTCTTCGCGCATTTCTCGGACTACGTCGACCTCGCCGGGGATTTCAAGGCAGGGGACGGGCCCGGTGTGGTCTCCATGAATTCCGTCGCGGTAGGTGTGGCGACCTGTTATGAGGTCTCCTTCGATAACGCCTTCCACGAATCCGTCAACAACGGCGCGCAGATTCTCACGACGCCTACCAATAACGCTACGTTCGGCTTTTCCGATATGACCTACCAGCAGCTGGCCATGAGCAGGCTGCGGGCGCTCGAAACCGACCGCGCCGTCGTGGTCGCAGCCACCTCTGGGGTGTCCGCACTCGTGCACCCAGACGGCAGCGTGAGCCAATCCTCGGAGCTCTTTGAGCCCGCGGCACTGGTAGAAATCCTGCCACTGAAAACCGGTGAAACATTTTCGGTGCGCTACGGTTCGCTCATGCAGTGGCTGATGGTTATTATTGGTACCGTCTGCGCACTCATTGCCGTGCGTATCAACCGATTGGGTCGTACACCTCGCGGTGTCGGCGCTAAAGAAAAGTAGGAGCATTAATTTCTGTGAGCACTCTTGATTCTGCGACGCTGGTTATCATCCCAACGTATAACGAGATTGAAAACCTTCCCTTGATTACCGGCCGCGTCCGCGAGGCGCTGCCAGAGGTTCACATCCTCGTTGTGGATGATAATTCCCCTGACGGCACCGGCGAGAAGGCCGATGCTTTCGCTGCAGAAGATGACCACATTCACGTGCTGCACCGCGAGGGCAAGGGCGGCCTCTTGGGCGCTTATATCGCCGGCTTCGAGTGGGGCTTGGAGCGCGACTACCAGGTCCTTTGTGAGATGGATGCTGATGGCTCCCACGCCCCAGAGCAGCTGCACCTGCTGCTGGAGGAGATTGACAAGGGCGCCGACCTCGTCATCGGCTCCCGCTATGTGCCAGGCGGCGAGACCGTCAACTGGCCGGCATCCCGCGAGTACCTGTCCCGCTTGGGCAACCTCTATATCTCCTTCGCGCTCGGCACCGACCTGTCCGATATGACCGCAGGCTACCGCGCTTTCCGCCGCGAGCTGTTGGAAGACATCGACTTTGACGAGCTGTCCAAGGCCGGCTACATCTTCCAAGTGGACTTGGCCTTCCGCGCGGTCAAGGCTGGATACGATATCCGCGAGGTGCCCATCACCTTCACCGAGCGCGAGTACGGCGAATCCAAGCTGGATGGTTCCTTTGTCAAGGATTCCCTCTTCGAGGTAACCAAGTGGGGCGTGGCCCACCGCGCGGAGCAGGTGAAGGATTTTGCCGGCGAGATGTCCAAGCTGGCGGACCACGAGGTCAAATACGGCTCTGTTCACAATGCCGGCCAGAAGGCCCGCAACGGTGTGGGCTGGGCCACTAACTTGGCCAATGAGCTGGGATACTTGGTCAAGCACCAGGTGGGCCAGCTGACTAAGAAGAAGTAATCTAAGCAGCAGAAAGCCCGTACCCCAACGCCACCGTGGCGGTCAGGGTACGGGCTTTAATTAATTCCGCTTGAGCCTTTAAGACTTCTTCTGCTGTTCCTGCTCCTTGAGGAGGCGCGCAGCGGTCCGACGGCGGGAGCGCAGGTGGTTAATGCGCTCTTCCAAAAGCTCATCGAGCTCCTCGATGGAGCGACGCTCCCGCAGCATATCCCAGTGTGTGCGCGGTGGCTTGATGGGCTTAGCTTCCACGCCTTCGCCCTCTACGAGGTGGCCCAGTTTGCCATTCTTGCACATCCATTCTTCAGGGATTTCTGCCTCATGTGCAAAGGGCACCTCATAAATCTCACCATCGTCCGTGCGGTATTTCACCATCTGACGCGGTGCGAGGTCGTGGTCGCGGTCAGTTTCGTAGCTGACTGCACCCATACGGCTGCCACGGAGTACGCGATCTGCCATGCAACATCATCCTTTTCAAAGAGATCCCTGATTGACGGCGATAGTTTCGCCTAAGAGCTATTTATTATAACGAACACCCACGCGGTATTGTTCCCAGCCCGCCGTTTAATGGACTAAAGTGTATCGAGTGATCCGTACAGCTAGTCGTGAAAGCAATGTCGGTTCCTGCCAATGGTGTGGAAAGGATATTGACCAAGGCGGTAGGGGACGACCACGTAAGTTTTGCAGCGCCTCGTGCAAACAGCGTGCCTATGAACAAAGAAACAATGTTAGTGGCACGGATATTCCTGCCGATGCAGTAATCTTAAGCCCAGATAAAGTGCAAGGTTTGCGCGACGGCCTTTTTGAATTGCGGTGTTCCGCAGAAGACATTCATACCGCCGCGGAAGAAGGCGCGAGCGCGGAAGAGCTTTCCAGTCTGTGTGAGGAGCTTGTTTCGCTGGCTCGGCGTTTAGAAGGACTTCGATAGTAGATGAAAAAGCTTTTTTATAACCGGAAACTCGTCGTTTCCATCTTCGTGGTTTTAATCCTCGTACTTACCGCCGTAGCGATCGGCCCGATTGTGTACTCGCTTTTCAAAAGTGGCGGCGTCAAGACGGAGCCCGTGACTGCCGATGGCGCCAAGGAAGCCTCGACTCCGCTCGACGGTTCCTGGTCAGTGGCCAAGGGTCGCGCCGATAACCACACTTCGGTGGGCTTTACCTTCGACGAGGTTCTGCCTGCGGAGAGGACGTCCACCTCCGGATCGACCACGGAGGTCACCGGTCAGGCGAAGATTTCCGATTCCACGCTGGAATCCGCCACCATCACGGTGAATATGGATGCTCTTACCACGGACAAGAAAGTCCGCGACCAAAACATGAAGTCCAAGCTCTTTAAGACCTCAGACTTCCCAGAATCTTCCTTCACGCTTACCAAGCCCGCCTCGCTTGCCGATATCCCCGAAGACGGCACCATCGGCTCCGTCAAGCTCACCGGTGACCTTACGATCAAGGACAAGACGCAGGAAATCACCCAGGAGTTCGATGTCCTGCGTGACGGTGACGATATCATCATTGGCGGCGACGTTCCGATTAACCGCCTGGACTACAACGTGGAAACCCCAGACATGCTGGCGGCTAAGGTCGCCGAGGACGGCGAGATCAACCTGCGCATCTCCTTGAACAAGGATTAAACCGTGAATTCTCGCCGCTTAATTTCCGCCCTGTGGTTCCGCCTTATAGTCGTCATAGCTTTCTCGATTTTCGTCGCGGTCCAGCAAATGTGGCTAGTCACAGCGATTGCAGCATTGCTGGCGGTATTAACCATCTGGCAGCTATGGAGTGCCTATAAAAACCAATAGAGAACCAAGGCTTCCCCCCTTTAATTAACGTCACTGTGACTAAATACCGGGGTATAGCAAGCGCCTTAACGCAGCAGCGGGAAAGTCCCGCTATCGGCGCCCGTCCACACAATTGGGCGTTTAGGCTGTTGGGGCTGTTCGCTAGGCACCCTAGGTAAGCCCAAGCGGATTCGAAAGGCTGGCTCGCTTCAGGTATTCAAAGGCGTCTCGGCAAAGTCTGGGCCAACTTATCCGCGGAACCTTCAAACCTTAGCACGCCGCATCCAAAACAAGCAGGGCGGTCAACGCTCCGGACCGAACCGCGAACAAGGCAGTCAGCATCGCACGCAATTCATACACGCTCAAGCCGCCCGCAGCTTAACCTGCAGAACTCCATAATTGTCCGATAATGTACATTATGTCATTTTAGATCCGTGGAAGTCCCTCCCACCGGGACCGAGGCCCGTCAGTTTAGAATGTTCAAGCCATTCACAGCGCAGTATGTTCCAAATTGACAAATAGTGCCCTCCAAAACACCTAAATCGGCCCACTATTTGTCAAAACGCATCAAACCCTGCACATCACGCATCAAAGCCCACCCACCAAAGCATCCACATCACACCACAGCGCCACATACACCAAACGTGCAACGCCCAAAGCGGACACATATGCTGGAACTCATGACTATTCAACGCGTTGTCACTAAGCCTTCCCGCGCCGCCCTGTTCCTAGTCTTGGACATTGCGGAAGGCGGCGAGCAAGCCACTCGGGACATGCTCTCCGCTTTTAGCGATACCTTCAAGTCCGTCAATTTCCGCCACAATGAGGGCGAGCTGTATACGGTCGTCGGCATCGGCGCGTCCATGTGGCCGCGCCTTACCAGCGCTCCCCGCCCGGACAAGCTCAAGGAGTTCGAGCCGCTCGAGGGCACGTACAAGGCGCCTTCCACGCCCGGTGATATCCTGCTGCATTTCCGCGCGAATACTTATGACCTCTGCCACGAAATGGCGCGCCAGGTCTTGCGCCAGCTGGGCGATGCCGCCACCGTCATCGATGAGACCCAGGGTTTCAAGTACTTGGACCAGCGCGACCTCCTAGGCTTTGTGGATGGCACCGCCAATCCCCTCCCCGAGGAAGCTCTAGAGACAGTGCTGCTTGCCGATGACGCCGATTATCCCCGCGGCTCCTACGTCACAGTGCAAAAATACACCCATGACCTAGATAAGTGGAGCGGTATCAGCACCGAAGAGCAGGAACGCGTTATCGGGCGTACCAAGGCCGATGACGTGGAGCTCGATGAGGATGCGCAGCCATCAAATTCCCACGTGGCTCTCAATGACCTCGAGGAGGATATCTACCGAGAAAACATGGTCTTCGGTTCCTTTGCCGCAGGTGAGATGGGTACTTACTTTATCGGATATGCCAAGGACCCAGAGGATATTAATGAGCGTTTGCGCAATATGTTCATCGGCGATCCCGAAGGCAATTATGACCGGATCCTGGACTTCTCCACGGCCCTGACCGGTACGAACTTTTTCGTCCCGAGCGTTGACCTGCTAGACGAATTCGACGAGCTTCCGCACTAAAGAGCCTAGCGGCGCCCGCCGCGATTGCGGTGGGTTAGGCCAAATTGCACGGAATCGATCATCCCGAGCGTCATGAGCGCCTCGCGAAGTGCGAATTGGAAGGTCCATAACCTGCGGAAAACCGGATCAAAGCCTGCAGCGGCGGCCTCGCGCAGGTGCCCATCGAAAAAGGATCGCTGCTGGCGCAGAGACTCAATATAGTGGCTGCCCACGTGCGTTTCGGACACAATGCGCAGGTGAGAGTTCTTATCCACGAGCCGGTGGAGATCCATAGTCAGCGGGTAGTCGAGGCCTGGCCAAATATAGGCCCGCATGGCCTGCAACGATGCTCGGGCCGCGTCCGACATGGATTCGGTGGCCACGATGGATTGAAAAGCCGCCCGCCCGTTTGCGGTAAGGAAGCGATCGAGGACCCGGATATACGCCTTGCGTTCGCGCGGGCTTAATTGCTCGAATTTTTCCACGCTGATAATCGCGTCGTAGTGCCCGCGCCACTGCTTCGGGCTCGGAACGGAATCCGGAATCCGCTCTACGTGGATAGAATCTTCCGTTCCGGCAAAGACAAGCGCCTCGCGCATCTGGGTGATTTGTTCGACATCGCTGGTCAGGACGTCGACTGTGGCGCGGCGCTTGGTAGCGCGTATCGCGGCCTGCATCCCGGCCGCGGGATAGACAAGAAGGTGGGTACCGGCGCCGGTGCGGGTGGCATCGAGAAGCCAGTCTGCCGCCCTGCGCTGCGCCTCTCCCAAGTCATCCCGGTCCACGTTGGTGGGCTCGCTCACCGTGGTGACATCGACAAAGTGGCTCTTCGGCTCCCTGCCGCCGGCTTTCGGGCTAAAGCTCTCGACCGTTTCCCGGATCGTCGTCGGCACGCCGCTGGAGAAAATCCCGCCAACGTGGCTGAGGCCATCGCCGGCATAGAGGCGCACCAAGTCGAGCGGCAGCTCCCCTGGCTCAGAATCACACACGCTTACCCCTTGCGGTTTGGGAAGGTACCCCACCTGCAGGAGCTTGCCCAAAACTTTTACCAATTGGGCGGAGAATTCGACGGTCCACTCGCCTGCCATATAGCTTTCGGCAAAGCCTAACCATCCGGTAGCGGCGATCCGCTCAAAGAGCGCATCGTGACCCACCTTCAAATCGGGGCCGCCAGCAGCATCGAGTTCGAGCTCCAAGCCGGCGCTATCGCAGGCCTTGGCAAATTCTGCTTCGGCCCGGCGGGATTTTAGCGTCGCCCAGCGCTGCGATGGCACGGTCGCGATATTGGGCCATGCCTCCGCGTCGATGGAGCGTAGATGCTCGGGGGTGGAAAAACTCATGGTTTGGGGAGCGCTCCTGGGTGCAAGGGGTCACGGTGTGGGCTTATTTTAGCCAGTTTCTGAGCGGTTTCGGTCAAGACGCTCCGCAGGAAAGGAAACCCGAAACGCATGTAAATGGGCATCAAGTATGCACGTTATGTGACGAGCGTTTACACTATACGGGTACTTAAATTAAGCTTTCTCGAGGAAGGTCGCATTAATTCCATGACTGATACCCCTTATCGTCCAAACGGAAGCCGTCACCACGTTGTCGTGGTTGGCGGTGGATTCGGCGGTCTTAACACTGTGAAGAAGTTAAAGAACGCCGATGTTGAGATCACCCTCATCGATAAGAAGAACCACCACCTGTTCCAGCCGATGCTCTACCAGGTGGCAACCGGCATGATTTCCGCAGGTGAGGTTGCGCCCTCGACCCGCCAGCTGCTGCGCAACCAGGATAATGTGGACTTTGTCAACGGCAACGTGACCGACATTAACCTGGAAGACCAGACGGTTACCGCCGAGCTCGATGACTTTTCGCGCACCTACTCCTATGACTCCCTTGTGGTCGCCGCTGGCTCCAGCCAGTCGTACTTTGGCAATGACCACTTTGCGGAGTTTGCACCTGGCATGAAGACCTTGGATGATGCCTTGGAGCTGCGTTCCCGCATCATTTCCGCCTTCGAAAAAGCTGAGCTTACCGATGACCCCGCTGAGCGCGAGCGCCTCCTCACCTTCATCATCGTTGGCGCCGGCCCGACCGGTGTGGAGCTCACCGGCCAGATCGCTGAGTTGGCTAACCGCACGCTTAGCGATGTCTACTCCACCTACGGCACCTCCGCCGCTAAGATTTACCTGCTTGACGGCGCGCCACAGGTACTCCCGCCGTTTGGCAAGCGCCTCGGCCGCCGTGCCCAGCGCACCCTGGAGAAGGAAGGCGTCAACGTGCGCCTGAACGCCATGGTGACCGATGTCAACGAAGACTCCGTAACCTACAAGAACATGAAGACCGATGAAGAGGTCACCCTCGAGGGCGCGACCAAGATCTGGTCCGCTGGTGTTTCCGCTTCCCCGCTGGGCAAGATGGTCGCTGACCAAGCCGGCGTCGAGGCTGACCGTGCGGGCCGCGTCTCCGTGAACGATGACATGACCGTTGGTGACTTCAACAACGTCTACATCATCGGTGACATGATGTCCCTGAACCGCCTGCCGGGCTTGGCGCAGGTGGCAATTCAGGGTGGCGAGCACGTCGCCAAGCTCATCGAGACTAAGGTGGACGAGGAGTCCACGGCCGATGAAAAGGAACCTTTCGAGTACTTCGACAAGGGCTCGATGGCCATCGTGACCCGTTTCAATGCCGTTGTGAAGCTGGGCAAGACCGAATTCTCCGGCTTCCCAGGCTGGTTGGCATGGTTGGGCCTGCACTTGACCTACGTCGTTGGCCTGCGCAGCCGCTTGGCCGTATTGGTCAACTGGGCAGCTAATATCCTCTCCCGCAACCGCGGCAACCTGGAGATTACTACCCAGCAGCGCATCGCCCGCAACCTCATCGATGAGGCAGAAGAAGAAAAGAAGAACTAAATTCTCCTCGGCACCAGCCGCCGTCTCACTCCCCGCCTGCGGGGCTGTGGGCGGCGGTTTTGTTGTTTTCGTTCCTATTTTCCCATTTTTGTTAGGCTTGGACATTACAACATGGGGTGCCACGCACCGTGGCTGAGATAAACCCATCGAACCTGCTCTCAGT
Organism: Corynebacterium sp. KPL3927; assembly: GCF_040225835.1. Classification (NCBI taxonomy): domain Bacteria; kingdom Bacillati; phylum Actinomycetota; class Actinomycetes; order Mycobacteriales; family Corynebacteriaceae; genus Corynebacterium; species Corynebacterium sp. KPL3927. Next base: position 116,978 of record NZ_JBEHGD010000002.1, read on the forward strand.
TAGAACTAGCGAAGGGATTGTTGTGGACTTATCATTTCTGCGTGCCCACGATGCGGTGCGCGATACCGCTCCACTTATTCAGTGCTTGACCAATAAGGTCGTCAGCAATATTTCTGCCAATGCGCTATTGGCCATCGGCGCCAGCCCGGCAATGGTAGATACTCTGGAAGAGTCGCAAGAGTTTGCGAGGATCGCCAGCGGCGTGCTCATCAATTGCGGCACGCCGAATTCCGAGCAATACGCCGGCATGCGTGAGGCAATCGCCGGTGCGACCGCGGCTGGAAACCCGTGGGTCCTTGACCCCGTCGGTGCGGGCGGGCTAAAAAAGCGCACCGAGTTCATGCATGAAGTCTTGCCGCAGGGTCCGACTGCGATTCGCGGCAACGCCTCCGAAATCATCGCCTTGGCTGGAACCGGAGCCGGCGGGCGCGGCGTGGAATCCACCGATGGCGTGGAGGCCGCGCTGGAACCAGCACTCAAACTTTCCCGCGAAACTGGGGCCGTCATCGGCGTATCTGGCCCCACGGATCTCATCGTGCAGGCAGGCGAAAGGCCGCGTGCGGTAAGCCTCGAGTCTGGGCACCCGATGCTGCAAAACGTCATCGGAACGGGGTGTTCGCTAGGTGCCATCTGCGCGGCCTACCTGGCAGCGTGGGATGATCCATTCGCGGCTATGATCGCCGCGCATGCGCATGTCGGGGCCGCGGGCAGCGTTGCCGCTGAGAAATCTACTGCGCCTGGCTCCTTTGCGGTTGCCTGGCTCGATGCGCTGCATGAGCTCACCACTGACGCCATCGAAGAGCACACCTCTGCCTCCGAGGTCGCGGACGTTGCGGGGCTAGCATGAGCATCGATTGGACGCTGTATCTCATCACCGATCCTAAGCTCGCCGGCGGGCGGGACAACGTAGTTCCCATCGTGCAAGAGGCGGTGCGCGGCGGGGCGACCGTCGTGCAATTGCGCGATAAGGAGGCCAGCGACGAGGAGGTGGAAGCTACCGCCCGCGAACTCATGAAGGTCTTGGGCGATGTCCCGCTCTTTATCAACGACCGCGCCGAGGTAGCAGCCAGGGTGGGCTGCCACCTGCACATTGGCCAAGACGATATGGACTTATCCCAGGCTCGCGCGCTGCTAAGTCCCGATAAGCTCATCGGGCTTTCGGTGGGAACGCAGCAGGAGTTGGACGCCATCGATCCGCAGCAATCCCCCGACGTCATTGGCATTGGCCCGGTTTACTCGACGGCGACCAAGAAGAATGCGCCAGCGGGAATAGGCGTAGAGGCCGCCGGCCGGCTTGCCACCGCGGCGCGCGAACGCGGCATCGAGTCCGTCGCCATCGGCGGCATCAAAGCACACAATGCCCATGAACTTTCCGGAAGCGACTTCGCAGGGATCTGCGTGGTCAGCGACATCATGGCTGCCGATGACCCGGCAGCCGCAGCACACAACCTAAAGGAGGCCTACCGTGGCTAAAGGAACTTATCCCCGAATTCTCTCGATTGCTGGAACCGATCCCACAGGCGGAGCCGGCATCCAGGCCGATCTGAAGTCCATCGCCGCCGCGGGCGGGTACGGAATGAGCGTGGTCACTGCGCTGGTCGCCCAAAATACCCAGGGCGTGCGCAGCGTCCACGTCCCGCCGCTGGATTTCCTCCAGGAGCAGCTGGATTCGGTCCGCGAGGACGTAGACATCGATGCCATTAAGATCGGCATGCTTGCCGATGCCAACATCACCGACCTTGTGGCCACCTTCCTCGACCGCATCGACCCATCCGTCCCCGTGGTCTTGGACCCAGTCATGGTTGCCACCAGCGGCGATCGCCTCTTGGCCCCCGAGGCGGAAAAGGCGGTGCGCGAACTGTGCTCCCGCGCTGATGTCATCACGCCCAATCTCAAGGAGCTGGCCGTACTGACGCAGACGGAAGAAGCCGCGGACCTGGATCGTGCCATCGAGGTGGCTAAGGCATGGGCCGCTGAGGCGGATACGGCGGTCATCGTCAAGGGCGGACACCTTGATTCGGCGATTGCCGATAACGCCGTGGTCACCGGCGATGGCACGGTTCACCGCGTGGAATCGGCCCGGGTGCAGACGAAGAATACCCACGGCACTGGCTGCTCCCTCTCCTCTGCCCTCGCAACGCGGCTCGGCGCAGGCGATGATGCCGCAAGCGCCCTCGAATGGTCCACGGACTGGCTGCACGAGGCGATTGCCAATGCGGATGCGCTGGCCGTCGGCAAGGGCAGCGGCCCGGTGGACCACCTGCACCGCTCGCAGCGCTTGATGCGGGCTGCATCCTCGGTCCCGCTTCCTCACCTGGCTGGGCCTTTGGAAGAGGTGGAAAACCCGGAACAGCCGCGGGTTGCGGCCGCAGGCCCGTACACGCAGCGCCTGTGGAATATCGCTGCGGATCACTGGGAGCAGGTAAAGGCACTCCCCTTTATTCAGAAGCTGGGTTCCGGTGCACTTGCCAACGATGCTTTCAGCTTCTACCTCGATCAGGATTCGCAGTACCTGGCGTCCTACTCGAAGGCCCTGGCTCGCCTCGCCAGCCAGGCACCCGATACCGCACAGCAATTGCACTGGGCGCAGGGCGCTTATGAGTGCCTCGCGGAGGAGGCTGAACTGCACCGCGGGTGGTTGAAGGATTCGGCCACCACGGCGCCCTCGCGGGTGACCAGCGCCTACACGGATTTCCTCATCCGCAGCACGCATACGGACGATTATGCCGTTGGCATCGCGGCGGTGCTGCCCTGCTACTGGCTGTATGCAGAGGTAGGCCTGCATTTGGCGGAATTCGACTCGCCCGATCACCCCTACCATGCTTGGTTGGAGGTCTACGGCGGCGAAGATTTCCTCGCCGGGGTGCGCGAGAGCATCAAGATTGTGGAGGAAAACCTGGAGAAGGCGGATGAGGCCACTCGGACCCGCGCCGAGCGCGCCTTTATCAGCGCCAGCATCCACGAGGTCGATTTCTTCGACCAAGCGGACCGGCGCTTTTAAGGCCTTAGGCCAAGAGGTCCGCGCCAGGCCTAGATAGCACGGCGACCAAGAAGGTGGAATGCTCCGAAAATAGCTTCATGTCCCAGGAAGAAAACGTGAAGTCAACGCGGTAGCCCACCTTCTGCGCCATATCGAGGAAGTCCTGGAAGTCCCATCCGCGGCCTTCCCCAAAGCCGGTGACGAAGCGCCCTCCGGGGGTCAGCGAGTTAAAAATATTTCGCAGTGCTTGCTCGCGGCCGTCCACGGCCAAAAAGCCCATGACGTTTCCTGCGGAAACAGCCAAGTCAAAGGGGCCTTCAGGAACCTCTTCCGTGCACAGGTCCCCGACGAACCACTCGCCGTCGGGGAAGTCATGTTCGGCGTGTTCGATCAAAATGGGGTCCACGTCAATGCCCACCACGCTGTGACCGCGGCGCAGCAATTCCCCGCCGACGCGGCCGGTTCCACAGCCGGCGTCGAGGATGGTGGAATTGCGCTCCACCATGGCATCGACAAGCCGGGCCTCCCCATGAATGTCTTTGCCCTGCGCCTCCAGCATCTTCCATTTGCGGGCGAAATTATGGGAGTGGGCGGGATTGGCTTCGGTAACTTCTTTCCACGTTGGCATAGATTCGATTATATTACCCACCGTCGGTGTAAGCTTTACCCGCTGCGTAAAACGTGGCCCGTTTTACTACTTGATTGCGTTACTATCCGCACTACCGTGCAAAGGAGGCTGAAACGATGCCGTCCGTACCCACGCCCTTTAGGGGCCGAAAGAAATCCACGCCTCCTAGTCAGCCCTCCTTCCCGCCGGTTCCCGCGGAGCGCGCCATTGAGCACTGCCGCGTCTTCGTCGATGGTGAGGCCCTACCCGGCGAGTATTCCGCACATTCCGCCCTGGAAACCGTGGCGGAATATGGCCGCGGGTTTGTCTGGGTGGGCCTGCATGAGCCTTATGAATCTCAGATGACGAAGATCGCCTCGCAATTTGGCATCCACGAGCTCATCGTGGAAGACGCCGTTATGGCCCACCAGCGCCCTAAGCTAGAGCGCTACGATGACCAGCTCTTTGTGGTGGCCCGCTCGGTGAATTACCGCGACCACGATGAGGTGCAAGATAAGCGCCAGATCATTTCTACGGGCGAAATCCAGATGATTATGGGCTCTAACTTCATCATCACCGTTCGCCACGGTGCGAAGCTGCCCAATCTGGCCTACACGGTCGAAGACGAGCAGGACCTGGTGGAGCTCGGCCCCGTCGCCATGGCCTGGAAGATCCTGGACATGATGGTGGACCGCTACTCCGAGGTCGCCCGCCTGATTAGCGATGAAGTCGATGAACTCGAAGAGGAAATCTTTACCCCTAACCTCAAATTCGACGTCGACCGCATTTATATGTTCAAGCGCGAAGTCTTGGAGATGAAGCACGCCATTTACCCGCTCTCTGCGGCATTAAAGGCGATGGTCTCGGATCACAAGGATCTCATCTCTAAGCAGATCCGGTCATACCTGCGCGATGTCTACGACCACGAGCTCGTGGTCAATGACTTGGTGGCCAGCTTCGATGAACGCTTGACCTCGCTTATTGATGCCTCTGTGGCCAAGGTCACTATGCAGCAAAACTCCGATATGCGCACGATCTCCGCCGTCGTCGGTATGTGGGCAGCGCCGACGCTAGTCGCCGGAATTTACGGCATGAACTTCGATATCATGCCGGAGCTGCACTGGGCCTTTGGCTATCCCATGGCAATAATCATCATGGTGGCTGGCGTCGGCGGCCTGTGGGCGTGGTTCCGGAAAAACCACTGGCTCTAGCCCTAGCTTCGTTCAGCCAGAATCATGGTGCGCAGCGTGGTGCGTGCAATGAGTGTGTCTCCTTGGCGCATTTCTACGCTCCACACGTGGGTGCGCGTGCCCAATTGAATGGGGGTGGCCACGGCTTCTAGCTCGCCCTCCCCCGTCGCCCTGATGAAGTCCGTGGAATTATTGACCCCCATCGCTGGGGCATCGGCAGCCGCGACGCTGGCAAGGGAGGCCACCGTTTCCGCGATGGTGCAATATAGCCCGCCATTCGCCACGCCCCACGGCTGGTGATGCTGTGGAGTCACGGTAAGGCGCGCGCGGGCCTCGGATGGGCCCACGCGGTCGAAGGTAAGGCCGATGAACTCAGCAAGCCCGCCGTTGACCGAATTTAGTTCCTCCAGCTCTTCCTCGTTGAGCAGGCGCGTGTGCGCGGTATGAAGTAAGTCATTGAGTATCTGGGTATCTGACATAGTCTTTAAGCTTAGCCGCCAGCGCGGCGAAAGCGCGGCGGTGACGTAGGATAGGCACCATGACTGAAAAGAACGAACTCGCGCACATTGGTGTTGTCGGCCTGGCGGTAATGGGCTCTAACCTCGCCCGCAACTTTGCCCGCAATGGCAATACCGTCGCCGTCTATAATCGCAGCCCGGAAAAGACCCACGCCCTCATTGAAGCCCACGGCGACGAAGGAAACTTTATCCCTTCCGAATCCATCGCGGATTTCGTGGCTTCCTTGGAGCGCCCCCGCAAGGCCATCATCATGGTGCAGGCGGGCAAGGCCACCGATACGGTGATTGATCAGCTTGCCGATGCCATGGATGACGGCGATATCATCATCGATGGCGGCAACGCGCTGTTTACGGATACCATTCGCCGCGAAAAGGAAGTGGGCGAGCGCGGCAAGCACTTCGTAGGCGCGGGCATTTCCGGCGGCGAGGAAGGCGCCTTGAACGGCCCGTCCATCATGCCCGGTGGGCCTGCTGAGTCCTGGGAGACCTTAGGCCCCATCCTGGAGTCCATCGCCGCCGAGGTAGATGGCACCCCGTGCGTGACCCACATCGGCCCGGATGGCGCCGGCCACTTTGTCAAAATGGTCCACAATGGCATCGAGTACGCCGATATGCAGGTCATCGGCGAGGCCTACCAGCTGCTGCGCTACGGCGCGGGCATGGAGCCAGCCGAAATCGCGGAGATCTTCAAAAAGTGGAACTCCGGCGACTTGGATTCTTATCTCATTGAAATCACCGCCGAGGTACTCGCCCAGAAGGATCCGGACACGGGCGTCCCGCTTGTCGATGTCATCTTGGACGCCGCCGGCCAGAAAGGCACCGGCCGCTGGACCGCCATCAACGGCCTCGAATTGGGCGTGCCGATTACCGGCATTGCCGAGTCCGTCTTTGCCCGCGCACTGTCTTCTTCTAGCCAGCAGCGCGCCGCCGCGCAGGAGGGCCAGCTTCCGGCAGGCACGAACGCGGACTTCGACATCGACAAGGATGCCTTCATCGAAGACGTTCGCCGCGCCCTCTATGCCGCCAAGCTCATCGCCTACTCCCAGGGCTTCGATGAGATCAAGGCCGGTTCAGCCGAATTCGGCTGGGATGTCGATCCGCGCGATCTGGCCACCATCTGGCGCGGCGGCTGCATCATCCGCGCCAAGTTCTTAGACCGCATCCGCGAGGCATTTGATAACAACCCAGAGCTTCCCGCCCTCATCCTGGATCCCTACTTCAAGGGCGAGCTGGAAGACCTCATCGAACCGTGGCGCCGCGTCGTCGTCGCGGCAACCCAGATGGGCCTGCCCGCTCCGGTCTTTGCCTCTTCGCTGTCCTACTATGACAGCCTGCGCGCCACGCGCCTGCCCGCCGCCCTAATCCAGGGTCAGCGCGATTTCTTTGGTGCACACACCTTCAAGCGCACCGATAAGCCCGGCACCTTCCACGTCGAGTGGTCCGGTGACCGCAGCCTGACGCAAACGGACTAAACTGCCGTACACATAGAGGGAGGACCTGCTCGGTGCAGGCCCTCCCCTTTTTAGTACCTGGCCTTAGACCAAGCCGAGCCACGACCAGTAGGTGGCAGAGAGCAGCAGGATGAGCAGGTATCCGACGATGGTCAGCGGGATACCAGAGCGAAGGAATTGTTTGGTGCTAAAGGCACCGGTGCCATAGGCCAGCATATTCTGCGGCGCCGAGACGGGAAGCAAGAATCCGAAGCAGATGACGAACTGCTGAATGACCACGAAGCCGATGCCGCCGTTAGGCACATCCAGCGTGGAGGCCAAAGCAATAAAGACCGGGATGAGCGCGGAGGCAAGCGACGTAGCAGAGGCAAAGCCCAAGTGGATGAGGATATTAAACAGCGATACCAGCGCAATCGTTGCCAGAATCGGCAGCGAATCCAGCCCCATCAGCCCGAAGGTCTTTTCTGATAGCCACGTGGCAGCGCCCGTATCCAACAGGAATGAGCCGAGCGAAATGCCGATGGCAAAGACGATGAGGGTACCCCAGCTCACTGATTTTTGGGCCTCTGGCCAGGTAAACACGCCGATCTTCGGTAACAGCATCAGGGCAACGGCCACCGCGGTAATGACGGCCGAACTAATCGGGTGCAGCAGTCCCTCCGTGGCCCAGAAGAAGAGCAGGAGGAGGGAAAATCCGATGAGCCTCTTCTCTTCCGGTGAGGTGGGCCCGAGGTCTTCTAGCTGCTTGGCGATGAGCTCCTTTCCTCCCTCAATGCGCTCCGTTTCCGGTTTGATGACGGCGCGCATGATGAAATACAGCGCAATGGACATCAGGATGGACCACGGTGCGGCCCAAATGAACCATTGGCCCCAAGAGACCGACTGCCCCATTTGATCCTCGATAAACCCCACCGCCACGAGGTTTTGTGCGGCGGCGGTCTTAATGCCCACGTTCCAGATCGATACGGCTTGCGCTGCGGTAATGACGAGTAGAGCACCCAGCTTCGACTCATAGGAAAGGCCGAAGGCGGCTACCATACCGAGCAAGATGGGTACTACGGCGCCCGCACGCGCGGTGGCAGAAGGAACGAAGAAGGCCAAGATGATGGCAATCGCAATGGCGCCGATAACGATGTGGGAGGTCTTCTCCCCCGCGACCTTCAGCACGTACAGGGCAATCCGCTTATGCAGGCCCGTAGCTTGCATCGCCCCGGCCAGAATCAGCGCTGCGGCCACGAGTGCTACCGCGGAGGAGGAAAATCCTGCCATCGCGACCTTGAGAGCGTTGGAGGTGCCGTAGATGCCATCGGATTCTGGATCCGGCCCGAGTCCCAACAGCAGGGAAATAAGGCCAACGATGAGCAGGGCGCTTACCGGATAGCTCACGGCCTCGGTCACCCACATGATCACCGCGAAGGCCAGCATGCCCAGAGCCACTTTGGCGGGCCAGTCGAGTCCTGGAATCGGGATAAGTAAGACGACCGCTAGAGCCACGAAGGCCAGCGCGAACCACACGGCATCAAGGTGAAACCTCTCCTTCTTCGTGGGCTCTGTTGATTCCTGCGGTGAGGAGTGGGAAGAAGTACTGGCTGCGGATGCTTGTGCTTGAGCCATGTGACGACTCCTTAACAGTTCGGTGTGGCCTTGGAAGGGGCCGGTGAGTGGAGGAAAAGATTTGCGTGCTTCCCAGCACCACCTTCCACGTTAGGTAATAACCAGTGAAATACCTAAAGCAGGGGCTTATTTTTGCTATGGGATTTCTCACTTGTAGCTTAGCCCACCAATCGTGCGTCGGGCGATGCGGGATTTTGCGCGCCCACCAGTTAGAATTGCCCAACGATGACTACTTTTGCCGAACTCGGCTTACCTCAGCGCGTGGTTCACGTTTTACACAACCAAGGAATCACGGAAGCTTTCCCCATCCAAGCCGCAGCCATCCCCGATGTACTCGCAGGCAAGGACGTACTTGGCCGCGGGCCTACCGGTTCCGGTAAGACCTTTACCTTTGGGCTTCCTACATTGGCCCGATTGGCTGGCTCGGGCGCCTCTACCCCGGGCCAGCCCCGCGCGGTCGTGCTCGCCCCCACCCGCGAGTTAGCGACGCAGATCCAACAACGCCTCGATGAGCCCGCCGCCGCATTAGGGCTACGCGTCCTCGCCGTGGTCGGCGGCGTTAATATCAACCATCACATCCGCTCTCTGGCACGCCCAGTAGACCTCTTGGTCGCCACACCTGGTCGCGCCCAAGATCTCATCGCCCAAGGGAAGTTGTCCTTCGACAAGGTACAGATCACCACTTTGGACGAGGCGGACCAGATGGCCGATATGGGGTTTCTTCCCCAGGTGCGCAAGCTTTTAAACTACACCCCGCCCACCGGTCAGCGGCTGCTTTTCTCTGCGACCCTTGATGGGGACGTTAATAAGCTCGTCGAGCAATTCCTGCACGATCCAGTGGTCCACTCCACCGCTCCAGTCGCAGCAGCGGTGGAATCGATGTCGCACCACCTGTTTTTCGTGGGCGATCGCCCTGCGCGCAACGAGGTGGTAATGCGCATCGCCGCGCGCGCGGGCAAGACCATCATGTTTATGCGTACCAAGCACGGCGTGGATAGGCAGGTGAAAAAGCTAAGGCGCGTCGGCATCAACGCCTATCCACTGCACGGAGATAAGGGTCAGGGCGCGCGCACCCGCGCCATTTCTGGCTTTGCCGATGGCTCCATTCCAGTCCTCGTTGCCACCGATATTGCGGCCCGCGGCATCGATATTGCAGACGTTTCTCTCGTCGTCCACGTGGATCCTCCGGCAGAACACAAGGCCTACCTGCACCGCGCCGGACGAACGGCGCGCGGCGGCGCAACAGGCACGGTGGTTACCCTGGTCACCGACGAACAGCGCTCAGAAGTAGCTGCACTCATCAAAAAGGCCGGTGTGAGCGCTACCGAACACGATATTTCCCACCGCGATAACCCCGCCGGCGCGCCCGAGCTGCGCACGGTCACCGGCGCCCGCAAGCCGCACGGACCGGCCCTTCCACCACCGGGTCAAGACGGTTCTCATGGCTCGGACCAGCAACAAAAGAAACAACCCCCACGCCAACAGAAGCGGCAGGTTGGTGGAGCCAGGAGGGGTAAGGGGCGGCGTCGCTAAGCGCTAGCGCAACAGAAAGGAGGATTCGCGCGTGCAGGTTTTATCTACCGCTGATTGGACAGCCCGCATGAATGAGCACGAGCGGCGGGCGGCTGACCGCTTGGAAAGGTTTCGCCATCCGGGCAGCTATCACCCCGTGTTTGATTTCCTCTTTGAGTACTACCCTGTCCGCCCGTCGCATCTAAAGCGCTGGCATCCGGGCATCGACACGGCGCTCGAGGGTGACGCGCCGCAGGCTAGCTGGCGCGATTACCACGAGACTGCGGACGGCATCACCGTGGACGTGGAGTCCTACATGCAACGCCGCGGCAGTTCCGTTGACTATATTTTGGATCTGCTGCGGCGCTCTTCCACCAACCCGGTGCACTTTGATTGCTTTGGCCTGCATGAATGGGCGATGGTTTACCACACCGATTCCCCGCGCCACGATCTCCCGCTGCGCTTGGGCGCAGAAGGAACCAACCGCGTCGTTGATACTCACTCCCTTAAGTGCTCGCATTATGATGCGTTCCGTTTCTTTACCCCGCCAGCGCGTCCGCTCAACTTGACGGTGCTCAATCGTGAGGATCAACCGGCCAACGACCAGGCAGCCTGCGTGCACGTGACCATGGATCTTTATAAATGGGCGTGGAAGCTCGGTCCCTTGGTCCCAGGAGATCTCTTCCTCGATTGCCTGGACCTGGCTATCGATGCCCGCATCCTTGACATGGAGGCCTCTCCGTACGATTGCCGTAATTGGGGCCTTGGGGTAGTTCCTATTGAAACACCAGAGGGTAAGGCGACGTATGTCAATCGTCAACGAGGCCTAGCGCAGCGGGCGCAACCGCTGCGTGAGCGGCTTGTCGCAGTAATGGAAAGGGCTTATTGCCAGTTACACTAGATTAAACGCATCATGCGCTGGCTCGGGAGTTTTGGAGAAAGGCACTATATGGCACGGCACTCAAACGGGGAAAACAGATTCGCACTAGCCGGCTGGGTTATCGCGGTCACCATCATCGCAATCATTGCCGTCATCACACCATTGATTTTCCTGTTGCGCGCTGGGGATGACTCTGGAGAGCCTACAGCCGCAGAAACCGCGTCCCAATCCCCCGTGGAAAGCAGCCCAGGAAACTCCTCGTCCGCTCCTGGGGAGTCGGACGACGGCGAAGAGGGCAAAGAGGCTTCCTCCTCCACCGTGGACATGGCACCCAATACTCTCCTCCTCGTTGATACTTCTGCGAATATGACCGCGATGTTTGATGCAACGCAACAGGCGCTATCTGGCACTGCGGAAAAATTGAGTGACAACAATAGTCAGGTAGCCTTGTGGAACTATTCTTCTCCCATTTCGGAGGCCGCGGCGGTAGGCTACCGCGATAACCTCGGATTCGGCGATGGCTCTGCGGTTCCGGATACGCTCGCGGCACTCGGCACCGGTGGTGTGCCGCAATCGCGCAGCGCTACAATCGCCGCACTGAATACCGCAGCGGATCAAGCCGCTGACACCAACCGAAAGACACGGGTCGTCCTCGTTACGACCGGTACTGAGCTCGACATAGACGATGCCCAGTTTGCAGCCTCCCTTGACGGTGCCAAGTCAGACAACGTAGAGCTATCCGTTGTCCACGTGGGCCCAGGGGAAGTCGATGAACAGCTAAAGGACGCTGCTGACAACTTCACTAGTGTCGATGCGGGTACGCAAAAGGACCTCAACGCTGCGATGGATAAGGCCGCTGGGGTTTAACCAAAAAGTTCTCCCTCCACCCCCGTGAGCTGGGGTCTGGAGGGAGAACTTTTAAGCAGGCTTAGGAGCTCTTGCGATTGCGGCGGGCGGCAAGCTCATCGAGGCCAACCACATTGTCATCGGGCAATTCCTCGATGCGCTCTGCGGGGAAGGACGTGATCGTGCCGGACAGTTCCTTCAAGATTCCCGGTACGGCGATGCCGAAGACACCCTGACCGCCGGCGAGAAGGTCAATGACCTCATCATTGGAGCGGCACTCGTACACGGTGGTGCCATCAGAGACGAGGGTGAGTTCAGCCAGATCGTTAACGCCGCGGTCATGCAAAGATTCCACGGCTAAGCGGATATTCTGCAGGGAAATACCGGTATCGAGCAAGCGCTTGACAATCTTGAGGACCAAGACGTCCTTGAAAGAATAGAGGCGCTGCGAACCCGAGCCGCGGGCGGTGCGAATGGAGGGGTTGACCAAGTTGGTGCGTGCCCAGTAGTCCAACTGGCGGTAGGTGATGCCAGCAACTTGGCAGGCGATGGGCACGCGGTACCCCACTTCTTCGTCCGGTCCCACATCAAAGAGGGATTCTTGGACGTACTGGGACTCGGACTGAGTGTCCTCGGTGATGCTCACGTAATTACTCCAATGGGGTTTGTTGGAAGCTCTAAAGATCAATTAAATGCCAAGCGCACACCCCCGTCAAGCGGTGCTTGCTTAACCTTCGAGTACAACTTTAGACTTTAAAAACCACATTGTCACCATTAGTCACACGCGTGTCATTAATTTTTTCCGTCTTCTTCCCCCGTGTGGAAATCGGATTCATCCATGCCAAGGCTGCGCATCATCTCTTCAAAATCGGCATCGGCCTGCGCGTTTCCAGATGCAGAGGTGCTTTCCTCAGCAGAGGAAGCATCGCTATCTCGCCCGTCCTGGGTGGGGGTAGGAAGTTCAAGGTCGAAGTATTCCTTGATGTCCTCCTCGCTGGCGAAAACGGATACCTGCGCCAAAAGCGCAGACTCTGCAAGAATGGGTACCTTAAAGTGGTCAGCTACCGCCAAGGCATCACTTACACGAGCATCAAAAACCTCGCCTTGCGCGGTCTGAATATCCACCATGAATGTGCCTTGATGGTGGTTAACAATCTCGATGGCCTCGACGCCACCTGCAGCCTCCAAGACCTCACAGAGAAGATCGTGAGTCGTGGGGCGGTTCGGGCGCTGGTCAGCAAAAACTGCTGCCAATTGGATTCCGTCTACGGCGGAGAGCCAGATGGGAATGAGGCGATTTTCTTCGGGCCAACGCAGCAGTGCGCAGACATCATCTTCTGGCCCAAGCTGGTGAATGCCGTGAAATTCAAGGGTTACATCACTCATAGCTATTACTCTCCCACACGGGAGGCGGCCATGGTGAGTTAGGCGTTAAATTCGTGGCGCAAATCCGTCTTAACCAAGGTGGCATGCAAAGAAACCACTAGCGCCGTCATCTGCTGGGATAGTTCTTCTGCCTGCTGGTGCGCGGTATCGGAATTCGAGTGCGCCACGGGGGCTGCGACCTGGGAGATTAAATCCGCCTGGCGGCGGGCGCTATTGCGCAGGGACTTCAGCTGGCTAGCGCTAAACCCGAAAGCCTGCAACGCCACTGCGGCGGAGGCAATGGCCACGTCGTCGGTATTGAAAAAGCCCGCGGCATCCGGCTTAATCAGTTTATCTTTGATAAAGGTGGCAATATCCGCCTCGGATGCGCCGGCTTGCTCTGCTACCTCGGCATCGGTCAGGCGCGTTACCGCGGGAGCCTTGAACTGTTGCGGGGAAAGCAAGGTCTCTGCATTGCCAGCAGAAACAATGGCGGTAACCTGGCCGGAATCCATTGCTTCCAGCTGCTCGCGAATGACCTTGAGCGGGGTATAGTTATCCCGCTGGGTGGTCAAGATGTAGCGCAGCCTATCCACGTCTTCCTGCGTGAACCGGCGGTAGCCGGAGGCGGTGCGCTGGGGAGAAATCAGCCCCTCTGATTCGAGGAAGCGGATTTTGGACACAGTGACATCAGGAAATTGCTGATTCAGCGTTTCTAAGACCACGCCAATGGACATGGTCTTAGCCTTCTTCGTGTTCGGGCTCTTGCGGCGAGCTGATGCCGCCGCGGATTCTGCTGCGCTCACTGTGTCTATCTCTTTACAGGTGTCTCAGTAGTCGTTGGATATAAAAATGAGACTAAACCGCTTTAACCGAGTCCGGCAAAACGGTTTGTCTGCTGCAGTTTTAGTCCTGCTTGGTGATGAAGACGAGGCGGAATTTACCGATCTGAATCTCATCTCCAACCTCGAGCGCCTGCGAATTGCGTGGCTCGCGGTTGACGTAGGTACCGTTCAGGGATCCCACGTCTACTACCTCGAATTGGCCGTCATCATTCTTGCGGAATTCAGCGTGGCGGCGGGAAACGGTGACATCATCCAGGAAGATATCTGCCTCCGGGTGGCGCCCTGCCGTGGTGGTGTCCTGATCAAGCAAGAAGCGGGCACCGGCGTTGGAGCCGCGCTTGACGACGAGCAACGCCTGGCCATCTTCCAGGTTTTCCGTACCTACCGCAGAGGTATCGGTTCCCTTGGTGCCATTTTCCATTTCCTTGAGCAGGTCAGCGCGGAATACAGAGGTGGTCTCCACCTGTGGTTCCGGGGTTCCGGTGTTCTCGCTCATTGTTACCTCCGGGGACTAGTTTTGAGTTACTTATACCAATAATAGCGACTCTTCCGAGTCTGTGATCTCTCAGTGGGCAATTATTTCACCGGAAAATGTTTCCGATGCCGCTCAACACGGAATTTCCCTGCCCCGCAAGGGGGTTATCAGAGACCATATAGGTCCACGTTGCGCTTGGACGGTTCAACCCAGAGTCTGCAAGGTGTGCCCCCTCAGAGTCAATAGGCACCTGTCTGAAGGTCTCTACTGACTGATCCACCGCCCGCTGCGCCAAGTCCTTAAACTCGCGCACCGCAATGCGGTGATACTCGTCAATTGGGGTCTCGCGCGCGATGGCGCGCAGGTGAATGGATTCACGTACATCATCGAGCAGCTCGAGGTGATCGGCCCAGCCCATGTCTAGGTGATACAGCATAATTTCGCGCGCCGCCTGGATGCGCACTGCCTCCGGGATATCCGCAAGCTCGCTCGCCCGCTCTGGGGCGCGCTCAGCTAGTTCCTGCCATGCCTGGTCCGTATCCAATAGCGCTGCACGGCGCTTATCAATGATGATGCGCTGATCCGCCAAGAGCTGGTTATACTTCCAGGTCTGGGCGTGAATTTCTAGCAACTGGCCCTCTGTCACCCGCTGGCAATGGGCGACAAAGCCCTGCACCCGCTTGGATTCGATGAGCCCGCCAGGGCCAGGTTGCGCACTGACCTTTTCCCCAGCCCCGCCTTGTTGCACCACATCATCCTCCAGGGAGACGAAAAATAGCGCCAAGCCTGGGTCTCCTTGGCGCCCTGCACGCCCGCGCAGCTGGTTATCGAGCCGCGCCGTGCGGTGCCGAGAGGTTCCGATCACGGCGAGCCCGCCGCGCTCAGCCACCTCATCGTGGTCGGCCTCATCGGCGCCACCGAGCTTGATGTCCGTACCGCGGCCGGCCATTTGTGTGGAGACGGTTACCCGCCCCACATCGCCGGCTTCGGCAACAATCTGTGCCTCTTCGCGGTCATTTTTGGCGTTAAGCACGTTGACTTCGATATCGCGATCGCGCAGCGCCGCCGCCAGATTTTCCGATTCCGCAACGTCTTGGGTTCCCACAAGTACTGGTTGACCAGCATCGTGCAAGCGGGCAATTTCTTCAACGATTGCCGTCGACTTCTCCCCTATGGTGGCAAAAATGCGATCTTGTTCATCGAAGCGCTGCAGTGGCTTATTCCGATCGATAACGGAAACGTGCAGGTCATAAAACTGCCGCAGCTGGTCGGTGGCCTCTACCGCAGTGCCCGTCATCCCGCAGACCAACGGGTACCTGCGCATGAGTTCTTGCAGTGTAATCGTATCGAGGATGCGCCCGCCCTCAGAGACCTCTAAGCCCTCTTTAGCCTCTACCGCAGCCTGCAGCCCGTCGGGCCAGCGCTGCAGGTCGGCGACGCGACCACGGGAGGCATCGATAAGCTGCAGCTTGCCGTCCACCACGATGTAGTGAATATCGCGGATCAACAGCGCCTTTGCGTGCAGCGCTAAATTGACCTTGACCAGGACGGTGCCGATATTGTCTTCGGAATAAAGGGAATCGATGCCGAGCTCTCGCTCTACGCGGGCTGCGCCGACATCGGTAAGCTGCACCGTGCGCCCATCATCTGAGATGACGTACTCGTGGTTCTCCCGCAGCCGAGAGACCACATTGGTAATTTGCCCCGTGGGAGCCTCACCCGGGCGGTTTCCGGCCAGCACCAGCGGTACAAGAGCCTCGTCAACTAAGACGGAATCGGCTTCGTCCACCAAGGCGACATCGCCAGGAGCCTGCACCGCCTGTGCGCGTTCGGTGATCTGATTATCGCGCAAAAGGTCAAAGCCCAATTCATTAACGGGGGCGTAAATAATATTCTGTGCATAGGCCGCGCGGCGCTCATCCGCACTCATGCCCTCCGTCACGGAGGCTACCTGCAGCCCAAAAAATTCCACGACAGGCCGCATCCATTCGGCATCGCGGCTGGCCAGATAGTCATTGACCGTCACGACGTGGACGCGCTTCCCAGTCAGCGCGAAACCCGTAGCGGCCATCGCGCCGACGAGCGTCTTGCCCTCACCGGTAGCCATTTGAATGACATCGCCGGTAAGCAGTCGCAGTACCGCCTGCGATTGCACGGTGAATGGGTGCAGGCCCAGGGTGCGTTCACACGCTACGGCAAGGGCACCCAGGAATTGGGCCTTGTCAGCGACCTCGCCGCCGCGCACCGCATCGCGGGCGGCTTGAGCTACGGCAGCATCGTCGCTCTGTGCGAGTTTCTCCGCGGCGGAGCGAGCTTCATCCACGATGGCCTTGGATTTCTTATCGTTTCGCTCGCTTTGCGAGCCCATCGCTTTCCAGAACCAATCGAATGCTCCCACGACAATTCCTCCTTTAGGGGCTGGCTGCCTACGACTCTAGTCAACCTCATCTGGCTTGGAACTTATGGGGCCGTTATTGTAGGTGCCATGCAATCCGTCAATGTTAAGCTGCCGTCCAGCCGAGGAACCGAGATGGCAGGAACCATCGACTTTCCTGATGCTCCACCTCTCGCCTTCGCCGTCTTCGCGCATTGCTTTGCCGGCTCGCGCCATACCCCTGGCGCGGCCCGCACCTCGAAGCAATTAACGGAATTCGGCATCGCCACGCTGCGCTTTGATTTCCCCGGTTTGGGGCAATCAGAAGGCGAGTTTGCGGACACTACGTTTAACCAGAATGTCGACGATATCCGCGCCGCAGCGGACTGGCTAGAAGAACATTATTCCGCACCGCAGATGCTCATTGGCCACTCCCTGGGCGGTGCGGCGGTGCTCAAGGCCGCCACGGCAATGAAAAAGATTCGGGCCGTTGCCACCATCGGCGCCCCCTTCGATCCGGCGCACTCCGTGCTGCACTACGCGGATAAGATCGGCGAGGTAGACGCTAATGGCGAGGTCGAGGTCGTCCTAGGCGGCAGGGCGCTGACCATTTCGCGTAAATTCCTAGAGGATTTGGCAGAAACCAACCCAGAGGAATACCTGCCGCGGTTGCGCAAGCCACTCTTGTCCCTGCATTCTCCCATCGACCAAACGGTGGGCATCGACAATGCGCAAAATATTTTCCGCATGACCCGCTATCCCAAGTCCCTCGTCTCGTTGGATAAGGCCGATCACCTGCTGACGAAACAGGGTACGGCGGCCCGCGCCGCTGATCTCATCGGTGCATGGTCGCGGCAGTTTATCGTCCCCGACTATGAACCCGAGGAAGTGGGTACGGATGCCGCCGTTGCCAGCCCTGCTATCGGCACCAAATTCGGTGTCGTGGTGCGCCACAATGATCATTCCGTTACCGCGGACCGGACCAAAAAGGAAGGCGGCAAGGGCAAGGGCTTTACCGCAACCGGCCTGCTCATGTCGGCCTTGGCAGCTGCCTCCACCCAGGCCATCAAGGAAGCCGGCAAGAAGCTTGCGCTTGACGATGTCCACGTGACCATCACCCAGACCGGTTCCACCTCTTTCGAGCGCCGCATCGAACTAAAAGGCTCCTTGGACGATTCCGAGGTCGATGCACTGCGCGTAGCCGCGCGCGATACCGACATCGAGCGCATGGCCGCCGGCGCCACCATCACCGATATCGTGGACGCCAACTAATGGTGGCCCTCAACCCCATCGCCGATTCCCGCCGCTGCCCCTGCACGAGCGGGCTGAGCTTTGGCGAATGCTGCGGCAAGTACCACGCTGGTGCCAAAGCTCCCACGGCGGAGGCCCTCATGCGGTCACGCTTTAGCGCCTTCGTCAGCGGCGATGAGGACTACCTCCTGCGCACCTGGGATCCGGTGACTCGGCCGAGCTCATTGGACTTGGCCGACTCCCCCATCCGGTTCTACCGCCTCGATATCCTCGATACCGAGCGCGGTGGCCTAGTAGACGATGAAGGCATCGTGGAATTTGAGGCCTTCTACAAGGGCGAGGCAGTGGGCTCCCAGCGGGAGCGATCGTCTTTCCGGCGCCTTAATGGCGCATGGGTCTATTCCACCGGCGAGCTTTAATGCAGGTCACGGCCTAGATTTCACTGTGGAATTATCCTGATGTAATCTAGGGCAGTCGCAAGAAATAATGCGACGCCGGGCTATGGCGCAGTTTGGTAGCGCACTACACTGGGGGTGTAGGGGTCGCAGGTTCAAATCCTGTTAGCCCGACAAATTATCCCACGGCTATGGAGTAACTCTTCGGCCGTGGGATTTTCTGTATGCCTCGTCTACACCGCAAAAAGGATGGCAAGGCCTAATAGGATAAGCACCGTGGGAAATAACACGCTCTCCCACTTCTCTAGCGCTTCTGCTACGGCTGGCCGTGTGGCCACGAACTTCGCTACCGCTACAAGGCCGGCGACCAAAACGAGGAATACGATGCAGTACACCGCGATGTCTGAGGGCGAAGACGTGGTAAATACCGGCAGGTACACTCCGATATTATCGCCGCCATTGGCAAAGGTGACCCCGGCTACCGCAGCGACGCTGAGCTTCTTTCCGGAAACGTCATCGTCCTCTTCCCCGCGAAAGGCCTCCCAGGCTGCCCAGAGGCCAATGGCCAAGGGAATAAGCCCGAAAAAGCGTATCCAGTCTTCCGGAAGAATAGCGCTAAGTCCCAGGCCAAGTGCTACAGAGACCGCGAGGATCCCTAAAAATCCCAGATATTGCCCCAAAAGAATGGCTTTGGTCGTGCCCTTCCTGCCCGCGCCACGGGCAAAGAACAGCGAGAGAACAACGATATCGTCGATATTGGTGACGATAAATAAGACGATTGCGGATGCGAGAGTAGTAATCACATAATCAGCTTAACGTATCCACCGATGACAATTGTCATGGAAACTTCGTGACACGACCCCTGCTATTAAAAGCGCAAACGTAGTTAAGTGCAAGACATGAAAACTACACGTATCCCTAACTCAGGTTCCTCAACAGCGATTGAGGTACGCGACGTAGAAAAAGTCTTCGCAGCGAACTCCTCGCATTCAGTGCGAGCACTGAATGACGTATCAGTCTCCATCGCCACCGGAGAAATCGTAGCGTTGTTAGGTTCCAACGGCGCTGGAAAGTCCACACTCATTGACCTTATCTTGGGCCTTACCGAACCTTCTTCCGGCGCTATTACAGTCCAAGGCAAAAGCCCCCAGGAAGCGATCAACAACACACAGCTAGCAGCGGTGCTCCAATCCGGAGGTCTTCTCCCCGAGCTCACCGTAAGCGATACCTTAAAGATGATTTCCGCTACCTTTGCCCAGCCCCTAGACATTGGCGAGGTCGCACATCACACCAACTTAGAACCGATATTGTCTCGACGAGTGGGCAAGTGCTCCGGCGGCGAGCAACAACGTCTTCGTTTCGCGCTTGCGCTCCTGGGTGACCCACAGATACTCATCCTTGACGAGCCGACTGCCGGTATGGATCCAGGCGCTCGCCGGGATTTTTGGGCGTCCATGCAGCACCAGGCTGAGCTCGGGCGCACCATCTTCTTCGCGACACACTATCTCGAAGAAGCGGACAACTTTGCTGAAAGGATAGTGCTTCTGCACAAAGGGGAAGTTGTGGCCGATGACAAGGTAATTGACATACGTAGCCGCGGCGAGGTCCGAAGAATTACGGCCCAATTTGACGGCAGTATCCCTCCAATGAGTGCGCTACCAGGCGTTACCGAAGTCACCCGCACTGGAGATCACATTCAAATGACTACCTCAGATTCGGATTCACTGGCCCGTCATCTTCTTAACCACACAGGCGCCTATGACCTCACCATTAGCGCTCATAGTCTGGAAAATACTTTCCTCGCTCTCACCGATGAGCACAACTAATCCAATTCTCCTCCCGCCAGCCCCCCAAACGAAAGATTCCAACCATGTCTAATAGTTCCACCGCGCCTGCGTTGAGTAACACAATGCGTTTTGCTGGGTACAATTTCCTCCGGCTGCGCCGCAACCTCGCCCCGCTATTTTTCACCACCATTTTGCCGGTATTTTTCTATTTACTTTTCAGCACACTAATGGACTTTGGCAGCCTTCCTATTCACAACGGTAACTTTGCAGCTCTCCAAATGATCAGCATGGCCCTGTACGGTGGCGTCGCCGGTGCGGTGGGAGCCGCTGCTTCTTCAGTCACTGATGCTCGGTCCGGTTGGAGACGCCAACTAGCGCTTACTCCGCTGCGCCCTCACCAGATCCTCTGGGCGAATATCACATCCATAGCATTGCAAGCTCTGCTCCCCATTGCAGCAGTGTTTCTCACTGGTGCATTAACTAAGGCTGACATGGAGCCCCACCAATGGGTTCTGTCCTTTCTTGCGTGCGCTGTTGTCTCTATTCCCTTTGGCTTATATGGGATGATCTGGGCACTTGCTTTACCGACGGATAACTCCGTGGCCATTGCTTCTTCCTCTATTGTCCTCCTGCTGTTCGCCGCCAATGTCTTTATCCCTCTATCTTCCTCACTTATGGCGTTTGGCCGCTTTACACCCCTTTTTGGCCCAGTCGTGTTGGCTCAATGGCCATTGGCAGAAGGGATGCAACTGCTCAATGATGCCGATGGCACGGTTAACCATTCCCTGTGGAGCGCGGGACTAAACTTCGCCGTATGGACCGCAATTTTCGTCGGAGCCTGCGCAGCGCTGCTCCACCGCGACAAATCACGAATATAATGAATTCATTCCACTCGCCCTTTACGGGATTCGCTACAAATAATGCGGTGTTTGCCAGCGTTTGGCTTATATTTCTGTTCTTCAGCTTAATTCTGAATTTCGCTCAGCCTGGTGTGGACGCTACGCAGCGCCTAGGATCCACTGCCTGTGTTATCGCTTTCAGCGCCGTATATTTCTTCAGCTTTGGTTCGGTGAATTACTACCCGCGGGGCTGGAACTTACGTTATCGCTTGGCCGCTCGGTGGTCTGCCTTAGCGCTCATAGCACTTATCTCCATACCCTTCTTCGGAGTTTATGCTACGACATTTGTGCCCTATCTAGCTGCTTTCCTCGGGTTTCAATTACCGCTGCGCCGGGCATTATTATGGGTACTTCTTACCGGACTCGTAGTTACAGGTGCCTTATGGAGCGTCGATTCGCAAGACCTCTTAGGGACATTCATTGTGATATTCGGCTGGCCAATCTTGCTGGTGATGCTAGGCACAATGTCTCAAAGAGAAGACTCGCGCACGGATTTGGAGCATCAACTCGATCTCGCTCGCCAACGCGAAGACATTGCCACCGACGTTCACGATTTGCTCGGTCACTCGCTTACCGTCATCAATTTAAAATCTGAGTTGGCACAGCGGCTAGTAGACGTAGATCCAACTCGAGCTCGAAACGAGCTTCAAGAAATAAGTGACCTTTCCCGTAAGAGTTTGGCAGAAGTCCGCTCCACAGTTACCCGGATGCGCATGCCGACCTTCGAGGGAGAAGTTCAGGCAGCACGGCGAGCGTTCGATACTACAGGGATTCAAGCGCATCTTCCTGCCAACGTCCGAGCCGTAGGTCTTTATGACGCCGCCTTTTCCTGGGCATTACGTGAGCTCACCACTAACGTTATTCGCCACTCAGGAGCAGAGCACTGTTGGGTAAGCATATCCCAGAATAAGCTCCAAGTCGTAGATGATGGTTGCGGCTTCGATCCGAAAAAGCAGTACCAAAGTGGCGGGCTACACGGGCTTCACAAGCGAATAGAGGACAGCGGCGGAAAGTTGATTTTTATGAGGAAGGACGATCGCACCGTAGCGCTGATTACTATGAATGGTGATACTGAGTTACTACCCTTAGACAGTGAAGTGGAGTCCGATGGCTGATACATCTCCACCCATCCGTATCCTTATCGCAGAGGATCAATCATTGGTTCGCGGAGCCCTTGCTGCTCTCCTAGCTGCCGAACCAGATATCGAGGTAGTTGCTCAATGCGCAACGGGCAACGAGGTTGCGGGGCTCGTCGCCAAGCACAACGTGGAGGTAGCTCTTCTCGATATTGAAATGCCTGGAAAGAGCGGTCTAGACGTAGCTGAAGAACTCTCCAGCAGCCCATGCAAATGTCTCATCGTTACTACTTTTGGCCGCGGCGGCTATGTAAAACGTGCTATTGATGCCAACATCGCTGGGTTCATAGTCAAAGACACTCCACCAGAACAACTCGCGGAGGCAATTCGCCGAGTAAAGGCTGGGCTGCGGGTGATCGATCCTGCCCTGGCACGAGAGAGTCTTTTTACCCCGGACAACCCGCTCACACCCCGGGAACGAGAAATCGCGCGGCTTTTATTATCTGGGGTGACTTCCTCAGAACTGGCGCGCAAAGTGCATCTTAGCCCAGGCAGTGTACGCAACGTCGTGTCAAGTATCATGACAAAAACCGCTGCGAACAACCGCTACGAGGCTGCTACGAAAGCCCAAACTCAAGGCTGGATTTAAATCAGGTGTAGGAAAAGACTGAGCCCCGTTCGGCATACGAACGGGGCTCAGTGATATTCGTTTTTCTAATTAGAAATTAGGGCGAGAACTACTTGTTCTCGTCGTCACCGTCATTATTGGTGCCGAGCTTGTCATCAATGACGTCGCGGGCCTTGTCTACCTGGTCTGCCTTGTCCTCGCCCAGCTTGTCCTTGGCAAAGTCCTCGGCCTTGTCCAAGCCTTCCTTGGTAACTTCCTCGCCCTTTTCGGAGTTCAGTGCTTCCTTTGCCTTGTCAAAGATACCCATTGCTAATCCTTTCGTTGTTTACTTCATCTAACCATTGCCGTGCGCGGCAACACCGCCCACGATAATGACACTGCCGGGACTTCGCCACCAAAGGGGGCCAGAAGTTTTAAAGTGATAGCGTTAATGAGACCAATGACCAGCTCGCACGAAAAAGGCAACTAATGACGCACACCAGCCCTGGTGCAAACTGCAACTCCGCGGAATTCTTTGGTCTGGTATGGCCTGGCAAGCAAGCCGCGCGCAGTGTGGCAGAGGCTCCCCTAGCCGCCGAGTTCGAGCTCGATGCTGAGCTAAGCAGCTCTACTACCACGCCCAATAGCATCCACTTGGCCGATAACCTGCCTGTGCTACAGCACTGGGTTTCCACGGGCGAGACCTTTGATGTCATTTACATTGACCCGCCATATAACACCGGCCGGGACTTTGTCTACCGCGATAATTACCGCGCTCGGCGCGAAGTAAATTCCGGCAGCTATGCCCAATGGCACGCCGAGTGGCTGTCCATGATGCTCCCGCGGCTCATCCTGGCGCGGCGCGTATTGGCGGAGAACGGCTTTATATTCGTCTCCATTGGAGAGGACGAGGCCGCTAATGCCCGCAAGGTTTTAGACGAGGTTTTTGGCGAGGGCTGCTATGCCGGGCAATTCATTTGGAAAAAAGCCGGCACTGGGAAAAACGATTCCAAGTATGCGGTGGTAGAACACGAATACATCCTCTGCTATGCCAAGACCCCGGATAACCCCGGATTCAACGTAGATGCTGAGGGCTATACGAGCACCAAATATAACCACGAGGATGAACGTGGCAAATACTCCTTGGTGCGCCTTGACTCTAAGACCCTGGGGTACCTGCCATCGCTCGATTTTCCCATTTCCTCACCCGATGGCACGCAACACTGGCCGGACCAACCGGCAGGCCACAGCCGGGTAGCGCGCTGGCGCTGGGGCAAGGACATGGTGGAAAAGCGCTACGATGAGCTGGTCTTTCGGCGCGGATTCGTCTACACCAAGAACTATCAAAAAACAGGGGCGCGGCCGCGTTCCATCCTCGATGGGCAAAGGTTTGGCGTAACGCGCGCCGGACGCCGCGACGCAGAGGACGTGATGGGCGTAGAGGGAATCTTTGAGTTTCCTAAGCCAGTGCGCCTTATCAAGCACCTCATCGCCATTGGCGGCGGGCCCGATGCCCGTGTGCTCGACTTTTTCGCAGGCTCAGGCACCACGGCGCAGGCGGTCATCGAACTCAACCGAGAAGATAAGGGCGGGCGCAGTTTTCATTTGGTGCAAATTCCAGAGCCCACCGCCCCGGACAGTTCGGCGCACCGAGCAGGCTTTCTCAGCGTGGCGGATATTTGCGTAGAGCGCGTGCGATCGGTGCCTGAGTCCTCTTTCCGAGCCTACCGCGCGCCCTAAGTTTCGCGGGTGCCGTCGGGCCTACCCGGAATGCCGAAGAAGTCCAAGACGCGGTCAGTGGCGAAGAACTTTCCTACTTCATTATTTTTATCTCCAAGGCCACCCGGCCACACGTGGGATCCGCCACCGATGCGGATATGCTCCAGCGGTGCGGAGCAGCCCCTCCAATGCATATCGAGGGCATTATTGACCAAGCGGTTGGTGTCTACCTTCTCCGAGCATTTATTGCGCTTGCGGTCTTGCTCCAGGACGGATTCGACGGAGAAGTACTTGGTCTTATGCCGGGTCCCGCCGTAATAGCCCACGACGGGGTCATCGGTACCGTGCATATCTAGGCGCCCTACCGGTTCATGGGCGCAGTCTTTCAGGATATCTTCATAATAAGCAGCGGAAATGGTGGCGACCGAGTGGAAGATGCCGGGCATCTGGCAGGCCAGGTAGGCAGCAAAACCGCCGCCATTGGACATGCCGGTGGCATAAAGCCGGGAATCATCGACGTTATAGGTCGCGCGCAGGGAATCGAGGATATCGAGCACGAATTTCTTGTCCTCGCTCCCGCTGGTTTCCGCGTACGGGGCCGGGCTCCACGCTTTTTCCTTTCCTGCGGGAAATACAGTAATGGCTTGTGCCGCATCGAGGCGGGAATAGCCGCGCAGGTTTTCCGCTGACTGCCCCCAGCCATGGAAAGCCAATACTACGGGCCATTCTTTTTGCGCCGTATAATTTTCCGGCACGCTAAGAATGAAGGAGCGCCCGGACGGCAAGTTAATCGTCGTATAGGATCCGGGTTCTGGGCCACTGAGCGGCGCAGAGGTAGGAATCCCGAGCTGCGAGGCAGCTGAACCGTGCGATTGCGTGCTTTCGCTGCGTGCCGCCGAGCCCGATTCTTCCTCGTTATTTGCGCATGACACCCCCAGCGCCGCCACGCAGCACAAGACTGCGGTGCTCAGCATCGCACGCACCGGCCTCCGTCTCATGATTTTCGTCCCTTCTGCCAAGCGGCCCATAACTGTTTATAACGGCCCCCATAATTTAGCAGCTCTGCATGGCTACCCTGTTCTACTACCCGGCCATTATCCATGACCACGATGGCATCGGCACGCGAGGCTTGATCCAGGCGATGCGCAACAACCAAGGCGGTTCGCCCCTCCATCACTGACTCTGCGGCGTCCTCTAAGGATTCAGCACCCACCGAGCCTGCTTCCGCCGTGGCTTCATCCAAGATGATGATGCGGGGATCCAGCAGCACGATTCGGGCAAGCGCCAATTGCTGTGCCGCCACCGGGTCCAACGGCATGCCTTGCGCGCCCACGATGGTATCGAGGCCCGCTTCTAGTTCGAAGAACCAGTCAGCCTGCACTTGGCGCAGCGCCTGCACCATTTCCGCATCGGTAGCCTGCGGCGCCGCGAGCGCTAGATCCTCGCGCAGACTCCCAGAAAAGACGTGCACTTCCTGGGAGACGAGGGCGAGGCGCTGGATACGCTCGGCATCGGAAAGCAGCGCGACCTCGACGCCATCGACAAGCACGGTGCCCTTATCCGGAACGCGCAAGCCCGCGAGCAACGCAGCCACGGTGGATTTCCCGGCGCCAGACGCCCCGACGAGGGCAACCGTTTCACCCGGCTTAATCGCAAGGTTGAGGCCCTCGACGGCCCATGAGTTATCGCTATAGCGGAAGGAAATATCCCGCATGTCCACGCTGCCATCGCCCCTCGGTGCACCGCTATCCGGTACCGGCGCGGGCGGATCGATGACCACGCCCACGATGCGCGCCAACGAGGCATACCCGGATTGCACCGTATCTAGCACGCGCATCAGCCCCATCAGCGGCCCGCGCAGGCGAATGAGCAATAACATCGCCGCGGTGACCGCTCCAACAGTAAGCGCATTAGCCTGCACCACCCAAAAGCTTACCGCCAAACCGCTGGCTAATAAGACCAGTTCAATGCCGGTGAGGTGGGCCTGGAGCACCATCATCGTCCGGCGCGCGTTATATCCTTCTTCCACCACACGCCTTGAAGCCGCGCCGATCCGATCGTGCATCGTATTTTCCATGCGGAACGCGCGCACCGTGTCCCTGCCGTGAATCGCTTCCAAAAGCCTGCGGGCGCGGTCCGCCATGGCGGCGCGCTCAGCGGCATACCGGTCAGGGGCGAGCCGCAGGTAATACCGGCCGGCTAAGAAATACAGCGGGGTCACGGCAACAATAACCACGAGGTATTGCCAATCCACCGTAAGCAGCGCTACTGCCGTCGAGGCAATGGCAAAAATGGACTTTGCCAGCACGGGGACCGTCTCAGTAACCGCGGCGGAAAGCTCCGCCACGTCATCAGTAGAACGCGATACCAAGTCCCCGGTTCCGGCATCCTCGACGCGGTGTGTGGGAAGGCCGAGTGCCGTAGAGACTATATCCTCGCGCAGGGACGCGATGACGCGCTCGGTCAGCTGGGACAGAACATAGAATCCCGCCGCCGATAAAGCGGCAGACGCGCCCGCGACCCCGATGAGCAGGACTCCGAGGAGGGCGATGCTGGCGCCCGTCGTCACGGCATCGACAATCTTGCCGAGCAGGATCGGGATGGTGACATTGGCTGCTGCCCCGGCTATCAAGAACACCACGGCGATAAGGGCGCGCCGGCGCGCATGCGGAATCGCCGATAACTGCTGCGCCACAACCTTTCGCACCTGTGGCCACGTGGTGGTGGGAAAACGCATTAGGACTCCACCCCCACTGCATGCCACGCAGGCGCCGAGGTATAGACGATGGTGGGTTTATCCTTCCGGTAGTCCGCAACGCGGTGGGCTACCTCTTGCTCGGTAACGGAATCGACCGCGGTGGTGGGATCAGAGAGAATAAGCACCTCCGGATCCGCTGCAATAGCGCGGGCAAGGGCGACTCGTTGCTGCTGGCCGCCGGACAGGTTGTTTCCGCGCTCACCCACGGCGCGGTCCAGCCCACCGGGAATATCCTCACCCGCGGCCACCTCTAGGGCCCGTGCGGCCGTATCTGCATCCGGATGAATATTATCCTGCACGGTTCCGGTAAACAGCATGACCTCGTGTGGTACGACGATGAATTTTTCCCGGGCCAGCTCCCGCAGTTCTTCCGGAGCATGTCCATCGATGGCGGTGATACCCGGCCGTAGCGCCGGCACCTGTGGTGCGGCGTCCCCGGGAAGCCCGGGAGCCCTCAGCAGGCCCACGATTCGCTGCGCACTCGCCTGCGCCGCGGCCCACCGGGAGGCAATATTTCTTCCCAGCATGGTCATCGGGGTAATGATGAATTGGGTAAGGCCAATTACCATAATGAGCTCACCAATGCTCATCTGCCCATCCAGCGCCAGGTAGCCGGCGGCAACGGCGACGGCGATGACATAAATGGACCCGAGCGCCTCGGTAGAAGCATTCAATCCTGCCTGCGCTGCATTGGCCTCAACGGTTCGCTCGTAGGCGGCATCGGAATCGCCCGCATACCGCTTGCGCACCGTACCAATCGCCCCGATCCCCTTAATAATGCGCAGGCCATGGACAATATCCGTCGCCGTCGCGCTAGCCCGGCCCAATGCTTCTTGCCGGATACCAGAGCGCTTGCGCAAGGGACCAGCCGAGCGCAGCGATCCCCACACCACGATGGGACCGCCGCATAAAATGGCCACACCTAGCGGCACATTCACCCGGCTGGTCATCACCGCGACATAAATGATCGACGTAATCTCCGCCACCGGGAACACCGTCATCATCACGGCATTCTGCACACGGGTCGCATCGGTTGAGGCAATGGCCAATAACTCCCCTGGCGTGCGTTTCGGCCCGCCCATCCCTTTGGGATCCATAATCCGATCCGTGATGGCCATGCGCACGTCGTGGCCGATGACCAGCATGCTGCGCGCGTTGAGCCCGCGGCCACACCACCCAGTGACGGCATTAACGGCGAAGGCTAGGGCCAGAAGTGCAAGCCACCACCACAGTCGCCCTATCGATCCTTCCACCACCGCTTCATCGATGGCATAGCCCACGATGACCGACGTTGTGCCGTTGAGCACGAAAGAGATAGCCATGCACACGGCCGCGGGGATGGTCATCCCAGGCCGAGAGAAGACAGTCTTCAGCAACCACCGCGGATCTGATGGTTCTGGAAGTGTTGCCATAACAAGCCATTCTAATTCCCGGTAGGTTAGATAGCCTATGTCGACTCGCCATCCCAACCCCCAGCACTTCCCCAGCTACCGAAATCCCTCTGCGAAGCAGAAGCCTACCTTCAGCACCGATCCCCAGCGCACCCAGGCAGCGCGCGCCTTCCATCACGGCGCGCACACCTATCAGGATGTCCGCCCCCATTACCCGGCCGAGGTTGCTGAGCTCATCGCCGGCGCCCACCGCGTTGCCGATATCGGCGCCGGCACCGGCAAACTTACCGAGTCCCTCACCAACCCCAACGTGCTCGCGGTTGAACCATCTCCAGACATGGCCCGCGTGCTCCAACGCCGCTTGGATATCCCCATCATCCGCGCCACGGCCGAGCACACCGCGCTTGCCGATGCCTCCCTCAACGCCGCCTGCCTCGCCCAAACCTGGCATTGGGTCGACGTTGCCGCCGCCTCTGCCGAGCTGGACCGCATCCTCGCGCCGGGCGGGCGCGTGCTTTTAGTGTGGAATACCCTCGACGTACACGCGGATCCCTGGATCCTCCGTCTCAGCCGCATCATGCACTCCGGCGACGTGCATAAGCCCGGCTTCTATCCCGAATATAAAGCACCCTGGACCTTAGAGCGCGAACTCCGGCTGAGCTGGACCCACGAACTTACCCCAGAGCAGCTCCACCAACTCATGCACACTCGTTCATACTGGCTCAGAAATAACGAGGCCATCCACGAGCGCATGACCCACAACCTGAACTGGTACCTCTACGAGCACATGGGCTTTTCTGCCGGCCAAAAACTACACATCCCGTACCGCACGGATGCTTTCGTGCTGGTACGGGACACTTCAAACGCAATTAAATAGAACTTTTATCTGTCCAAAAGCGTCGCGCCACACCGAAACTACAAACTGCCAATACTATAATGATAAGCACTATTGATATCCAGCCCCAGGTTTGATAGGCAGGCTCTGGAACTATTGCTCCCAAGGTGCCGCCTAGGTAATAAAACGATGTGTATAGCCCGACTGCAGTAGATTTGTTTGTTTTCGAATGGGTACTTACGAATCCAGTTCCACATGATTGGCCCATGAAAACGGCAACACATGAGAAAGCTAACCCCAGCACCATCGCCCAGAGAAACGGCAATAAGGTCAGCATTAAGCCCAAGATAGTTATGCTAGCGACGACTCCAAATGTAAAGACCCTCCCCTTTTTGGAAATGAGCTCCCCGCTGAAAGGCGTCAGCACTGTTGGTAAAAGGAAGATAACAAAAATGAAGCTGACTAACGAGGTAGATAAATCGTAAGGCGGGTCCATCAGCCTTAGAGAACCAAAGGTAAAAGAGGAGACTTGTTGGAATAGAAGACAGCTTGCAATGAAACAAGAAGCTAAAAGGCCGGGCTCTTTCATCTGAGCTCGAATACCCGACACCGACTCCATCACTGAAGAAGCCGGTTGGAAGTTATCTTCAGGGGGCAAAAAGAAAACTACGGCAACGATAGTAAACAGAAGAATCACCGCATTGGCAGCGAAAGAAAGCCGCCAAACACCTGTCCAGTCCGTAACCAGACCAGAAAGCAATCTTCCCGCAAAGCCACCAAACGCTGTTCCTGCCACGTATAAACTTTTAGCTTGGGCACCATCCTCTTCCTCTTCAGAGATATAAGCTACCGCGACGGTAAATACAAAGGGGGTTGCGAGCCCCTGAGAGAGTCTAAGCACCAGCAGCATAAGAAAATTGGGAGAAAAACAACAAGCAATGGTTGAAATGACCATAATTCCCAAAGCACACAGCATCACTTTCTTTCTGCCATATACGTCCGAAATAGCTCCTGAAAACGGCGCACAAATCGCCACACCTAGGGTCGTGGCGCTCACTGTCCAAGCAGCTCTTTCGGGCGCAATGTGCGCCCATGCCCCTAACTGCCCCAAAATCGGCTGAGTTGAGTACAGGTTAATGAGTGCACACATGCCTAAAAGGAACAGGGGAATATAGCTTTTCTTTAGCATATCGGCATAGTCCTCTACACACCCTAGACTTGATCACCTGGAATCTGAGTTGCTGCGATGGAAAGCTCGGTGTCGACTTCCCGGAGCAATTGATCAGGCCATTTCTCCTCCATATGCAGAAATGTGGAAACAGTGGAATGATCGTTAGATAACTCACGACGCGCGGCGCGTAACTGGCGATTCGTCTCTTGTGGTGCAGCACCACCGATTACAGCGTAATTATTAATTAAATGGCGCGGATCAACAGTTTCCCGAAATTGTTCGATAGTCAGCGGAAACGTAG
Organism: Corynebacterium sp. KPL3927; assembly: GCF_040225835.1. Classification (NCBI taxonomy): domain Bacteria; kingdom Bacillati; phylum Actinomycetota; class Actinomycetes; order Mycobacteriales; family Corynebacteriaceae; genus Corynebacterium; species Corynebacterium sp. KPL3927. Next base: position 147,825 of record NZ_JBEHGD010000002.1, read on the forward strand.
ATCGTGCTGAATTGGATTCTGCGCCTCGATAAATATTGTCGATTTCTTCCAATGTGAGTTCATGAAACAGTACCGATTCGCGTCGACAGTAATCCACTAATTTACTAGTAAAATCGTGCCCTTTGCGGAACGGAATCCCGGATACGATATAAAGTGTGTTCGCTATCTCTGATGCCGCGGAGTATTCTGAATTAACCATATCCATTGCGGCCCCGGGAACAAAGTTCAAATTTTGAACTACTTTTCGGAAATGCTCAACCAAGTCCAGCGTTTGTATTGCCGCGATCCAAGAATCACCGCGCTTATGATCAGTTAATCCAGTTTGCACATTATGGTGCAGGCTTCGAACGACTTGGCAGTGTCCGATAGTACGACTTGATTTCATTCTGACATGGTTAAGAGCCACAGGGTTGCGCTTTTGCGGCATCAACGTGCTTGGTTGGGTTAGATCTGGAGCATCGAGAATATACCAGGGATGCGGATTCTGGTATTGGGAATGAATATCTTGGGTGATCATCCCGATAACCATGGCTACCGTCTCAAATATTCCCATGAGTTCGAGGTCCACGTCTATCGAGGAGACTTGGGCCCCATCAAAGGTATTTGCTGTTTCTTTAGAAAATCCAAGTAACCGCGCAAGTACCCTTCGATCAACCGGAATGCTTGTTCCAGCCAATGCAGCAGACCCAAGCGGGCAAGTATTGACCCGTTCTAATGCTTCGCATAACCGTTGGGTTATCCGTTGAAAACTTCTTTCATAACCAAGAAAAGTATGCGCTGGCGTAGTCACCTGGGCCTGAACTCCATTGGTAAAGCTTGGGACAATTAGGTCGCACTTTGTAGCTGCAAAGTTTAACAAATCGTCACGAAGACCCACCACCTCGCCAAATAGCTGCACTATTGCGCGGCGAAGGTTCATCCTCTGGCATGTAATAAGAATGTCCTGTCTCGAACGGCCAACATGAACATTTCCATACGTCGGACCTGCAATCTCTATAGCGCGCTTCTGATAATAGAGATAGTCAGAAAAGCCATTGGATCGTGAGGACTCTGATTCTCGCTCAATTAAGGCGACAGCGTTAATAATATGGTTAAAATCAGACGATGTAATCAATCTCTGCCTTATTAAAACCAAAGCTGATGCTCGGTCGATAGCGACATAATTGGCTACTTCATTGTTCTCAGCCATTGTTTTCCTCGGTCTTGATGGCAAGCTTATATTGCAGGTGATTTTTAACAGCAGGCCATTCATGCCTCAATACGCTATAAACGCAGGTATCTCTAATGATCCCGTTATCGAGTACCTGGTGGCTCCGCAGAATTCCATCTAGATGTGCGCCCATTGATTCCAAAGCGCGCCGACTGGCACGGTTGAAAGAATTGGTCGTGAAGAAGACGGATAAGAAATCTAATTGCTCAAACGCATAGCTTATTAGGGTGAGCTTGCAATCACTATTAACCGCAGTATTTTGAGCTGATTCCCTATACCAGGTGTATCCTATTTGTGCGCGTCTATTTCCCTTGTCTAATGACTGAAAACCAGTCATCCCCAATGGAGTATGGGCTTGGTCAAACACCGTAAAAAGCTGCGTCCCGTACAACTCGTACCAAGAGATACGTTCTTCTACTGCTTGTTGCATCGCACTGGGAGCGGGGACCTTGGTATACCACCGCCTCCATATTTCTCCGTCTTTAACTGCCTCCGCTAAGCCAGGTGCATGGTCTACACTCAATGCTTCTAAAGTAATATTTTTTCCGCGAAGTAGAGGGACTTTCGGAATGTTGCTATTTAGCATCGTGTCCTACCTTTTCTTGAATTTTGGGACTGTGCAAGTTAGCTGCCCGAAGATTGATCGCGCTACTAGATTAGCTTGAATATCAATAACATCGAGGGCGGAGGTAATGAGGTTGGATCCTGCCGTTACGCACCCGATTCCGTAAATTTTCGGACTACTATTCTTACGGCTAGAGATAAGTAATCCGGTACTTGGATCCCATAAACCACGTCCTTTGTAGTCGCATTTGAGTCCATTTTCTCGAAAAACGTTTGTTAGAAACGTTGAATTCTGGATCAAAGCGCTCTGGCCCCTAGCATCAATCACCGATGAATAAGATGCAAGTGCAGATGGGTTGCGTTCGACTGGAGGAAGAGTGTCTAGTTGCACCAACCCAACTAATATAAAGTTTTTTAATTGCTTCCACCTGCTAAGCGGTATCCTGAACCTAAATCTGCGCCAGTTTCCATTTAATGCCAGCTCGAATACTTGTCGTTGCTCATTTGAGAGACGTTGAAAAATCAGATTTAAAGCTGCATTTGCAGTGCTCAATACCGTGTACGCAGCATTATGGCGTCGATCTTCTCGAGGATCGCTCCAGTGTTGATCGTAATGTTGGCCGGCCAGCACAGCATTTAAGTCAACGCCATATTCCTCGGATTCTCGTACCATTAGTCCCAATGCAGCATCGGCAGTAAGCCCTCCTTCCGCATCTAATTCCTTGACCGCTGAAATCGTCAAATGCTTTGGGAATGGACTTTCAGCTTCCTCCACGATCTGTACCCACGGCAACCTGCCGCTGGGCGATGCCATAGTGCACGCAATCCCTTGCTCAGCTAAAGTTACGGCAGCATCCACCGCTGATAGGCCGGTACCAACAATTAGAGTCTCGGGCCCCGATGCCGGAGATATACTTTGGATCTGCCTCTCTAATGGATAACATGTTCTGGCACCAGGAATTTTAGGCGGGGACCAGTTTCCTACGGCCAGTATTGATGCATTGACCAAGAATTGCTCGCCAGATTCTGTAGCTATTTGAATTTTGTCTGGAGCAATAGACCACATAGCGTGAACTCGCTCCTTAACCCATCGCACACGGATACTCTTCTCGATCAATTGCACAGCATTTCTTAGTTTAGAGCGAGAATATGCACCATAAAAACTTCGAGGTATTGGGAAGGAATTCAATTGGCTCGCCAACCGGTTTGTCTCAGCAAGCCAGTCCGTAAATAAAGTTGATGATTTTCCAAGGGAGTTTAAACGACGATAGCTTGTATTGATAGTTGCACAGGGCAGGTCTGGACCAAAAGGTATGCCGGTACCTATTGAGTGCTCAGGATTGAATATCAATATTTCGATTTCTGTCACGGGTTGTTCATCGATCTCTTCGAGCATGGCTGCCAAATGTTCGAAGAAAAGGGAGCCGCCAATGCCACAGCCGACTACACCGACGCGAAAATGCTGATGAATGGTCACAACTTGAGTAAATACTCTACGAGCGCGACGCACAAGGTTTATAAATAAGATTCATAAGGAATTAACCTAAATCTGCCTAGCTTAGGTTACCTTAATACTCTTATTTATAGGTTCTATCAAAAGAAAAGACACGAGCGAAGCCCCACATGTGTGAGTGCTTCGCTCGCTTTCACAGTGAACTCTTATTTCCGCTTTTTGCCTCGGCGTTCGCGCACGCGCACGGCGATGCGGATGGGGGTGCCGTGGAAACCAAAGCGCTCGCGGAACTTGCGTTCAAGATAGCGCCGGTAGGACGCGTCGAGGAATCCAGTGGTAAATAGAACAATCGTCGGCGGCTGGGTCGATGCCTGCGTAGCAAACAGCACTCGCGGCAAACGATTATTCTTCATCGGCGGCGGGTTGGCAGCAATCGCCTCACGCATCCAGTTATTGAGCTGACCGGTAGACACGCGCTGATCCCAGCTTTCTAGGGCCTCGATCATGGCCGGCTCCAGCTTTTGCAAGGCGCGGCCGGTCTCAGCCGAAATATTAACGCGGGTCACCCACGGCAAGTGCCGCAGCTGCTCGTCAATCTCACGGTCGAGGTAATAGCGGCGATCCTCGTCCATCAGGTCCCACTTATTGAACGCAATGACCAAGGCCTTACCGGATTCGAGCACCATATTGAGCACGCGCTGGTCCTGCTCGGAGATCTCCTCGGAGGCATCGATAAGCATGATGCATACCTCGGCCGCATCGATGACGCCGCGGGTGCGCAAGGACGCATAATACTCGTGGCCCTGCGCGTTCTTGACCTTCTTGCGCAGGCCCGCGGTATCGATGAACTTCCACAACTGCTCATCTAGCTGCACCAGCGAGTCCACGGGATCCACCGTGGTGCCGGCGACATTATCTACCACCGAGCGCTCCTCACTGGTGAGCTTATTGAGCAACGAAGACTTGCCCACATTAGGCCTGCCGACGAGCGCGACGCGGCGAGGGCCCGACGTAATCGAGGTCTCGCGCGGTTCTTCGGGGAAGCTGCGCAGGATCTCATCCAGCACGTCCGCGCCACCGCGTCCGTGTTGTGCGGACACCGGCCACGGGTCCCCGAGGCCCAAGGCGTAGAACTGCGCCATATCCGCATACTGGTTATCGGAATCGAACTTATTCGATACCACGATCACCGGAACCGGAGACTTTTGCAGGCGGCGCGCCATAACCTCATCGGTTTCGGTAATGCCTACTTTGGTGTCTACCACCATTACGATGACATCGGCGGTATCCATCGCCATTTCTGCCTGGCGGGCGATATCGGCGTGCATGCCTTTGACGTTGGGATCCCAGCCGCCGGTATCCTGCACGATAAAGCGCTGCCCATTCCAGTCCGCCACGTAGGACACGCGGTCACGGGTAACGCCAGGGTGGTCTTCTACGACGGCCTCGCGGCGGCCGAGGAAGCGATTAACCAGCGAAGACTTGCCCACATTCGGCCGGCCCACAATAGCGACGGTGCACAGGGCTTCTTCGGTGGCGTCAGCAAAGTCTAGCGATTGCGAGAGCTGCTCCCACTCGTCCTCGCTTAAAGGCTGCTCTAGGCCTTCCTCATCCCCGTAATCGGCCTCGCCGAACTCCGACTCATCAAAGTCGTAGTCAAATTCTTCAGCATCGAAATCGTCCGTAGCCCACCCCGACGAGGTCTCGACCGTTTCCTCGTCGAACCTACCCGCAGGGTAATGGAACTGCGTGACTTCTTCCTCTGGGGACTCAAAATCTTTATTGCTCATGAGCGGGACTCCTTAACCACGTTGATAAGAGCCTGCACGACGTCCTCCGGGCTCATGTCAGAGGTATCGACGATAGTGGCATCGTCGGCTGGGCGAAGCGGCGAGGTGGCGCGGGAAGAATCCGCGGCATCGCGGCGCTGCACATCCGCCAGTACCGATTCAAAATCGGAGGCAATGCCGGCCTTTTCGTTTTGATCGTGCCGGCGCTGCGCACGGACTTCCGCAGAAGCCGTCATAAAGGCCTTCGCAGGGGCATCGGCCAGCACCACGGTGCCGATATCGCGGCCCTCTACAATGGCGCGGTGGGCGCGCTGTGCCAGCGTGCGCTGCAATGCCACCAAGTTCTCCCGCACCTCTGGGATGGCAGATACTGCGGAGACGTTCTGGGTGACCTCATCTTCCCGGATGACGCGGGAGACATCGGCGCCATCGAAAAGCACCTGCGTGGAATCCGGATCATCGGAAACCTCCAAGGGCAGGTTAGCCGTCGCGGAAATGACCGCTTCCTTGTCCGCGGGATCCACGCCTTGGCGCAATACCGCCAAGGTTGCCACGCGGTACATGGCGCCGGTATCGATGTATTTTGCATCCAATTGCTTAGCTAGGGCCCGGCATGTCGTGGACTTTCCCGTTCCGGAAGGGCCATCGACCGCGAGGATCAGGCCTTCATCAGGCATATTCGAAATCATTACATCCCCACCGCCTTGTACAAGCTCGTCAACTCGTTGGAATTCAGTGCGCGCAGCCCGCCGGGCTTCATATCGCCCAATTGGACCGTGTGCAGCTTGGTGCGCACCAGGCGCTGTACGGGATAGCCGGCTTCCTTCAGCAGGCGGCGCACGATGTGCTTGCGGCCTTCGTGCAACTCGACTCGGACCAGAGAGAACCCCTGATTCTTGTCCACTACCTGCACGAAATCGGCCTTGGCTAGGCCATCTTCTAGCTCGATGCCCTCTTTAAGCTGGCGCACCAACTTATTATCGGCCTCGCCCAATACCGTGGCTAGGTAGGTTTTCTTCACCTCATACTTGGGGTGCATCAGGCGGTTGGCCAATTCCCCATCGTTGGTGAGGATGAGCAGGCCTTCCGTATCCGCATCCAAGCGGCCCACATGGAATAGGCGCTGGCCCGAGGCAACCTTTTCAGACACCACGTCACCCACGCAGGGGCGGCCGAGGTCATCTGACATCGTTGACTGCATTCCGCGGGGTTTATTGAGGATGAAATATTCTTGGTCTTCGTTGACGTTAACGCGAACACCGTCGACGCGGATGACGTCCACGGCGGGATTGACCTTCACGCCCTGCTTGAGAATGACATTGCCATTTACTTCGACACGGCCGGCATCAATGAGGATCTCCGCGTGGCGGCGCGATGCGACGCCCGCCTTGGCCAAGACCTTCTGCAGGCGCTCACCTTTGGGCTTGTCGTCATCGACTAGCCAGTCAGCGCCCAAATCGCGCGCCACCGATTCAGCGGTGGCCTTCTGCTTTTTCTTGGAAACGTGTTGATTACGAGCCGGCTTGGCATTGGAGACAACGATATCGCTGTCTCGCTGCTTCTTATCCGGTGTGCCGTCACGGCGAGCGGGAGGAGTCACTGAAGTGTCCTTTTCTCTCGAAGATATGAAATTACCTGCGTGAGTCTACCCCACCTCAGTACTCTTCGTCGATTGCATCGACATCTGGGAGAAGCGGCGCCAGATCCGGAAGGCGTTCCAACGAGTCTATGCCTAGGAGTTCAAGGAAAAGTTCGGTGGTTTCATACCGGTGCGACGCCCCTTCGAACTCGTCCTGCGGGAGCTCCCGGATGAGCCCACGCAGGTTAAGGGTGCGCATCACGCCGTCCACGTTGACACCGCGGACCGCAGAGACCTGCTGGCGCGTGACCGGTTGGCGATAGGCCACGACGGCGAGGGTTTCCAAGGCCGCGCGCGAGAGCTTTGTTTGTGCCCCATCCAATAAGAACTCCTCCACCGCGCTGGCGTTTTCCTGGCGCGTATAAAACCGCCAACCCTCTGGCGTTTCGCGCAGCTCAATTCCAGATCCGCGGCTATCGAATTCGCGTTGGATGGCCCGCAAGCAGTCACTAATGACCGCCGGTTCCACGCTAAGCGCCCGCGCCAAGGACTCTACGGATGCCGGCGAATCAAGAACCAGCAAAATCGACTCGAGGCGGGACCGCAATTGCGAAATGAGCGGAAGATCCATGCCCCTTAGAGTACAACCACGGACGGCGGTGCTAGCACTAGTCCCAATTTGCTGCTGCAACGACCGCGGGATCTACGTCCAAGCCGGTCCAGGAAAGGTCCAGCTGGCCCAGCGCTTCCTCCTGCTGGGCATCGACCGCCTTGGCCTTAAACAGTTCCAAGAGCGCCAAGAACCTGCCGACGATATGCATGGTTGTGGTGCAATCCCGGGTAAGCGAGGAAAAACTTGTCCACTGCCCAGCGCCCATGAGTTTGAGCGTTTCGAGGATCTTTCCAGCCTGTTCGGGTACGGAGACGGCAACGCCATGAATATGGCCCGTTGCCACTTCTTCCGGCGGCTTGGGGCGAAAGACACCCGCCGCCATTTCCGCAAAGCTCGCTGGAGTATGCCCCAGGGTTACGGGAGGTAAAAGCTCCGCAAATTGCTCCTCGATGCTCACCGCGCGCGGATAACTGCGCTGCGCCTCCCGCTGCCAGCGGGCAAATTGGTCCGCCGCCTGTTTATAGGCCTTGTACTGCAACAGGCGGGCAAAAAGCAGGTCACGCGATTCCAGCAGCTCCAGGTCCTCTAGGTCATCGACCTCGCCCCGCGGCAATAGCCGTGCGGCCTTTAAGTCCAACAGCGTTGCCGCCACGACCAAGAAATCAGTCGTCTCATCCAAATCCGCGTTCTCGCCCAACTGCCGCGTGTAGCCCACAAATTCATCGGTCACCTCAGACAAGGCCACATCCGTGATATCCATCTTCTTGGCCTGGATGAGCTGCAAAAGCAGATCAAATGGGCCCTCGAAATTCCGCAGGGCAATGCGAAACCCCGTAATCTCTGGTTGCGTCACGGTAGCTTAAACGGTCGAGCGCTCGATGACTTCCTTCGCCAGATCGCGGTATTGCTGCGCGGCCTGTGAATTGGGCGCCCACGAGGTGATGGGCTCGCCGGCCACGGAGGTTTCTGGGAAGCGGACGGTACGGGTAATGACGGTATCGAATACTTGATCCCCAAAGTATTCCACCACGCGGGACATTACCTCGCGGGCATGCTTGGTGCGCCGATCAAACATGGTGACCAGAATGCCCATGACTTCCAGATCGAAGTTGATGCGGTCAGAGACCTTTTCCACCGTATCCGTCAGCAAGGCAAGCCCGCGCAGCGAGAAGAACTCGCATTCCATGGGGATGATGACGCCCTGGGAACAGGCCAAGGCGTTGACCGTAAGCAGACCCAAGGAAGGCTGACAGTCAATAATGATGAAGTCATAGTCGCGGCGCACCGGACGCAGGGCTCGCGCCAAGGTATGCTCGCGGCCTACTTCATTGACCATCTGGATCTCTGCTGCGGAAAGGTCAATATTGGCCGGAACGAGGTCCATGCCGGACACGCTGGTGTGGTGAATGGCGGAGTGGATAGAGGTATGGCTATCCAACATCACGTCATAAATCGAGTCCTCGATGTCGTCATGGTTTAATCCCAGCCCAGCCGAAAGGGCGCCTTGCGGGTCCAAATCAACCAGTAGGACCTTGCGTCCATACTCTGCGAGGCAGGCCCCCATATTGATGGTGGACGTGGTCTTGCCCACGCCGCCCTTTTGGTTACACATCGAGATGATGGTGGCGGGCCCATGTTTTTCCAAGGGGGCGGGTTCCGGCAGCTCGCGGACAGGGCGGCCAGTTAGCCCCGTCTCTACATCAGAGGCTGAAAAGAGACCCTCTTCGCTCACAGTCAAACCTTCTTCCTTGACGCCAAGTCATGGACCATGACATTTGGCATAGGGTTGCTTACAACGTTGTAACTATAGCGTACCCGCTCCCCTTTATGACTACCGAGACTTTGCAAATATCAAGTCTCTAACTTTGACTTAAGCACTTGCTGCACGAGTGGAAGCTACGCCCGCGGATGCGCTGTCCGCCACACTTCCCGCAAGGAATCAGCAGTGACGTGCGTATAGATCTGCGTCGTAGTCACTGAGGAATGCCCTAAAAGCTCCTGCACGGTGCGCACATCGGCACCGCCTTCGAGAAGGTGCGTGGCAAAAGAATGGCGCAGCGTGTGCGGGGAAATAGATTTATCCAACTGGCTACGCTGCGCGGCCGTCTTAATAATGGACCACGCGCTTTGCCGCGAGAGCGCGCCGCCGCGCGTATTCAAAAACAGCGCGGCGGTCTTCCCCTTTCCCAGCACCGGCCGGGCGCGCACCAAATAGGCATCGATGGCCTGCCTGGCGTGCGAGCCAAGGGGTACAAGCCGCTCCTTATTGCCTTTGCCATGCAGCATTAAGACGTCATCGGCAGTAGCTACGTCATCGACGTTGAGCGAGATTACCTCAGAGATGCGCGCCCCAGTGCCATAAAGCACTTCTAGTAGCGCCCTATCGCGAAGGTCAACCGGCGTTTCCGTAGGCGTCGATTCGATGAGCCGTGACACCTCATCCACGCTCAAGGTTTCCGGCAAGTGTTGCCCCGTGGAAGGTGGGCTTACCTCGACGGCAACATCGCTATCGACCTCGCCTTCCGCAACGGCGAATTTATGCAACCCGCGCGCAACAATGAGGGCACGGTTGGCAGAAGATACCGCCATATTTTCACGCAGATCCTTTAAATAGGCCTCCACCATAGGTCGAGTTACCTGCCGTAGGTCCTGGACCCCATTTGCTGCCAGCCAGTCCACATACCTGCGAATATCCCGCCGGTAATTGCTCAGGGTATTTGCTGAAACGCCGCGTTCGACGGCGAGGTGATTCAACCAAGTCTGAGCGATGTCCTCCGCAGCAGTCACTGCTTTTTCAAGTCCGGTCCGCTGCGGCGGGCAGCCATATGGGTCGGGCGCAGATCGAACGGGGCATCCACCGGACGAGTCGGCTTCCCGCCAATGACCGTGGCATACGCGGATAAAATCCCCGCGCAGGCAACGGAGTTAACGATCTCGCCGGCCAGCACCTTGTCGACTGCCCTATCTAAATCCACCCAGGCCAAGTCCATATCGGCTTCTTCATCCCCGGTATCCTGCAGCGCCGGAACCTCGCTTAGATCACGCGCAAGGAAAATCCGCACGGCTTCCTCACAAAACCCCGGTGAGGTCACCATATCCGTGAGAACTTCCCAGTCCTTCGCGGCAAGGCCCGCTTCCTCCTGCAACTCGCGCTGCGCGCCTGAAAGCTCGTCCTCGCCCTTCACATCGAGCAGTCCTGCGGGCAGCTCCCACAGCCGCTTGCCGACGCTATGCCGGTACTGATGCACCATCGCGATCCGCCGATCCTCATCTAAGGCGACCACCGCGACGGCTCCTAGGTGCTCGATGATCTCCCTATCCGCCGTGTTGCCTCCTGGCATGGACAAGGTATCGCGGCGTACGGCGACGATAGGCGCATCAAAAATTAACTCTGAATCCAAGACCTGAAAATCGTGGGCCACTGTTATTTCTCCTCTTCCGGTAGGGCGGAATCTGCGCTTTCTGCCGATCCGTAGTCTCCCCTGCCCCCATTAAGCTGTTCTTCGGCGGCGGAAATCACAGCAATGCGCTCTACCGCGCGCTCAATGCCGTCTACGGTAGAAAGATCCACGTCATTGGTGCGCAATTGCTCTACTGTCTTATTGTCCTGGGTCTGCTTGCTCCGCGCGCTCATCACCACGCTGCCATTGACCTCATCCAAGGCGGTGGCAAACTCAGCCAAGGTGTCGGAATAATATCCGCGCACCCCGCTGCCAGAAACAATGAGGATGGACTGGGCAGGAAGGATAGTACCGTCCTTATAATCAATAAAATCCTTATCGCGCAGGGCACGCAGTAGCTCAGATCGCTCCTTTACGCTAGCGAGCGGCTCTGTGCTTTCTGGGTCCATGGATAAGGCCGCGCCCAAAACCTCGCCGCCATAGCTTCCCACGGTTTTATCGAGTCCCTTAAGATCTGCCTTTTTCGGGGCCTTATCTTTAAGGATTTTTACGATATCGTCTTTGCTTTCCCCGCGCAGGAAGTCTTTACTTAGCTTGATTTCCCCGGCAGCGGTGGCCCCGGAGGCTTCTAAGAGCTTCGTGATATCAGAAAGATCGCTGCTATTTGCGTCATCGGTGGAAATGACCAGCACCGGCCGCTGCGATAATGTACCGGAGACCAGATCTGGAGCTACATCACTGACGATGTCATCGCTCGCCTCATTTTGGTTTTGCAAGATCTTATTTTCTTGCACCACCTTGCGGTGTTCCGCACGGATCGGGTCATCGTCAGCCACGCTGGTGGTCAGGTTGGGCGCGATCACCAAGGCACCGAGGGTCACACCAACCGCCGCCCCTAGTCCGAGGCCCGTAATTAGTTGCGCTTTCGCCATATTTTTACCCCCCGCTTAGAATAGGCTCGACCAGGTCTGGCTTAAATTACTCAAGAAATCCTGGCTCCCGCCGAAGCCCACGATCAAGATGATCGCTGCAATCGCCACCAAGATGCTTAGAAGGGCCCATAGCCAGCCAAGGTGTGAGGACGGAGCGGAATACAGGTTGATTACTGCCTCAGCATCGACCACCTTGGTTCCGGCCTTCAGCCGAGACATTACAGCAGACGGAGCCACGCGGTTGGCAAAAACATCATCGAGGTCAAAGCCGCCACCTGACTGCACGATAAGGCCCGCACCGTGGTAATCCGCAAAGAGCAGCGCTAAATCCGTGGCCGATTCCGAAGCCGCCGGAAACGTCATGGCCCCGATGCCCAATTCTTGGATGCGGTCAATGCTCTCCACGCTGCCTTCTGGATCCGCAGGCACCACAATGCGCGCGCCGCAACGCAGCGCCTCATCGCTTACCTTGGCAGGATCGCCAATGATGAAGTCAGGCTTATATCCCTGCTCCAGCAGAGAATCCGCGGCTTCATCAACCGCAATGAGCAGCGGTTCATACTCCCGGATGAAATTGCGCAATTCTTTCAGCTGGGAGCGGTGGTCTTCAGTGGGAGATAAAACGATGACCTTCCGGCCAGCTATCTCGGAACCGGATGCGGGGACCCCGAGGCCATCGATAAGCAGCGGGCCTTCAGAATTAATGAAGTCGATGGAGCTCGCGAAATAGGACTCCATGTGGTCAATGAGTGCGCTTTGTGCCGCCTTGAAGTTCTTGTCTGCGCGCTCCCGGGAAACCTTCTGCCCCGTCCCGACTACTTTATCCGCGACGTAGACCTTTCCATCGTCCCCAATATGTGCCTTCTTGCCATCCTTAAACTCCGAGATAAATTCCTCGCCGAGGCCTTCGAGGAGGTCAATGTCGGCATCGAGAAGCATGTGCGGACCGCAATTAGGAATGGAGCCAGTAGAAAACCTGGCGACGTTGACCACCGCTGAGGGCTGCAATTCCACGAGGGTTTGTGCCTCGGGCCGAGAAATATTCGCCGCATCAATAACGGCGATATCACCTTCAGAAAACTTCTTAAGACCTTTCGCGCCCGGGGTGCAATCGCGCAATGCAGCATGCTCACCAGGATGATCAGGGGTACGGGAAAACAGAGCCATGGGCTCCATTGTTCCTTGCTTAGTCCGCCAGCTGGGTAAGGCGCGCGGAAGCTTCTTTTTGTGCGCGATCAAAAAGCTCTTGGGCATGCGCGCGCCCCGTCTCGGTGTCATCCAAACCGGCCAGCATGCGCGCCAATTCTTCCACGCGCTCCTGTTCCGTTAGCTCGGCTACCCCAGAGGTAAATTTATCTTTCGAGACATGCAAATGCGCATCCGCATACGCCGCTACCTGCGGCAGGTGGGTCACGACGATAACCTGATTGTGCGCAGCCAGCCGTGCTAGCCGACGCCCAATTTCTACCGCCGCACGCCCGCCCACGCCAGCATCGACCTCGTCGAAGACCAATGTCGCACCGTCCTCGCTGGCGAGCACAACCTCAAGGGCAAGCATGACTCGAGACAACTCGCCACCGGAGGCCGCAGTGGCCAAAGGCTTCCCGTTGAGCTGCAGCTCCGCAGCATCGGCGCCTGTCTTGGAATACTTTGCCGCGGAAAGCTCAACCGACATAGTGGAATTGGGCATGGCCAATCCATGCAGCTCTTCAGTCACCAACTTGCCCAGCGCCTCCGCCGCTTTCCGGCGGCTCTTCGTAAGCTTCGCCGCCTTCCGCTTCATCTCCTGCTCGGTCTCTTTGACCTGCGCCTTAAGTTCCTCGAGGACTTCAGTGGAGGTATCCATCGACTGCAATTTGGACTCCGCCTCATCGCGCCACGCCAAAACACCATCGATATCGCTGGCGTATTTACGGGTCAAGGCTCGGAGATCCTGTTGGCGTTGCAGAGACTTTTCCAGCAGATTCGGATCTGCCGGCAGCCCCGCGAGGTATCCACCGAGCTCAGCTGAAATATCGCCTAGCTGCGAGGTGATTTCAGAAATGCGCTCGCCCAAATCCGCCAGCTGCTTATCCGAGGATCCCACTAACGCCGATCCCGCGCGCCCGAGCAGCGAAGAAGCAGCCTCATCAATCTCTTCCGTTCCATCAATCGCTGCCAAGGCAGTATGCGCCGATTCGCGCAGACCGTCGACGTCTTGCAAGCGCTGCACCAACTGCACCAGCTCCGCGTCTTCCCCTGGCTCGGGCGCCACACCGTTGATTTCCTCTAAGGCATATTGCAGGCGGTCAGCTTCCTGGGCAAGTTCCCTACGAGACTCCGTGCGCCGACGATAATCCTTGGCCAAGCTGCGCCATTTTTTAAAGGCCTCCGCATAGTCTTCCCGGATGCCCGCCAATTGCGGGTCCGCACGATCTACCGCCGCGAGCTGCTCTTCTGGGGCCAAGAGGCGCAATTGATCGTTCTGACCATGCACGGTAATTAGCTCCCGCGCGAAATCTCCCAACGTGGCGGCCGGTACGGCTCGCCCTCCCAAATATGCCCGCGATCGCCCCGCTGCTGAAACGGTGCGCGAGACAATAAATTCACCATTTTCATCTGGCTCGCCGCCCACCGAGTCCACCAGCTGGCTAATGCTCTCCTTCGCGGAACTAAAATGACCTTCTACGGCTGCTTTTTTAGCGCCATCGCGCACCCGAGAAGCATCGGCACGCCCGCCTGCCAACAGTCGAAGCCCCGTGACCACCATGGTTTTTCCTGCACCGGTTTCACCGGTCAATACGGTCAAGCCCTCCGACAATTCCGCAGAGCTATGGCGAATGACTCCTAAATCATTGATAGAAATATCGACAAGCACTATTTCTCCTTCGGTCCGCGCCAGCCTTCCACGGGCAACCGCAGCTTAGAGACCAATCGATCCGTAAAAGGTTGATCATCCAACCGCACCCAGCGTACGGGGCGCTTGCCGCGCACCACCTCGACGCGGGCACCCGGCGGCATAATAAGTTCCCTGCACCCATCCAAGATAACCACGGCCGGTGTAGTTTGCATGGTTGATTCCACTGCAACGAGTGAGTTCGGGGAAACTACTAGCGGTTTGGTAAACAGCGCATGTGCATTATTCGGCACGACCAAGATTGCATCCAGGGATGGCCACAGCACTGGACCTCCAGCTGAAAACGCATACGCCGTAGAACCCGTTGGGGTAGAAATCAGTACGCCATCACAACCGAACGACGAAACGGGGCGCCGGTCGATCTCCAAAATTGCATCCAGCACGCCTGACCTGTTCTGGTTTTCTACCGAGGCCTCATTCAAAGCCCAACTGCTAGCCAGTTGGTGACCGTTGGCATCCGAAATAGAGACATCCACCGTCAACCTGTCCTCTACCCGGTAGCTTTTCTCGATCACGCGGGCGACGGCTCCGTCTAATGACTCCACCTCCCATTCCGCGAGGAAGCCTACGTGGCCCAGATTCACTCCGAGGACCGGGATATCTACCGCCCGCGCCATATCGGCGGCGCGCAGGAAGGTGCCATCACCGCCTAAAACAAGGACCAGTTCGCATCCTGCCGCAGCAGCATCAGAATGCGGCACGTGTTGGAGCCCCGGCAAGACGGTTTCGTCCGCGCACACGCGCACCGTTATCCCCGCTTCGTGCAATAATTCGGCTGCACGGGAGGTAGCCTGCAGGTTCTCTGCACGATTGGCATGCGGAACCAACAATATCTCTCGCATTATTGCGGACCTTCTTCAACGGCAGTATCAATCATCTGTTTCATTGTAGCCATGTCCGTGGACATACCGTCCTTTTTCAGCCACAAGAAATACTCCACATTTCCACTCGGGCCTGGCAATGGGGAAGCAACGACACCGTGCAGGCTAAGGCCTAAAGACAGCGCAAATTCGGCCACGTCTTGCGTAACTTCTTTCCGCATCTCCGGCGACCTGACCACTCCGCCACTGCCGATACGCTCCTTGCCCACCTCAAACTGCGGCTTGACCATCGGCAGCAACCACGCGCCGTCCTTCATGCACTCCACAATTGCTGGCAGCACCAGTTTCAAGGAAATGAAAGATAGATCCCCGACCATGCCGTCGCACAGGCCATTGGTCAGCTCCGGATCAATAGTGCGGATATTGGTCCTATCCAAAACCGTCACGCGGTCGTCATTTTGCAGTCGCCACAATAATTGCCCATACCCTACGTCAACGGAGAGCACCTCTCGTGCGCCAGAAGCCAAGCACACATCCGTAAATCCTCCGGTCGATGCCCCTGCATCCAAGATGCGACCATCCATGTCGACGTCGAATGCGGCAAGCGCACCCAGAAGCTTATGCGCTCCGCGGGAGGCCCACTTGTCCTCCTCAGACTCCTCGACCTTGATGGAAACTTCAGGATCCACGACAGTTGCGGGTTTTTCTGCCTTAAACCCGCCGACTGTCACACGGCCGGACTTGATCATCTCGCGGGCTTGTTCACGAGATCGCGCGATCTTTCGGCGCACGAGTTCTGCATCCAGCCTGCGGCGTTGTGGTGGCATTAGTTCTCCTGCAAAGCATTCCGCAACACGGAATGCGCCCTGTCCAGTTGGTCGACTTCTTCTGCAAGCGTTGGCGCATCTTCGCCAAGGATCGTCGAAATCTCTGAATCTACTTCTTCAGGCTCCTTTACGGCCCGAAAATCATGCGGCTTTACCGCCATTTCGACACAACCTTTTCCGCAAACTCACTGCGAGGTTGAATATACCGAGGCGGTGACGGCATCGACCACGCCACTTCCAAGACTGTGCGAAGCGCTTGTACCGAGGTAGAAGATTCATTTCCACCCTGCAAAAGAACGTCGTACCCATCGCACCGCGCAGTAAAGTCCCCTTGCGGCCCCGGTCGCACCTGCGAAATAGGCAGCGAAAGCTCGTGCATGCCCGCACCAATGAAGTTGGGCCGTGCCTCCACGGGGGCCTCGATAAGCTCCAGCTCGCCCGATACGCCGGTCAAAACATGGAAGGTATTCATCGCTGCGGCATTACCGCCGACGATATCGGTGTCTAACCTGTCGCCTACTGCCAAGGGCTTTTTTGACCCGACCTTTTTGGCCGCGAGGAAGAACATCGCTGGTTCGGGTTTGCCGGCAGAAACAGGCTCTACTCCCGTTGCCTTTTGGACTGCGGCGACCAAGGAGCCATTGCCAACACCTAGTCCCCTCTCAATTGGAAGGGATGTATCCAAGTTCGAAGCGAAAAACTTCGCCCCTGCCCGAATAGCCAGCGCACCTTCCGTTAGCTGTTCCCAGCCCACGGACTTATCAAAGCCTTGGAGGACAGCTGCTGGTTTATCATCGGCGCTCGAGACCACGGAAAAACCCATGTCCTTGGCCAAGTCCCGAAAAGAATCCGCGCCAATGATTAGCACCTTCGCACCCGAGGGAATTTCCTCGCTGGCTAACTGCAATACCGCTTGGGCGGACGTGATGATATCACCAGAATCCGCCTTCAAACCGATATCCGTTAGCATCGTTGCAACCGATTCTGGGCTGCGCGACGCATTATTTGTTACATACACTGCGGGAACGCCGCACGTATTAATGACGTCTACCACGTTGCTTAAAGGACGGCCGCCTTCCCAGACAGTTCCATCCAAATCCAATAGTAAAGCGTCATGTTTGCTTAAAACACTCATTAGTTACATTCCGCCAATCGGTCAGCGGCATCGGTCCAATCACCCTCATCAATGGCGATGGTGTGTTCAAACCATTCGCGGGCTTCATCCGTGCGACCCGCGGCAAGCAATGCATTTGCATAGGCATACGACAACCTACATGCGCTTACTCCCCGGTCGCTGCGGTCAGGTTGCGCCCTCTGGATGGTAACCACCGCTGATTCGGGCTGATCCAGGTCAAGGCGGGCACCTGCCAGGACGATCGCTAATTCAATAGCGGATTCTGGGTCCAGTTCCTTGGCCTCCTGGCTGCGCCCCAGTTCCAATGCCTTTTCCGGCCGACCCAAACCACGTTCACAATCGGCCATAACCGCGAGCATTCCTGGACCGCCAGAAATACGGCGGGCGGCACGCAGCTCAGCCAGCGCCTCTTTCCACTCGCCGGCACGGTATGCAGCGATGCCATTAACTTCTCTGGCGATAGCCACGCGGCCTGCCCGATCCTTAGCCGCACGCGCATGCCGCAGCGCCAATTTTGGATCATCGTCCATCCATGTCGCCGCCATGATCATGTGCTTGGCGACGTTCTCAGAGTTCTCTTTGGAAAGAGATTTCAGGTCTTGGAGCACCAATGGGTCCAAGTCATTGATATCAACCTCTTCAGGAATATCCGGATCCGTCATACGTCGGTTGAGTCGCTCTTCCCTATAACCAGAGCGCTGTGGAGAAAAAGACTTCTTCTTTCCCCCTCCCCGAGAATCGCGGTCCCCCGAATTGCGTGGCTTTCGACCCCGACGGTCCTGTGCACGGCCATTACGGCCGTGCTGGTTGCGCTCCGACATTCAGTCCTACCCTTTCTTGGTTGGAACTCGCACAGAAATACCGCACCCATTCTACAGTGCTCAACGACGATCAAAGAATCTGGAAAATTCGCTACCAACGCATAGGCCTGAGCGCGGAAGGTAGACACGCCGAGGCAGCTAGCTATGTTCTATGAGGTAGCGTTGTTGGTCACGGCTTCGCCATCAATGAAGTCGTGGATTAACCGGCGGGTATCGGCCGCGGTAGAAGCCATGCTGGCATGCACATGCCTACCCTAATAATTGAACGTACTGTGGTCTCAATTGCCACATATCCCGTTGGGGTGTGAAAACGACGGTGGTCCCCAACAAGGCCACACCAGCCCGAAGTCTATCCTGGGTGGTGGTCTCTGTTGGGGACCGTCATCAACACTGTATGTAATTATTGTTTTGTTGTTTGGTGTCGGCGGTGACTTACTCTCCCACAACCTCCCGGTTGCAGTACCATCAGCGTGTACAGGCTTAGCTTCCGGGTTCGGAATGGGACCGGGCGTTTCCCTGCAGCTATGAACCACCGACAAACCTAAAAGAACACTACCCACTGTGTGTGGGTGTTGTGTCAGATACTGCATAGTGGACGCGACACACACGATGTGTTTGTTGTTTGTTTACTCGCTCAACAAGTACACCCTTCTTATCACCCGTGTGGGTGTTTGTGGTGTGTTTGTTTTGGTCAATTAGTACCAGTAGCCTTCACACCTTACAATGCTTCCAAGTCTGGCCTATCTACCCCATAGTCTTTAGGG
>NZ_JBEHGD010000003.1:0-156903 GCF_040225835.1 Corynebacterium sp. KPL3927
GACTCACAATGAACATCCTCTCTTACGGACACAAGATCCGCACTAATCGGGTGTCCACTAAACGAGGGTAACCTCAGCATGAATGAATTTATGGGCGCTGTGGTTCTACCGTTTCTCATGCCGCTTCTTCGCGACGTCCATGAATCCAAGACGACGCCTGATGACTTCCTCGAAGTATTGGTCACCATCGAGTCATATATTGTCCGCCGGTTTGTTGCAGGCATTCCCACCAACTCACTCAATAAAATCTTCGCGACTATGTATGCGGAGGTCAGCAAGCTTCACTCTGATGGCACCGCATTTGCACCAATCGTCATCTACCAACTCAATAGGCGTTCAGGCAGCGGTCGTTTCCCCACCGATGCTGAGTTCAAGGAAGCCTTTGCCACCAAGGACTTCTACAATATTCGGGCATACTGGCGGCAGTACCTTTTCGATTGCCTCGAAAATGGTGATTCAAATGATATTCGTGACGTCTCCACTGCACTGGCTGAAAATAGGATTTCTATCGAGCACATCATGCCCCAGACCCTTACGGATGCTTGGCACCAGGAGCTCGGTGACAGGGCCGAAGAAATCCACGAGTCATGGTTAAACCGAATTGGCAATCTCACGGTCACCGGCTACAACTCTTCCTACTCAAACTCTCCGTTTACGGCCAAGAAAACCATGGAAAACGGTTTCGACAGCTCGCCGTATCGCCTCAATGAGCTCCTACGGGAATCCGATCGCTGGTCCTTACCTCAGATTGAAAAGAGAACCGAGGACCTTACCGATAAAGCATTAGCCTTCTGGAAAGCTAAGCCAACCAGCTTCGTCCCACCAGAAGCAGTGCTCCCAAAGGAACCGATGGGTGAAAGCGAAGAATTCAGTAGACGAAAAATTAGCGGGTTTGAATTCGGCGACTTTAGAAAGACCACTAAGTCATGGGCTGACATGGTCGAGGCGGTTTTGAAGTATTTACTTCACGAACACCGGACCGAAATTCTTTCTTTCGCAGAAACTTCAAAATTCCTTCGCTCTGAAAAGCCTGCGGCCGAACAAGCTCGGTCCTTTCGGAAGATTGATGAAGGCCTCTATGTTCAGGTTGGAAACAACACTTCTGCCAAAATCTGGTTCCTTCGCAGTCTTTTCGAATATCTCGACTTAGATCCTGAAGATCTTGTATTCACCTTCCCTGTATCTAAAACAGATCGGACAGACGAGGCAGGTGACCAAGATAGCAGCGACACTTCAGGCAAATATGCAGAGCTCACTAAGTTCTATGATCAACTGGTTGAAGCACAAGAGCTAAAGGGTACGCCCCAGAATACCGAGTCGCTTCGCAGTGAGTTCGTTAAGGACTTTGAATACTTTAGTGTCACGGACCCCCAAGCATTATTTGGCGGTAAAGAGATCACGGAATTCATTTCGTCCACCGCGATCTCTGAGATGAGCGACGACCAAGTCCTAGCTGTACTCACTCAGCACATCAAAGTGTCTCAAATGCTTGGTGGAAGTTATCTCCACCAGGAAATAATTAACGGCTCAATCGCAAAACTCGTTCACCGGTTGAGTGAGCTTTCATAGAGCCGCACGAGGATTTTTACAGAGCACCATACAGCCGCCTTATGCCCTGAAATTAGCAATACAAGGGATATAACGCGGCTAAGTGGCTCACTTTTAAGCTAAGTTCTTCAACGCGTCAGTAACCAACCGCCAGAATCCCGCATGGTCCAGCTTGGTAGCGACCTGGGTATGGCAGGTGTCATCGGCGTGTTCACGCAGGTCAGTCACGGTCATGCCGGTGGTAAGTGCGCCGGCGAGCTCGACGTGGACGGGCGCCTTGCGCGTTTGCACGACGCTCGGATCGATAAGGTAAGCCACCGTGCACGGATCGTGAACCGGGGGATCCGTAAAGCCTTGGTTTTGCTGATACGCCTCGCGGAAGAAACCGAAGAGGCCGACAACAAAGTCCGATATGGGTGTATTCAAGGCCTTAATTTCGGCTTCGACCTCAGCGGTGGCCAATGCCTGGTGGGTCAGATCTAATCCCACCATCGTGACTGGCCACGGCTCTTCGAAGACGATATGCGCTGCCTCGGGATCGATCTTGATATTGAATTCGGCGACTGGGGACCAATTGCCTTCGTGATAGCCACCGCCCATAAGCACTACCTCTTTGACGCGCTCTACGATGCGTGGTTCTTTGCGCGCGGCCATAGCGATATTGGTCAACGGACCCGTTGGGACCAAGGTAATGGTGCCGGGTTCGTGGGCCATGATGGTGTCGATGATGAAGTCGATGGCGTGGGCATCGGCAAGCGCGGTGCTAGGCTCCGGAAGCTCAACGCCTCTAACGTCCATGCCGGTGGAACCGTGGATCGACTCGGCAACTTCGATGGGACGCACGAGCGGGCGATCGCAGCCGGCGTGGACCGGAATCTCTGGGTGTCCGGCGATCTCCTTGACCACCAGGGCATTGCGGGCGACCTTGTCCAAGGTCTGGTTGCCGCCGACGGTGGTAATGCCCAGCAGATCGATGTTGGGGTTGCCCATGGCCAGGAGCAAAGCCACCGCGTCATCGTGGCCGGGATCGCAGTCCAGAATAATTTTTCGCGTCATGTCTCGAGCCTACTTTTGGTCACTGAAGACCGCCACGGTTTCATGGTGTAGCGCAGCTTCAATTCCTCCGAGCTCACCAGCTGTACCCTTGGAAAGCAGCAACGCACCCCTGCAAACCGTATAACCGCCATGGAAAGGAACTCGCCCCCGCCATGCCTTCAATTTCTGACCGCTTGACCCAGGCACAGCAAGAATTTAACGCGGTGATTTCCACGATCCCATTTGATGAAGACGCCGTGGATACCGCGCCTACGCTGCGCGGATTACCCATTGCCTTTAAAGACGTCGTGGATATCGCCGGGGCACCTACGACCTGTGGCACCAACGTCGATATGGGGCCGGTCCCGACGCAGAATGCCACGGTGGCACAGCGGCTAATAGATGCTGGCGCGATTCCCGTTGCCAAGGCCAATCTCCAGGAGTTTTCCTATGGCATCTTGGGCGATGCCTCCGCATATGGCCGCGTGATCAATCCGCGCGATCCGCAGGTCTGCGGCGGTGGTTCTAGTTCTGGGTCGGCGGCCCTGGTTGCGTGCGGAGCACTCGATCTCACGGTGGGTTCTGATAGCGCCGGTTCCGTACGGGTCCCGGCCGCCAGTCAGGGTGTTCTTGGATTCAAGCCCACCACCGGCGCGATCCCGCTCGATGGCGTCTTCCCCTTCGCGCCGAGCTTCGATTGCATCGGATTCTTCGCCAGCTCCATCGAGCTCATCGAGCAAGCCCTGCTAGCCACGGTGGATAAGGTACCGGCTCCGGCCGAGAACGTGGCCACCATCGATGTCTCTGCAGTGAAGACCAAAGGTGAGCGCTTTGCTGGTCTGCTGTCTGCGCTGCAGGATTCCACCTTCGCAGCCGTGGAGGACCTCGATTACTCCCAGCTCGAATCCACCATCGCTACCACCGCGAAGCTCTACGCGCCGATGCGCCTCAAGGAGGCCTATGACGTCCACCAGCCCTACCTTGACCAGCGGGAAAAGTACCAGGATGTCATCTTGGAGCGCGTCCTCGGCGGGCAGGATATTACTCAGGCAGACCACGACGCTGCAGCACAGCAGGTAGAAGAACTGCGCACGGAAGCACTCACGCTTTTCGATGCCTCCCCCATCATCCTCACCCCCACCCTCGACGCCGGCCCCATCAAGTGGGACGACATCGCTGCAGAGAAAACTGCGGATTCCGCTGCCAGCCTGCGCCGCTGGACCGAGCCTTTCAATGTATTGGGTTGGCCGGCGATCACTATCCCCCTGCGAGCGAGGGACACCACGGGAGTGGGTGATGCGGTGCAGGTCATCGGCAAGCCGGGCCAGGATCTCACCGTCTTGCGCGTCGCTCGCGAAATTCAGGCACTGCTTTAAGCACACCGCAATTCTGCGCGTCTCTGCCTGCTGACGGCGTTGGTAAGGTGAAGGCTATGAATACTCCAGCACAGCTTGTCGCGCGGTTGCGCGCTGAGGCCGATGACGGCTCCTTGGAGTCATTCTGCTTGGATACCGGCATTGACCTGCTGGTTCTTTTGGCAGCGCGCACGTAGATGCCGCCAATGCAAATGATGTTGACCTTGCCTATTCGGTCGATTTCTCGCGCGCGAAAGCTGAGCGTCCCAACGTGCTCGACGTTGCCACGGCGTTTTACGCCCGCTATGGCGACGGCATTGATCTCATGTGCCTGGATACCGCAGACACGGTGTCGCAGCATGAAGCTCTGCAAAAGTGCGAGCTCTTGGTCGATCCGTCCAATTCCAAGTATGGAACGCTGCAAATGATGGCGGCACGGGAGTACATCAATACGGCGTATCGCCGCGAGTTCGAGCTCAGGAGCTTAATGTGACGGTCTTGCAAGCTTTATTTCACGCTGGCTAGCCTCCCGCTAGCACCGTCTTTTCTTGCGTGCGCGGGCGCCAATACGCCGCTTCTACTGCGTTAAGTTCCTTGAAGTGCGAGGACGTCAGCTCATCCATCGCGGTTAAATAACCGCCCACGTCCTCGCGCGGTAAGCGCAGGCCCATCGTCAGATGCGGCGTCCAGCGCGGACCGCGGCCTTCGGAATTGGCGGCGCTAATCTTCCGCGCTGCCATTTCGAGTTCATCGCTAGTCTCTAATAACCAGGCCACGGTTCGTTTCCGCTTCGTGCCGAAGATGACGTTTCCCACGCGCCGAAACGTCGCCGGAATAACCGCCGGTAAAAGCTCCGCGGCAAGGTCAACAACGTGGGGCTCCATCTCCGGTGCGAAGGTCACCGTAATATGCGGGCGCTGGTTTTGCACGGGGAATCCGCGCTCGGCCAGACCGGCAAAAATCTCCCGAATCTGCTCTTCCTGCTTTTCCGGCAGGTAGAGCAGGATATTATCCGGCGATGCTGTACTCACAATGCGGCTTTCTTCGTTTCAAGTGAGCACGATTCATTCGTGCTCCCCAAGTGCGGGCGGTTTCGGGTCTGGTTCTGTTTCTAGTTCTAGCTCTGGTTCTAGGGTACCGCCGGTCAACGCTTGTGCGATCTCCGCGATGCTATAGGTCCTTTGCACAGTTTGAGCAAACTCGCCCCTCAAAAATCGCATCGGGCCTTCAATTGACGCAGAGGAGGTTGCGCATAGGACCCTGCACAGAAGAGATTGCACATCGGGCACCGGGGCTTTAGACCCCGCGCATAGACTCCGGACAGCGGATTCTGCGCAAAGAACCTTCCAATTTCCTTGTGCTCGTTTACACGGGTGCCTTTAATAAGAGTATGAGCACATCAGATTCTTCGCCTTTTATTCTCGCCATCACGGCGTGCCCAACGGGTATCGCCCATACTTATATGGCCGCCGAGAACTTAGAGGCAGCCGCCGAAAAGCTGGGCTACCGCATCAAGATTGAAACGCACGGTTCCATCGGCGTGGAGGGCAGCTTTAGCGCACAAGACATCGAGGAAGCCGATGCCATTGTTATCGGTGCCGATACCGTCATTGCAAAGGACCGATTCCACGGCAAGCGCTTGGTGGCCACCGGCGTAGACGAGGCCATCAAACACCCCGAGCAGCTGTTGACCAAGTCCTTGGAGGCGGCAGAGTGGAAGGGGGAGGATAAGGGAGCATCGGAAAGCGAGGCGGAGGACGCCGCGGAAGATGCGGGGCTGCGCGGTATTGGGCAGACCATGTACAAGGCGCTGATGAATGGTGTTTCCCACATGATTCCCTTCGTGGTTACCGGCGGATTGCTCATCGCCGTGGCGCTGTCCTTGGGCGGCACGCCCACGCCGGAGGGGCTGTCGATTCCTGAAGATAGCTTCTGGAATACGCTCAATGAGCTCGGCGGCCTGGCATTTTCGCTGATGGTGCCGGTCTTGTCTGGTTACATTGCCGTTGGCATCGCGGATAGGCCAGGGTTGGCACCGGGCCTTATTACCGGGCTCATCGCCACAACCGGCTCGCTGTACGGGTCCGAGGCCGGAGCCGGATTCTTGGGCGGTATCGTCACCGGTATTCTCTCCGGCTACGTGGCACTTGCGATCAAGAAGATTCCGGTGCACAAATTCATCGCGCCGATTTGGCCGATTATCGTCATCCCGATTTTCACCACGCTGATAGTGGGCCTAGCCTTCATCTATTTCATCGGCGCGCCGATTGCCAGCGCTTTCGAGGCCATGACCGAATACCTCGGCGGGCTGCAGGGATCGTCGGCGATTGTGCTGGGACTTATCATCGGTGCGATGATCGCCTTCGATATGGGCGGGCCCTTCAATAAGACTGCCTTCCTGTTTGGCGGCGGCATGATCGCCGCGGGAAATGCAGCCCCGATGGGTATGGCCGCCGCCGCGATTGCGGTTCCGCCGCTCGCCGTGGGCGTGGTTACCCTCCTGCGCCGCGGTTGGTTCAATAAGGCGGAAAAGGACTCCGGAATCGCCGCTCTATTTATGGGTTTTTTCGGCATCACCGAAGGCGCCATTCCCCTGGCGGCGGCGCGTCCGCTGCAGGTCATCCCGGCCAACGTCGTCGGTGGTGCTGTGGCCGGTGCGATGGCGGGCGCGTTCGGCGTCCAAGATCATGTCATGCACGGCGGCCCTATCGTCGCCGTCCTCGGCGCGGTGGATCAGGTGGCGTGGTTCTTCGTGTCCATGCTCTGCGGAGTTGCCGTGTGTGCCGCGCTCATGCTCCTGCTCATTCGCCTGACGCAACGCTCCCCGGAATCGGACGAGGCCACGGCGGAGTCCACCGCGCTCCCGCTTCTCGATGCCTCCACCATCAGCCTCGATAAACCGCTCGGTTCCGATCCAAAGGACGTCATCAAGTCGCTCATTTCCCTCGCCGCCGCCGATGGCCGCATTAACGACGCCGCCGCGGTTGCCGATGCCGCCCTTGCCCGCGAGGCCCAACACTCCACCGGCGTGGGCCACGGCGTGGCCATCCCGCACGCTCGCTCCGCTGGCGTTTCCGCACCAACTCTGGCCTTCGCCCGGCTTCCCGAGGGCGGTGTCACCTGGGGAAGCCGCGAAGAGCCCACGACCTTAGCGTTTCTCATCGCCGTTCCCGATGACGCCGGAAAGCAGCACTTAAAGCTACTGTCCACCCTCGCCCGCGCCATCATGAGGGAAGATTTTCGCACCCAGCTGCACGCGGCCAGCTCCCGCGAAGAGGCAAAAGGGATCATCTCCTCTGTCCTCCAGGTCGAACCGCAAGCCGCCGTGGAGTCTTAGTCCTCTGCCCTGCCCTCGGCCGCCCCTGAGAAGAGCTGTTCCACCGACACCACTCCGCCCAAAAAGTAACCGCCTTCACAAATGGCAGTGGCCCGGGTTACACTTGGAACCACACTCATTGTTCAACAATTAAGGATGGTGTTGAATGGCTTCGCTCCACATTGATCTCAACGCGGACTTGGGTGAAACCACCGCCGGCAACCCGGTAGCCGATGATGCCGCGATGCTGGAGATGGTCTCCTCCGCCAATGTCGCCACCGGCTTCCACGCCGGTGATCCGCACTCCATTGCGCAGACCCTTAAATCCGCGGCGTGTGCGGGAGTAACGGTCGGAGCACACGTGGGTTATAACGATCCGGCCGGTTTTGGCCGCCGCTTCATCGACTACAACGCAGCGGAGCTCGCGGACGAGGTCACCTACCAAATCGGTGCGCTCGATGCGCTGGCGCGCGCCAATGGCACGCGGGTGTCTTATGTGAAGCCGCACGGCGCGATGTACAACACCATCGTCAAGGACGAGGCACAGGCCAAGGGTGTCATCGCGGGCATTAAGGCCTTCGGTGACCTACCCGTAATGCTGCTGCCGGGCGGCCGCGCGGTCAATATTGCAGAATCGCAAGGCCTCACCGTCATCCGCGAGGCCTTCGCGGATCGCAACTACAACCCCGATGGCACGCTGGTCTCCCGCAAGCAGGACAATGCGGTATTGGGGGATGAAGGGGATGTCGTCAAGCGCGTGCTCGAAGTCGCCCAAACCGGCTCCATTACCGCCATCGACGGCACCACGCTCGATGTCGATGCCCAATCCGTGTGCACCCACGGTGATTCACCGGGCTCCGTGAAATTGCTGCGCGGTGTGGTCGAGCGCCTCAGCGCGGAAGGAATCGATATTCGGAGCTTTATCTAATGCCGCATATTCACTTCGTTGGCACCCGCGCCCTGCTCATTGATTTAGACGGGCTCGAGCAGGTCATGGCGTGGCACGCGGCGCTGTCCGCTAAACCGCTCAAGAACCAGGTGGATTGCATTGCCGCCGCCACCACGTTGCTCATTACCTTTGAGGCGCCGAATTCCGCGCGCGCGGCCGCAGAGTTTCTGACGGACTTCTCCCCTGCCGCCGCTACCGCGAAAGAGGCGCGCACGGTAGACATCGACGTGCTTTACGATGGCGAAGACGTCGACGCCGCCGCCGAGCTCCTCGGCATGTCGCGCGAGGCCTTGATTGACTGGCATACCTCTACCGAATGGACCGCCGCCTTTGGTGGCTTTGCCCCCGGCTTTACTTACTGCGCGCCTTCCGATCCGGCCCAAGCCAAGGCCGTGCCACGCCGCTCCGATCCGCGCACGGCCGTTCCGGCTGGTGCCGTAGGCATCGCGGGTGAGTTCTCCGCGGTCTACCCGCGCGTTTCGCCAGGTGGCTGGCAGCTGCTCGGCACCACCAATACCCCGATGTGGGATTCGCACGCGAACCCACCCGCGTTGGTGCAGCCCGGTGACCGGGTGCGCTACCGCGCCGTGGACGAGCTGCCGGACTTAGTGGATCGCAGCGCGGAATCCAAGCGTTCGCCGGCCCGCCTGCCCCGTATGGAGGTCCTCGATGCCGGCCTGCTCACGCTTTTTCAAGACCTTGGCCGCCCCGGCGTAGGTGACTTGGGCGTAACACCCTCCGGTGCCGCCGACCACGCCGCCGCGGCAACCGCGAATGTTGCCGTTGGCAACCCGCGGGGAGCTACGGTGCTAGAAAATATCGGTGGCATTAAGCTGCGCGCGCTGACCGATACCGTCATCTGCGTGACCGGTGCCATCGCCCGCGTCCGCCTGGGTGAGATGCCCGTGCACCTCGCCCGCCCGGTCCTCGTTACCGCCGGCCAGACAGTGACGGTCGGTGCCGCAACGGTGGGCATGCGCAATTACGTGGCCATTCGCGGCGGCATTATTGCCGAGTCCGAGCTCGGCTCCTCTGCCACCGACGTCCTTTCTGGCCTCGGCCCCGATCCCGTCACCACCGGCGATGTCATCGGTGTGCTGCCGCGCTCCACCGGCATGACGGATGCACAATTGGTCAACCCCCTGCGCGTATCCGCTGACTCCGCCGGAAAAACGCGCGCGACGCTGCGCTGCGTGCTGGGCCCGCGCGATGACTGGTTTGGCGATAATATCTCCACCTTCCTGGATACCGAATGGGTCGTTTCCTCTGATTCCAACCGCGTTGGCCTGCGGCTTTCCGGGGCTAAAGGCAGCGCAGAGACTTCCGATATCACCGTGCAGCGCGTGAAAGACGGCGAGCTCCCCTCTGAGGGAATGGTGGCCGGCTCCATCCAGATCCCGCCGAATGGCAAGCCGGTGGTCTTCCTGCGCGACCACGCGGTCACCGGCGGCTACCCCGTCATCGCCACCGTGCTGGAGGAAGATATCGACATCGCCGCGCAGCTCCCGCCCGGCGCGCGCGTGACCTTCCGCCTCGTGACACCCCAAGCTTTAAATACTGGAGAAGAAAATGCAGATTAAAACCGTCCTCATTGCTAACCGCGGCGAAATCGCCGTGCGCATCGCCCGCGTGGCCCGCGACTTGGGCATTAAGTCCATCGCCATTTATTCCGAGGCCGACGCCGGCGCCCTGCACACCCAGGTTGCCGATGAAGCCTATGCGCTGCCCGGCAATATCGCCGCCGATACCTATATGAATATCCCGGCGCTGCTGGATATCGCCGTGCGCGCCGGTGCGGATGCCATCCACCCGGGCTACGGTTTCCTTTCCGAAAACGCCGACTTTGCCCGCACCGTCACCGATGCCGGCATGATCTGGATCGGCCCCTCGCCGGAATCCATCGAGCTTTTGGGCGATAAGATTGCCGCCCGCCGCGTGGCCGAAGAGGTCGGCGCGCCCCTGGCTCCGGGCACCTCCGATCCCATTGATGATTGGCAGGAGGCCCGCGCCTTCGCCGAGGAGCACGGCCTGCCGATTGCCATCAAGGCCGCTTATGGCGGCGGCGGGCGCGGACTCAAGGTCGTGGACTCCATGGAGGAAATCGAGGGCGCTTTCAACTCCGCCGGGCGCGAGGCCATGGAGGCCTTCGGCCGCGCCGAGTGCTACGTGGAGAAGTTCCTGACCCACCCGCGCCACGTGGAGGCGCAGGTCCTGGCGGATACCCACGGCAACGTCCGCGTGCTGGGCACCCGCGATTGCTCCACCCAGCGCCGCTTCCAAAAGCTCATCGAGGAGGCCCCTGCGCCCGCGCTTTCCGATGCCCAGCGCACCGGCATCATCGAAGGCGCCCGCTCCATTTGTTCCCACGTGGGCTATACCGGCGCCGGCACCGTGGAATACATCGTTTCCGAGGACGGCACCATCTCCTTCTTGGAGGTCAATACCCGCGTCCAGGTCGAACACCCCGTGACCGAGGTAGTGACCGGCACCGATATCATCGCCGAGCAATTCCGCATCGCCGCGGGCGAGCCTCTGTCTATCTCTGAGGATCCAGCCTCCACCGGCCACGCCTTCGAGTTCCGCATCAATGCCGAGGACATCCTCAACGGCTTTGCTCCCTGCCCCGGCACCATCGTCTCCTTCGAGCCGCCCACCGGCCCCGGCATCCGCGTCGATTCTGCTGTCCGCTCGGGATCCATTATCCCGCCGTACTATGACTCGCTCATTGCCAAGCTCATCGTCTGGGGCCCCACGCGCGAGGTGGCCCTCGCCCGTTCGCGCCAGGCGCTGCGCGAGTTCGATGTCTCCGGCGTGCGCACCGTTCTGCCCTTCCACCGCGACATGATGGACGAGCCAGCACTTATTGGCACCCTGTCTTCCGCCGAGGCCGATGCGGGTGCCAGCGACATCGGCGTGTTCACCGACTGGCTCGACCACAACTACCGGCCCTCTGCCGCCAACCAGGTAGACAAGGTCGAGGCCATCTACACCAAGCGCCGGACGGTCGCGGTGGAAATCGATGGCAAGCTCGTCAATATCGGCGTGCCCATGGACTTCCTCGCAGGCGCCGGTGCCGGCGCTGGTGCGGGCGCCGCGGATGGTTCTGGTGCCACCGCTCCCTCGACGGCCGGGGCGCAGTCCACCGACGATAACGCGGTCACCTCCCCCTTCGAGGCCAACCTCGTGGCCTGGAATGTATCCGATGGCGATAGCGTCTCCGAGGGCGATTCCATCGCCACGGTCGAGGCCATGAAGATGGAATCTGCCATCAAGGCCCCGCGCGGCGGCACCATCAAGATCCTCGCCAAGGAGGGCGACCGCCTGGATTCCGCGACGGTGATTGCGACCATCGACTAGCGCGTGCTGCCTACCTGGGTACTTGGCCACGCAGATACTCACCCAGGTAGGGCAAGAGAAAGCGCACGGTTCCATAGCGGTGGCTGGCGATGAGATCGCGTTCTAAAAGCAGCTTGCCGGCCATGGAAATGGCATTGGGACTCTTGCCCAGGTGCGCCGCGATGGCACCGGTGGGAATATCAGGTCCGTGTTCAGCTTCCAGCTCCGCCATGGCGTTGAGTAAAGCGCGCTGGGCGTCCGGAACATTCTTCAACGCAATCTTGTGCACCTGGTTGCCCATATGCGCTGGAATCTCGCGCGCCATCGAGTACCGCATGGGTCCACGCCAAAGCGCCGACCAACTGCAATAGGTACGGATACCCCTGCACCAATGCGGTGGCCTCTTCCAAAACGCACTCGCTGAAACCGCGCCCAGCCGCGGTGGCGGTGCTATGCAGGGTCTCAGCTACGGTGGCATCATCAAGCAGCCCCAAATCCAGCCTTTCAGCGCGGCGCAAAGAGGTGGTGCCCTCGTGGTCCAATAGTTCTTCTACCCCGAAGGTCAATCCCGCGGCGGCGAAGGCGATATCGTACTCGTCCCGAATGAGATCCTGGATGGCGGTGGCCAGCTGCGCAAGCTCGTCCACGGAAGCCGCTTGCACCTCATCGACCGTCAACAAGACGCCCGCATCATGCGCACGCGCGGCCTTCAGAAGGCTGCGCAGCCGCGAGACCAAGCTGGGCTGGGCCTGGTTATGGGGCAATTGCGTCGTTACAGATCCCACGCCCGCCACAGAGAATCCCGTGATCTTGCGGCCCGTCTTCTCCGTATAGTCCAGCTCCTCTATGGCTTCCGGAATCGTGGAATCGCGTAGCTGCGCTACCATCTGGGCATCCGCATAGGCGCGGATGACAACCCACCCCAGGCGGCGCGCGGATTCTTCAAACTCATTGAGCAGCACGGTTTTGCCCACCCCGCGCGTACCGCTGACCAGAAAGGCGCGCTGCATGGCGCCCACGCCGCCTACGAGCCCATAGTTAAACGAGCTGATTTCAAATTCGCGCCCGGCCAGTTGCACCGGCGACGCGCCAAAACTGGGGCGAAATGGATTCTTATCCGGAATCACTATGCCAGACCTTCCATTTAGATCCTTTAGAACTTCGCCGCCTCTTTAGAACTTTTAGATCTTTAAGTCATACGGAATGGCCGTTGACGCCTCACCCATTCAGTAAGGTGAGGGTCATGCTTTCCCAGTCCGTCGCCACCGCTTTGCGCCAAGAGATATCGGCCGGCAATTTTCAGCCCGGCGAGCAGCTCAGCGAGGTAAAGGTGGCCGAGCAATTCGGTTGCTCTCGCAATACCCTCCGCGAGGCCTTCACCACGCTTACCGCCGAACGCCTGGTCGAGCGCATCCCCCACCGCGGCGTCTTCATCGCCACCCCGGATGCCGCCTATATCCGCGATTTATTCACCGCCCGCGCCGCCATCGAACCTGCCGCCGCACGGTGGGGCGCGTTTGCCGATGCCCCCTCGCTTATCTCCCTCGCTTCCTCCGCCTTCGAGTGTGCGAGGCGGAATAAGCACCAGGAGGTCTCATCCATTAATCAGCGCTTCCACCAAGCACTGGTAGCGGGGCTGAATTCCCCCACCTTGGATGAGCAAATGAGCAACCTGCTCGCGCGCATGCGGCTTACCTTTTTATTGGTCATCCCGCGCTACCCGCAGCTGCACGCCGAGCACATTCAAGACAACGTGGATGTGGCCACGCTCATCGCGGACGGAAAACGCGAAGAGGCCACCACACACTTGCGCGATAGCCTCTTAGAAACCTGCGATACCATCTTGTCCTTCACGGACTAAGTAAGCGGCGGGGTAAATGCCTAAGGGATGAGGTACTCCGCATCGCGGGCATTGGTCACCAGCATCTTGCCCGGCGCATGGGAAATGGCCAGCTCCGGCTTTGATTCCATCACGATGGCCTGCGGGGTGACCCCACACGCCCAAAAGACGGGCAGGCAGCCTTCTGGAATGTTCACCGCATCGCCAAAGTCTGGGTGCGCTAAATCCGCGATACCGATAGCCGCCGGATCCCCCACGTGCACCGGCGCACCATGCACGGACGGATAGCGGGAGGTAATGCGCACCGCATCGGAGACTTGCGATGCCGGAATCGGGCGCATCGATACCACCATTGGCCCGGAGAACACGCCCGCAGGAGTTGTAGGGATATTCGTCCGGTACATCGGCACATTGCGCTGCTGTTTGATATGCGCGATCTCGATGCCCGCATCCACCAACGCCGTTTCAAAGGTAAACGAGCAGCCGATAAGGAAGCTGACCATGTCGGGGGTGTAGTAGGAGGTGGCATCGGCAAGCGTGGCCGTGTGCTCACCATGCTCAAAGATGCGATAGGCCGGAATATCGGTGCGGATATCGCCTCCAGGCAGCAAATCCGAGGTGTACTGGCCCGCCTCAAGCACGCCGACGATGGGGCACGGCTTGGGGTTGCGCTGGGCAAAGAGCAGGAAGTCGAAGGCGTATGCGCTGGGCAGCGAGAGCAGGTTGGCCTGCATGTATCCCCGCGCGTGCCCGGCGGTGGTGGTCATCTCGTGGGTACGCGCGAACTCGCGTACCTCTTCTGGCGTGTGCATTATGCCCATATCGCTGTAATTCCTGAGACTGCTCGAAGGCCGATGAAAATGGTAAGCAACCAGGCCAGGCCGCCAAGGATAAGCAGCCACTTTGGATACTTATAACCCTGCAGCAGATCCTTGCGGCGCCAGGCCACCCACATCACCAACGCGAAGCCGATGGGAAGGATAAGCCCGTTAATCGCGCCCGCGAAGATCAAGAGCTTTTGCGGTGCAGAGTTGATCACCACAAAAACGACCGTGCAGACCGCAATGAAGATGACGGTGAAAATATTGCGCGTACGGGCCGAGGTTTCCTGGGTGGTCACAAAGGATACCGAGGTATAGGCGGCACCGATGACGGAAGACAGGCCCGCGGCAAAAAGCACCATGCCAAATGCACGGAGGCCGAATTCACCGGCCGCGTGATAGAAGGCATCGGCGGCAGTATTATCTTCTGCAAGCGTGACGCCGGTAGCCACCACGCCCAGTACCGCCAAGAAGAGCAGCATCCGCATAATACCGGTGACGATGATGCCGCTGACGGAGGTTCGCGTAATGTTCTTGACGTTTTCAACGCCAGATAGGCCCGCATCGATCAACCGGTGCGCGCCGGCAAAAGTGATATAGCCACCGACGGTGCCACCGATGATGGTGGTAATGACGAAGAAATCGATTTCGCCCGGCGCGACGGTATTCTTGAGTGCCTCCCCTACCGGCGGCTGGCTCACGATGGCCACATAAAGCATCAGCAGGATCATCACCGCGCCTAGGGCCGCCACGAGGCGGTCCAATGCCATTCCGGCACGGCGGGAGAGGAAGATGAACACCGCAATCGCCGCCGCAATAACGCCACCGATGCGCGCATCGATGCCTAGCATCGCGTTCAATCCCAAGCCTGCACCGGCAATATTGCCGATATTAAAAATCGCTCCGCCAAAGAAGACGAAGCAGGCAAGTACCCAGCCTAAGCCGGGAAGGACCGTATTGCCCAGGGTATTGGCGCGCATTCCCGTCACGCAGAGCACGCGCCACACATTGAGCTGGATGGCGATGTCTACCAAGATGGACAGCGCAATTGCGAAGGCAAAAGAAGCACCCATCTGCACGGTAAAGACCGAGGTCTGGGTCAAAAAGCCCGGGCCGATGGCCGAGGTGGCCATGAGGAACATGGCGCCGGCCATGGCCCCGATGCCCTTGGGCGGGGTCTTCGCATCCGCCTGCGCCTCCGCCTGTGCCGGGGCGGAAGCCTGTTTTTCAGCACTCACTAGTTTCACCTTTCGTGATGCAGGTCTCTCTTAAATGTGATTCGCATCATCATAATTGTTATTACGGAGGTTGTTCAACAACATCCATAGCTAGGGGTGGCTCGGGGGTGATTTACGCTACTTTTCCCGCCTTTCGCCCCAAGTATTCAACTATTGTCTCCACTACCCTATTTGGGTCATTGACCAGCTCTTTTGGCCCAAACCTCAATACCGTAAATTGCTGGTTTTCGATTTCGCGTTGCCGACGCATTTGTTCTTTGACCACCGCTTCCGGCGGTTTTCCATAGGTGCCGTCATACTTGGTATCCCCGTCGACCTCGATAATGAGCCATCCATCGATACATAAGTCGGCTCGGTACTTTCCCAATACGCGAAATTGTGGGTACACAGTGGCAGCGGGAATCCTTTCAATAATTAACGCCCGCAAAAGCGACTCGTACGGTGATTCGGATCCTGCATACGCATGCTTAACTGCCATTTTCATGGGGATAGGCCCCTTCATCCGAGCCATTGCTGCCTGAGTTTCTTTCAGTTCTTCTACCGAGACCAGGCCCGCACGCAAGGCAGAATCGACTGCAACAAGCCCTTCCGCAAACCCACGTAGCCTGGCGATATCCAAGCACGTCCGCGCAGGATTCGTTACCCGAACCCCAGACCTTTCCACCGAGGTCTCCTCTATACGTGACATTCGGTAATACTTTCGCGGCCACTGCGTTTTCGGTGGGATACTTCCTGAAGGTGAAGCGAGTTCAACAACTTCGTTTCTCCGCGGAATCACCCATATCCCCCAAATACGCGCAGCTGACTTAGCCACCAATGACGCTCGGTGCGCACTTAGGCCGGCTCCTAAAGTAAGGGCAAGCTGTTGCTTATGCCATGGCCAGCTTTCCCACGTCGTCGTTTTTACTGCAATCCATGGAGCGACTCGCTTTAATTCGCCCTTGTACAACGCGGGATAGTAAGGACTAGTTGAACCTGCATAACGTAGATTAATTAACTCATGATTTAACATGCTTTTTATCTTCGTGGCTTCCTCGAGAAACTGCCCGGCGTAT
The DNA here is from genome assembly GCF_040225835.1 of Corynebacterium sp. KPL3927. NCBI lineage: Bacteria > Bacillati > Actinomycetota > Actinomycetes > Mycobacteriales > Corynebacteriaceae > Corynebacterium > Corynebacterium sp. KPL3927. The sequence continues at coordinate 16,494 of NZ_JBEHGD010000003.1, forward strand.
TGCTCCAAATGGTCAGATTCTGAGGTTTCCGCAAGGGATTCGCATTGAACGGGTGACGGTGCACGGAGCAGACGGCAGTATCTATTTCGGAAGGTCAAATTGTTAGTCACTTTGGTCAGGGTTGGAAGGTCAGGCTCCTATGTTCAACCTCCACTGCAATAACTGAGCAAAATGGTGCCTCAAATATCGCAAATTCTCTTCAAATGTTGCATAGGACCCTGCACTTTTTAGGAGCAACCTGAAGAGGCCTTTAAGCAGCCGGTTGCGGAACATCCTGAGGAGGCTTTTGCACAGGTATTTGCGGCGCTTTTGCGGGACGGACCGCAACGAGTCCTAGAACTATCGCGAACAGTCACGAATCGAGTCCACATCAGGCGCGTGCAGCTCACCGCTGGAATGGGGCGTGATTTACTAGAACCAATGGAACCCCTCGAGCTCTCAGCACTTACCGGCACGCAATCGCGCACCTACGGCACCCGCAAAATCACCAAGGACATGATGTCTGCGCCGGTCCATGTGGCGATCGCCCTGTGGGATGAGCGCTGGGATTCAGCGGAGGATGGAACCATCGAGGGGTGGGTCATCGCGGTCAACACCAAGCAGGCGCGCTTCGTGCGCAAAGGCCAGATCAAAAAGGGCGATATCGTCAAAGTTGCAGTACGCGAACTACAGCGCGCCCTGCGCGGAATCGACGGGCGCACCTGGATTGTCACCGGGCGCAGGCAAAATGCGCTACGAGCGGCACTCGAAAAGCGCGGCTATACGGTGACGGGGAGCTTTGCGGGGGAGAATCGGGCATCGGCAAGCGCGAGCTCCGTACGCCGCAAACAAGCTGGCTTGACCGCGCGTAAGGCCCGCAAGCTGGGCGAGGCACCGAAAAAGAAGGAAGTCAACCAAGTCGAAACGCCAGAGGCGAAATGGTGGCCAAACTTCTCGCACACGACGTCGTGGCCGGCAGGCGCGGTGGTACGCATCGCTACCGACGCCTCCTCCGATACCGTATTCAAGGGCTCGATGTGTTTCGTGGCGGGCAACGGTGACTACCGCCTGCGCACCCGCGAAACGAAAGCCAGCACGGATGAACTGGAATTGGAAGCGCTCACGCTCGCATTAAAGTACCTGCGCAAAGTAGGTGCGACGAAGGCCGTGATCGAATCCGACTCTGTTGCGGCTTTAGATGCGGTCAACCACATCCTGTACAAGAAAGGCTCGAAGGCCGCCCGCCCGGGACGCACGTGGCGAGGGGTATCGTCTGGCGCGCGCTCCCGATTCCAACAGGCCTGGGGCGACATAGAAGGCAATTGCGAGGTGGATATCCGCCGGGTGCTCGGCCATGCCGGGGATCCGCTCAATCGCGCCGCCGATCAGATTGCGTATATGGGGCTGCGCGCCATTGCCCACCCCATGAAGCAATCACGGCCTACTTTGCAAAGCGGGATCAGCAAGGCGCTCAAGGCGGTAAAATCCCGGTAACGGTTACCGCCGCAGCACGCTTATTGTAATCGGCGCGCGCCCTCACCAGGCTGGGCCACCACGAAGGTCGGAGTAGGAAAACCCTGCTTTGCTGCTGCTTTTTCAATTGCATGCGCGGTCGCATCCACATCGTCCTTCGCCACTAAGGCAATAACCGCGCCGCCAAAGCCACCGCCAGTCATGCGCGCACCGAACTCGCCCGCCGCGGTAAAAGCAGAATCGAGTTCGGGCGTGGTGACCTCGTAAAGATCCCGCAGCGAGACATGGCTATCGCGCATCAGTTGGCGAAATGTGTCCATATCGGAGGCGCATAAGGCGGAAGCAGCACTCAAGGTGCGCTCGGTTTCCTCCACCACATGGCGCACGCGCCTGCGGTAAAGCTCGGCCGAGTGCGAGGACCTTTCGGCGAAGGTCGCAGCGAAGTCTATCGCATCCGGAATATCGCGGATAACGCACCCAGCCGCAGATTGCACGTCATCGATAACACCTCGGCGAGAGGCATATTGGCCATCAGACAGCGTGTGGGGCGCATTAGTATCTGCGATAAGCAGCACCAAATCTTGAGAGGCGATATCGAAGGGGATGCGTTCGACGGCTCCGGTAGCGAAATCGAGGAATAGTGCCTTTCCGCGCTGCCCAAAGAGGCTGGCATTTTGATCCAGTCCCCCGGTGGAAGCGCCCACCACCTCATTTTCAGCACGGATGCAGGCTTGGACGAGCTGCGCTCTAGCAGCATCATCGGGTAAACACCCATGGTCGAGTTCATAAGCTGCTACGGCAATAGAGCACTCCAACGCTGCAGAACTGGATAGACCAGAACCAACAGGAACGTCCGATACAATCGCGATATCGAGCCCAGTGCACTGCAATAAATCGGCCTCGACCGCCGCCCAGATGGTGCCAGCGACGTAGCCTGACCAATCAGCAGGATGCCCCGGTTGCACGCTAGAAAGCGGAACACAGGCCTGAGCGACGGAACCATCGAATTCCGAAGCGATGCGTATTGCGCCATCTGTACGCGGGCGCACAGCTACGGCCGTATTTTGTTCCAAGGCAAAAGGAATGGATGCGCCACCGGCATAGTCAATATGCTCGCCGATGAGGTTTACCCGCCCTGGAGCCGCCCACACCCCCACCGGCTCAGGGGCAGCAGCACCTGCCTCATCTTCAGCGAAAGTCTCCACGAAAAGCCGATGGGCAGCGGTTGCGAGTTCCTCGTCCGTGCGCGCAGTAAACCATTTAGGCATCCCAAACCTCCTTGAATCGCGCGGCAATACGTTCCGGCGTGGTGTCATTAATCCACACTCCCTGTGCAGATTCAGAACCGGCAAGGTACTTCATGCGATGCGGCGAGCGCATGAGCGAAAATAGTTGCAGGTGCATGCGGATCCCCTCGCGGATAGACGGATCCACCGGAGCTTGGGTCCATCCAGCAATATATGGGGTCTTTTCCACACCTTCAAAGAAGCGGTCAACTGCGGAATAGAGCTTTTTCAACAGGGGTGCTAAATCGGCGCGTTGCTCCTCATTCAGCGCAGAAAAGTCTGGGACGCCCTCATTCGGTAGCACCATCGCCTCCAGCGGCCACTTAGCAGCCGCTGGAACAAGGACAGTGAAATGCTCAGTCTCCGCAATAATGCGATTGCCTGCTTCCCGTTCCCTATCGAGGAGATCCTGAAAAAGATCGCCATCATAGGCATGAACCGAATCCACAATCGAGCGCAACCGTGGGGAAAGGAATGGGTAAGAATAAATCTGGCCATGCGGGTGCTGGAGGGTAACCCCGATTTCTTCCCCGCGGTTTTCAAAGGGAAAGACCTGCTGGACCCCATCGATGGCAGAAAGTGCCGCGGTGCGGTGCGCCCAGGCCTCGATCACCGTGCGAATGCGGGACTCAGCCAGATCCCGAAATGAAAGGGCTGGATCTTCGGTAAAACACACCACCTCGCAACGGGCATGGGCGGGCAAACGCGGGACCATACCGATAAGCTCATCTTTATCTGGCTCCTCAATCGTGGCGGCCGTGGAAAAAGAGGGGAAGCGGTTTTCAAAAACCACTACGTCATAGCTTGGGCTGGGAATCTCAGTTGGCAGTTGGTCCGGCCGCGTCGGGGCTAGAGGGTTTTCATTTGCCGGCGGCATGAAGGTTCTGTTCATGCGGTGTGCGGCAAAAGCCACCCAATCGCCGGTCAACGGGTCGCGGCGCATTTCAGAGGCGGGGGCGACGGCGGGGATATCGCGGGCATCGTCAAGCACGCGATCGGGGTGAGGTTTATCGTCGAAGTAGATGATCTCACGGCCATCGGCAAGCGTGGCATGGGTGATATCAACCATTACTCTTCTCCTGGAATCCGGATGGGCTTAAGGCGGGCCCAAAGGGCGAATAGTACCGCTACGGCAAGCATTCCGAGGCCTGCCCACAAGTTATCCGCTGCTTCTTTTGGCATGGCTGTTTCTGGGTTAATGCCTGGGTCGAGGAAGAAATAACAGGCGATGAGGATGAGGCCGTACAAGCCTAATAAGGCCCCAATCACGTTGCGTAGGTCGAATGCGCCTGCGTGCTGTTTTTCAGACATAAGCTACTCCTTAGGCGAAAATGATATTGAGGCCGACGGCCATGGCGAGGCAGATAATGCCCAATGGGATAGTTTGCTGGTACCACGGCAAAGACTTTTCGGTGTAGTCCTCAAAGTGGCCCTTCGGCGTCACGGAAGAAACAAAGCCCACGAGCTCGCTGTCCGGTTTGGGCTGGGTACACATGCTGACGATGATGGAAACGAGGATGTCCACTACGAAAGCGACACCGGCAGCCACGAACGCGGTGCCCTGGCCTGGCAGATTGATGGCATCGGTGAAAGTAGCGATATACCAGAACACGATGGCCGATGCCGTACCAGCAACCAGCCCAGACCAACCGGCATGCGGGGTCATTCGCTTCCAGAACATGCCCAAGATGAACGTGGCGAAGAGCGGCGCATTAAAGAATCCAAAGAGCGTTTGCAGGTAATCCATGATATTGCCAAAGTTTTGCGCCAACAATGCGGTGAAAATCGCAATCGCCGTCGCCGCCACCGTAGCCCATCGTCCAAACTTGAGGTAATAATCGTCCTCACGATCCTTAACCACATACGTTTGCCAGATGTCATAAGACATAACTGTGTTAAAGGCAGAGATATTGGCGGCCATACCGGCCATAAAGGATGCCAACAAGCCCGCAATGGCCACGCCCAGGAGGCCATTAGGCAGCAAATCACGCATCAGCAACAAGATGGCATCATTCGGTTCAGCCCGTTGTTCCATCAGGTCCGCAACCGATACTGAAGCCACCATGCCCGGAATTACCACCAAGAATGGAATAAACATCTTCGGGAAGGCACCGATGATCGGGGTCTTGCGCGCAGCGGAAATGGAATCTGAGGCCATTGCTCGCTGCACTTCTACGAAGTTCGTGGTCCAGTAACCAAAAGACAGCACAAAGCCCAAACCCAAGACGATTCCGATGACCGACCAAACGGGGTTTTCGAAACCGGAAATTTCCGTGCCCGGCCACGTGTGAAAGTGCGATTCATCAGCAACGGCATCTTTCAAGCCGCTCCATCCGCCGACTCGGTTGAGGCCGATAATCGTCAAAGGTGCGAGCGCAGCCACGATGACGAAGAATTGCAATACCTCGTTATAAATGGCTGCAGACAGGCCACCCAATGTAATGTAGGACAGCACGATAATTCCGGCTACCAGCAGAGATACCCACATCTGCCACCCCAGCAAGGCTTCTACGATGGTGGCTAGAAGGTAGAGGTTCACGCCGGCAATGAGCAACTGAGCGATGGCAAAGGAAATCGCATTCACCAAGTGTGCCGCATTACCAAACCGCTTGCGCATGAACTCCGGAACCGAACGCACCTTGGAGCCGTAGTAAAACGGCATCATCACGATGCCGAGGAAAACCATGGCCGGTACGGCGCCAATCCAGAAGTAGTGCATGGTCTGGAAGCCGTATTCCACACCGTTGGCGGACATACCGATAATTTCCACCGCACCCAAGTTGGCAGAGACAAAGGCCAGCCCAGTTACCCAGGCCGGAAGTCCCCTACCAGATAAAAAGAAGTCAATGGAGTTTGAGACCCGGGCCTTTGCCGCCCAGCCGATGCCCAAAACGAATAGGAAGTAAATGGCTACCAACAGGTAGTCCACCCATGAGGCATCCAGCCTCAATACGGATTCAGCTGTTTCCATCGCTGACCTTTCTCGATTTTTATTTTTCTACGGCAGACAAGAGCAGGCTAAAAGTTTGGGAATGCCCCTGAGCAAGAGATACGAGACCATTCCCGCTTCGCAGGGCATTAGGCGGCGCACTCATCGGCTCGACTGCGAGGGCCCTTCCCGCAGGAGTTGTATCCCGGGGGAAATTTTCTGGCGTATACAGTTGCACCCACTCCAAACCAGGATCCATTTCCAGACGAACCCCACGGCCCTGAGCGGTGTAATCCGCTACGAGAGGTCCGTTACCATGGAAGCAATCATCCCAATCCACACTGTCTAGCGGCTGTTCCAGCAACTCCACTGGCTCCACCTGCCCGGTGGGCAGGTTTCTTTCACCCAGAAGGTGGTGCTCATCCACATTCAGGTTGAGCACGCACTCGTGCGTGGGTGCACCCTGCGCAGACAAGTAAAGGTGAAGCCCATAAGCAAATGGAATCTCCTCGGCGTGCTCGGTCACGGCCTTCACATGAGAATGCAAGCCGCTGTCATCCACGGCGTAGGTGGCCACTAGCTCTACAGTCCAAGGCCAGCCATTGTAGGGCCCAATGCTAAAAGTTAGCGTGACCTCGTCTTTATGCTGTTTAACTAGCTTCCACCAGTTCACTGCAAGCCCATGAATAGCGTTATTGCGCTCTGGTTCTGTAATGCCCAGCTGGTAGTGCTCACCCTGCCAGGTGAATTGACCGTCTTCGGTGCGGTTAGGCCACGGCGCCATTACCACCCCGGCCATCATCGGGGGCTTGTCCTTATAGGTTTCTAACAGCGGCCGTCCCTGAAAGGTCAGGGACTTCACGCCGCCGCCCCATAGGGCAATTTCGGCTAAGTAATCGCCATGAGAGATGCTGACGCACTCAATGTCGGCGCGCTCTTCATTCGATGTATAACCGGTCATATTAACGACCTTTCTGGCTATAACGTGTGATTGAAATCAGCTTAAGATCTCGCGCAAAATCAAGTCAATCGTTTGCACAACCATCTCCTTAAAAGGAGCATTTGGCCAGCTCGGCCACTGCAAGATTGACCCATTTCAGGGCTACTGCGGTGTACATACCCACACCATTGCGTACCCACATGCCTGAGATTGATTTTTACCTCTCCCCCAGAATGCGAGGAATACTGGCCTCCCAGCAGTCCAAGCCAGACGAGATCACCCCCTGCACAATCGCTTCCCACTACTTGCACAGTCGCCGCCACAGGATGCGCGCCGCGGAATGCGGGGTCGCCACAACCTCGCGCAGGTAATTGCTCGGCATCGAAAGCCACGGCGTGCGCGCGGGATGAACGTTAATCGCGATCCCCAAGTGCCAAGCCCACAATGTGGTGCGCAGTGCATGGAAATCGTTGGTAACCACCTGCAACACAGCATCTGGTGCGAGGCTGTGCGCGTTTTCTAGGTTCTCATTTGTACTGGTAGCGGCCGGTTCCACAAGTACATCCGCAGGATCCACACCCCGCTGGAACAAGTACTCAGCCATCGCGCCCGCTTCCCCTCGGCCAGAGACGATGACCGTCTGCCCAGAATAGAGCTCGAGTGCCTTATCCAAGCGAGACCGCAGCATGGCGCCCGGATGGCCGTGGGTGACACGGGAGCCCAATACAAGGAGCGGATCGCGCTGGGAATTATCCATGATTATTAGCTTAGACCGGCGGGAACCCTTGACACTGATAAGAGCCAAACCGTAGAGTTAAAATAATCGTGCAAACGATTGCACACTTAGTCGTTTATTCCCCATCTATGAGGAGCTCGGCATGGCTACAACCACGCTGAAAGACGTCGCCGCGGCTGCTGGGGTGTCCATTTCCACCGCCTCACGCTCGTTGGCGGGAAATACCTCCATTTCAAAGGCCACGCGGACCCGGGTTCAAGACGTCGCTGAAAAGCTTAATTACAGGCCCAATGCCCAGGCGAGGGCTCTGCGCAGCGCGCGCTCACACGCCATCGGGCTCATCATTCCCAATCTAGATAACCCCTACTTCGCTGCCATGGCAGCGGCGGTGGAAAAAGAAGCAAACACCCAAGGTATCGCCACCATCATTACCAGTTGCGGGGAAGATCCGGAACGCCTAGTGACAGCATTGGAAGCATTGGGACAACGACGAGTCGACGGCATCATCGCCGTACCGCTCGCTGGAACAAAGGATGCCCTGGCGAAATCGCAGGAACAACGCCCCCTCGTTCTCATTGACCGCGAACTCTACTCGCTGCCATCCGTGGTTTCAGACCCCTCCCCTGGAATCAACGACGCCGTGGCCCAACTCAAGGACAAGGGCCATACCAAGATTGGTTATCTCTCGGGGCCGCAAGAAACTTCTACTGGCCGCCAGCGCCTCGAGGTGTTTAAGCAGGCCGCTCAGGGAATGGATATACACATCCATCAAGGCAACTTTCGGCACAAGGAAGGCTATAAGGGCGCCATCGAACTGCTGCAAGCAGAAGTCACCGCAATTGTTGCCGGGGATTTCATGATGACTGCCGGCGCATTAGAGGCCTGTCATAACGCTGGTAAAGCCATCGGCCAAGAAGTAGCGCTCGTTGGTTTCGATGATTTTATCTATCTGCGGTTTCAAGCGGCCCCAATTTCCGTGGTGGACCAAGATGTCGCCTGCATGGGCCGAACCGCCGCTGCTGAACTCATCGCATCCATCGAAGATAAACGGCAACCCCAAGGAAAAATCCTTCCCACCCGCTATATTCCGCGGATGTCCACAGCCCACGAGGTGCAGGGAGAACACACATGAGCGATATCGTCCTCAAACTCGACAACGTTACTAAGTCCTTCGGACCAGTCGAGGTCATCAAAGGCGTAGATTTAGACGTACGCTATGGGCAGATTCAAGCCCTCCTCGGTGAAAATGGTGCCGGGAAATCCACACTCATCAAGATGATCGCAGGCGTACACGAGCCGGATGCAGGACGAATCCTCATTGATGGATCCGAGGTAAAAATCCCCGATACCAAAGCCTCCGAAGCGCTTGGCATCGCCACAATCCATCAAGAGCTCAACCTCGTTCCCACGATGTCTGTGGCAGAAAACATCATGCTCGGGCGGACGCCGAATAAGTTTGGCCTAGTCAACAGAAAACACCTCAAAGCACAAGCTAAAGCAGCATTAGACCTCATCGGCTTGGACGTTGATTTAAATCAACCGGTAAGCGAGCTGGGCATCGCCAAGCAGCAATTGGTAGAAATAGCCAAAGCCCTATCGATGAATGCGCGCATCCTCATTCTTGATGAGCCAACCGCGGCATTGACGGGCAAGGAGGTCGATGCCCTTTTCACGGTATTAGAGGACCTGAAAGCCAAGGGCGTCGCGATGGTTTTTATCAGCCATCACCTCGATGAACTGGCGCGAATCGCAGAGACCATCAGTGTGCTGCGAGACGGAGCCTTCATCGCTGAAGTCCCCGCTGATACCGATAAGGACGAGCTGGTGCGGCTTATGGTTGGCCGTGAGATTGAAAACCAGTATCCGCGAGAAGCTTCGGCTCAGCCTGGTAAGGCACTGCTTGAAGTTAAAGACCTGTCCTCCGAAGGCGCATTTCACGATGTCTCGTTTGAAGTGCGCGCCGGCGAGGTGGTCGGGCTGGCCGGCCTTGTGGGAGCGGGCCGTACAGAGATTATCCGCGCTATCGCCGGGGCGGATTCGTATGATTCGGGCACGATACATGTCGAAGGAAACGCTCTACCCAACGGCGATATCAGTTCCTCCATCGCCGCAGGGGTAGGCCATATTCCGGAAAACCGTAAATCACAGGCCTTGATCCTCGATGCCTCAGTATCCGACAACCTTGGTCTTGCCACCTTGTATCCCACGGCGAAGGCAGGGCTCGCAGACCGCAAGGGGCAACACCGACGAGCCGGTGAGGTTGCCGAAACCCTTCGGATCCGGATGGCCGGGCTGGACCAACCCATCCGTGATCTCTCGGGTGGTAACCAGCAAAAGGCTGTGTTCGGTCGGTGGGTACTGGCCGGCTCCAGAGTCTTATTGCTTGATGAACCAACTCGCGGCGTCGATGTTGGTGCAAAGGTAGAAATCTACAACATCATCAACGAAGTAACTGCAGAAGGCGGAGCAGTACTCATGGTTTCCTCGGATCTGCCTGAGATTCTCGGTATGTCTGACCGCATCCTCGTAATGTCCGGGGGCCAGCTGGTGGGACAGCTACCCAAGGATTCCACTCAAGACGAGGTCATGGCACTTGCCGTTTCCAACGTAGCTGCCGCTACGGAAGTCTCCGCAGTCAACACCGAATCCGCCACACCACCTTCCGCCTCTACAAAATAAGGAATACTCATGACCAAGAATCGCATTGCCAACTGGGCCATGAATAATGGCGCGCTCGTGGGGCTCATCGCCTTGTGTATCGCGCTCTTTATCGCCACTCCCTATTTCCTTACGGTGGCTAACCTCCTCAACGTAGGTATTCAAGCTGCCACGGTGGCCATCTTGGCCTTTGGCATGACTTTCGTCATCGTCACTGCAGGCATTGACCTTTCTGTTGGCTCGGTGGCGGCCTTGGGAGCAATGGTTTCGGCCTACATGTTCTCCAACGCTGGGCTTCCCGGCTGGCTTACTCTGCTTATCGGTTTGTTCGTCGGTGCGCTCGCCGGTGCTATCTGCGGTATGGCCACTGCTTGGGGAAAAATTCCCTCTTTCATTGCAACTCTGGCCATGATGTCCATCGCCCGCGGCATCACGCTCGTAATTTCACAGGGTTCGCCCATCGAAACTGCACCCACAGTTAACGCCTTCGGCGGCGACGTATTCGGCTTCCCGGTTCCCATCATCATGATGGTCATCGCTGGCGTTATCTGCTGGTTCATCTTAGAGCGCACCGTCCTCGGCCGTTCCATGTATGCCATCGGCGGAAACCTTGAAGCCGCGCGCCTGTCTGGTCTGCCAGTAAGGCGTATCCAAATCGCAGTATTCGCGCTTTCCGGATTTTTCGCCGCCTGGGCAGGAATGGTTATGGCGGGCCGCCTTGAATCCGCACAGCCACAAGCCGGAACCGGTTATGAGCTAGATGCTATTGCAGCCGTTGTCATCGGTGGTGCCTCCCTTTCCGGCGGACAAGGCAAAGCCACGGGCACACTCGTTGGCGCCATCCTTTTGGCCGTGATTCGCAATGGATTGAATCTGCTCAATGTTTCTTCTTTCTGGCAGCAGATTGTCATCGGCTTGGTCATCGCCCTAGCCGTGGGCTTCGACGTATTCCGTAATAAGACCGCGAATTAGGCAGGAGACCATGAAGAAACTTTTAGTCTCACTTATCGTCCCAGCACTAGCGTTGGGTCTAGCCTCGTGCAACCGCTCCGAGGAGGATCGAAGCCGCATCACCCTGTCCGTATCGACGCAAACTAATCCATTCTTCGTAGAATTACTCCACGGCGCACAAGATAAAGCCAAAGAGTTAGACGTTCCCCTCGATATCCAAGATGCCTCCGATGACCCGGCTCAACAGGTCAATCAGTTGGGAAATGCGACATCCATGGGCGCAAAAGTGGTGGTCATTAATCCCACCGACTCTGATGCCGTCGCCCCCGCTGTACGCAGCATCAAAAATGATGGTGTGCCAGTCATCGGAGTCGACCGAGACGTCAACGGCGTGGAACTAGATTCCATGGTTGCTTCTGATAACGAGGCCGGTGGCGCCCAAGCGGCGGATAAACTCGCAGAATCGATCGGAGAAGAGGGCGAAATTCTGATCCTGCAGGGAACCGCTGGTACCTCTGCCTCGCGCGAACGCGGCAAGGGGTTTGAGGAAAGGATCGCGCAGTACCCCGGCATCAAGGTCGCCGGCAAACAGTCCGCGAATTTCGACCGCACTGAAGGCCTCAACGTAACTACCAATCTGCTGCAGGCGAACCCGAATATCAGCGCCATTTTTGCAGAAAACGATGAGATGGCTTTAGGCGCTGTTGAGGCTCTCGGTTCCAGAGCCGGCAAGGAAGTCAAAATTGTTGCCTTCGATGGCACCTTTGACGGACTCAAAGCCGTAAAAGATGGCAAGCTGGAGGCAACGATCGCCCAGCAGCCTGCCGAGCTTGGTGCCCGAGCAATTGAACAAGCAGCAGCGCTTCTGCACGGCGAGAGCGCAGAAAAGAATGTCCCTGTTGAGGTTATTACCGTCACCAAAGACACCGTGGAGGATTTCCAATGAGCAAACTCACCGTCGTCGGCTCGATTAATGCTGACCTTATTGTCCACGCCGAACGCCACCCGCATCCCGGCGAAACCCTGCTGGGCTCCGGCGGCGAGATCCTCGCTGGCGGCAAGGGCGCAAACCAAGCGGTAGCCGCCGCGCAATTGGGCGCCAATGTAGCATTCGTCGGCGCGGTCGGCTCCGATCCCTACACCGAGCCCGCCATGCACTACATGCGGCGGTCGGGCATCGATCTCAGTGCGGTGGAGCAAACCGACGCCAACACCGGCCTCGCAGTCATTACGGTATCTGCCGACGGGGAAAACACCATTGTCATCTCCCCCGGCGCCAACGCGCTTGTCGATGCCCCCTTCGTCACCGCCCGCCAATCCACCATCGCTGATGCGGACGTGGTCCTGCTCCAGGGCGAAATCCCCGCTTCCGGTTTCAAAGCCGCAGTCGACGCTGCCCAAGGACGCGTAGTGGTAAACCTTGCCCCTGTCATCGAGGTGGATCGCGATGCCCTCCTCCACGCAGATCCCCTCATGGCCAACGAGCACGAAGCAGGGCTTATCCTCGAACAATTAGGCCTTTCTTCCACCGGCACCCCGCGCGAGCTCGCCCACCGCCTCGTTTCCGCCGGCTTTAAATCGGTGGTCCTTACCCTTGGGGCCGAAGGTGCCTATGTGGCCACTCCCGAGTCGAACACAGACATCCCCACCCCAAAAATCACCGCGGTCGACACCACCGGTTCCGGTGATGCTTTTGCCGGCGCTTTCTGCACCAAGCTCCTCGAGGGCGCCACACTCGTCGATGCCGCTTCCTTCGCCGCACGCGTCGGTGCCTTCGCAGCCACCAGCACTGGGGCCCAGCCGTCCTACCCCACGACCACTTCTGAGCTGCCGGAGGTCTGACAAGCATAGAAATATCTAGCCATATATCGGCTCGGACTCATATCCGGCGAGGATCCAATGCCACTGCCACACGGGCTTGTGAACGTGCGAAGTGAAGTTGGTACGGTCCTCGTCTGCCTCGATTATTTGCTGCACCACATCAACTAAATGGTGCTTCACGCAGCTCCCCGAGTAACGCAGCACCGTATAGCCTTTCAGCGCAGCGTTATTTCCCTTCCACCGGTCCTTGATGAAGGTGCCTAAGTCTTCCGCCTTGTGGTAATCATAACCGTCAATCTCTACCGCCACCTTGTCCAGGACGATGTCCCACAGGTACGGACCAATCTGGTAGTTAACCTGCACCTTTTTACCGCGCTTCTGCAAAGCGCGGGCTACCTTCCTCTCCGCTTCGCTATCGGCCCCAATGGCGGACTTCGTCACCAACTCCTTTACCCGCGCCGGTACCCGAGAGATCGTTGCCCAATCCTTTTCCAATTCCTGTTTTCCCCGGCGCTTCTGATAGCGCTTTTCCAGCATCGCCACCGCCGCGGCCTCGTCCACTTCTCCTGCGGCTAATAGGGGATTCTGCACAGGAACACCTTCATGGCTAAAGGTTGTCTTCTGGCGAGTGCGTTGCATTTTTACCCACTCGGAATCCTTCAATGGATGCTCATGGGCACAGTGCAGCGGAAAGGTCAGCTTTCTATCGGAGTAGAGCTCAACTGCGGATTTCCCGGCAATCATAATCCCGGGCATTTTGTCATGCAGGATGCGAGCAAGCTCGAGTGGCGTGGGTTTCCGCCACGTATACAGTCCGTGGCGGATCTTTATTATTTTCCCTTTTACTAACGCAGACCTAAGTTCGTCTGGGTTCAGCCCCGATACTACAAGTTCCTTCATCTATTCCCCCTCGGAACAAATACGGCCCCAGGGGAAGTTTAAGTGAAACAGGATCACCTCGCACGGCTGCGCCCTGCTAGACATTGTCTGGCCATTGTCTAGAAAGCTGCTTGCATCGGAGCATAACGTCCAAAAGCAACCGCGTTTCTGAAAAAAATCAGGCCCAAAATCGGACGAACGCGGTCGCAATTGGCAGAATCGGTGGAAAGTGCTACTCCCCTAGCAGCTTCGAGCGCAGGTTCTTATCCTTTTGCTCGACCTCGTCCGCCATCTGCTCTTGGTAAGCAACCATCTTGTCTTGCAGCGCTGGGTCTCCGGCACCCAAGATGCGGGCGGCCAGCAGGCCGGCGTTCTTTGCGCCGCCAATGGAGACGGTGGCCACGGGAACGCCGCTAGGCATCTGCACGATAGAAAGCAGGGAATCTAGGCCATCGAGGTCCTTGAGTGCGCGCGGAATACCGATGACGGGCAGCGGTGTGGCAGCCGCGACCATACCGGGCAGATGTGCAGCACCGCCGGCGCAAGCGATGATGGTCTTCAGGCCGCGGGAGTGCGCGCCCTTGGCATAGGCCAGCATCTTTTCTGGGGTACGGTGAGCGCTGACCACGCCAACCTCAAAGGGGATGCCGAAGTCCGCGAGGACCTGCGCAGCCGGTTCGACGGTGGGCCAATCCGAGTCTGAGCCCATGATGATTCCTACCTGCGGTTCCATAATGTCCTTTCTAGAATTGGTTAAGCCCAGGTCGCGTGCATGAGAAAGTGCGCAGCTTGGCCAGCAGCATCGCGGGTCTCCTCAAGAGAAGTACCAGCGACATTGACGTGGCCGATCTTACGGCCAGCGCGGTGGTCCTTGCCGTACAGGTGAATCTTGGCGTGTGGGTAGCGTTCCATGACCTCGCGAACACGCTGCGGCATAGGCATCTTGGGATCTGCATCCGCGCCGAGCACATTTGCCATAATGGTCACCGGGGCTAGGGCGTCCACCGCGCCCAAGGGCAGGTCGAGTACGGCGCGCAGGTGCTGTTCGAACTGCGAGGTCACGCAGCCATCCTGGGTCCAGTGGCCGGTATTGTGCGGGCGCATGGCCAATTCATTGACGGAGATGTCCTCGCCACCCTCACCGTTGAAGGCGAAAAGCTCCACGGCCAGCACGCCGGTCACACCGAGGGATTCGGCAATGCTCAGCCCCAGCGCAGAGGCGCGTTCGGCCAGCTCAGGCGAGAGATCGGGCGCAGGCGCGATGGCCTCGGCACAGATGCCGTTGGCCTGGCGGGACTGGGTAATGGGCCAGACCTTGGCCTCACCGGATGGGCGGCGCGCTACCAAGATGGATAGCTCGCGGGTCAGATCCACTTTTTCTTCGGCCATCAGCGGGGTGTCGGCCTCGAGCAGCTCGGCAACGAGGTCATCGAGATCGGCATCCGAAGGAAACCATACGCCCTTGCCGTCGTAGCCACCCCGGCGGGCCTTGAGGCAGACGCGACCCTCCACGGCATCGAAAAACGCGCGGGCATCGGCAACGGATTCGATGGCGCTAAACCGCGGAACGGGCGCACCCAGAGCGGAGAGCTTTTCGCGCATGTCCAGCTTGTCCTGGGCATAGCGCAGGGCGCTGGGCTGGGGCTGGACGTTAAAGGAGGCATCGATAAGCGCAGCGGAATGCTCATTGGGCACATGCTCATGCTCGAAGGTGATGGCGTCCGCGCCGCGGGCTGCTGCTAGCAGATCCTCGTAGTTGTGATAATCGCCCACCACGATATCCGGGGTGACCTGCGCGGTAGAAGAATCCGGGCTGCCAGCAAGAATCTGCAGATGAATATCGAGTTCCGCAGCGGCAGGCTGCATCATGCGCGCCAACTGACCATCGCCACAGACAGTTACAATAGGTTTTGAGACACTCACGCACACAATACTAGCTTGGATACCATGTTTACCCGTCATTCGATCTTCCAGAACTCTCTCATGAGCGCCCTCCTTGATGGCATCTATGACGGCGAGATGACCATTTCTGAACTGCTAGGAAAGGGAAATTTTGGCATCGGCACTTTTAACGGCCTCGATGGTGAAATGATCATCCTGGACGGGACCTGCTACCAGCTGCGCAGCGATGGCTCCGCTCGGGTTGCGGACCTGGACCAGCAAACCCCCTATGCCGTGGCCACTAACTTTGTGCCTCGCATTCTTGTCGATGCCCCACGGGGCCTGCGTCGCGACGAGCTTTCCGCCTTCATCGATGAGGTGGAACCTTCTGCAAACTACATGTATGCGGTCCGCATCACGGGCAGGTTTTCTGAGGTCACCACGCGCACGGTGGTAAAACAATCCAAGCCCTATCCCCCAATGACCCAGGCGGTAGGCAGCGATAAGGAATTGCACTTTAGCGATGTCGAAGGTGTCATCGGCGGCTTCCGCACGCCCGTGTATGAGCGGGGAATTTCGGTGCCGGGCTGCCACGTGCACTTTATCGACGCCGCGCGTAAGTCCGGCGGACACGTGCTGGATTACACCGTGGACGAGGCGAAAATCGAGTTATGCCCCGGCTCCGATTTAGAGCTGCGCCTGCCGCTGACTCAGGAATTCGGCCGCGCTAACCTCGCGCCGGAGGACCTAGATAAGCAATTGCATACCACCGAGGTTAAAACCACGGGCGATCATTAATAATTTCCGCAACCTGCTTTGACTTGGCCACGGTAGGAAAATACATGGCCCTGTCCCAGCCGTTGAGCGCGATGGAGATACCGCCGCGGCGCTTACGAGCGCCACGGATATCTTCCAGCGGAATCGAATCGATGTGGCGGCCCTCCCGCACAATCACGCGGCGGTTGGTCACGATGAACCGCTTACGGCGGGCCCTATATAAAGGAAGCAAAAAGCGCCACGTGCTCAGCCCGGCCCACAAGACTACGAGCCCATTGCGCAGCATCGGTTCTACTCCCTGTGCGTCGCACCACCCGATGGCAATCCACAGCACACCGGTGATGAGGATGAGCTCCAGAAATGGGAAAACGAGCGCACGAAATGGTGCGGATACATCCGCGCGCTTGACCTCGCCTTGGCCCATCTTCATCAATCCCATAGCCATGGATAATACCAGTGCGTGCCAGTACGACTCGGGCTACTCGGCGCCTACCGCGCGGTGTTTATCGTGCCGGGCGCAAATGCGTCACGTCGCCGGCGGAGTAGTACTCGCCCGCGACGTTGATGCGCCCGTCATCGCCAATGCCCTCGACGCGGCCGATGACATCGCCAGACGGAGTCTCCAGCCGCACCTCCTGGTCAATGGATGAGCACACCTTGCGGTAATCCTGCATAAGCTGCGGATCCTGGTTCTCCCACTGCGTAATGCGGCGGCGCAGGTTTTTCAGCACGGTAATGGCCAGCTCGGTGCGGTCGGTATCGCGGCCTTCAAGCGCCAACGAAGTGGCCTTTTCAATCGGCAGCTCCTCGCGAGTGAGCGAGACGTTAATGCCCATGCCCACCACGACGCGCGCGGAGGGCGCCTGCCCGTCGACGGCCTTATTTACCTCGGCTTTATTGACTTCAGCTTTATTCATCTCGGCCTTGTTCAACTCAGTCTTATTGAGTTCTGCCTTGTTGACCTCGGTCTTCGGTGCGGACTTGAAGGCTTGGCCCACGGGACCGGCCTCGGCAAGGATGCCGCAGAGTTTATTGCCATCGATATGCACATCATTCGGCCACTTGAGCACGGAGCCCTCGATGGAATCGGTCACGGCCAGGCCCGCAGCCAGCGGAAGCGTGCCCAAGTAATCAAGGGAATCGGGCAAGAGCAGCACGGAAAAGATCACTTGGGAGCCGGCCGGCGCCGTCCACGCCCGGCCGAGGCGGCCCTTGCCGGATAGCTGCTCATCGGCAAGCAGCACGGTGCCATCGGCGACATTGGTGGCCTGCATCAGATCGGTATTGGTGGAACCGGTCTGATCCACAAAATCGATGGTGGTGAAGTCCTCCGCCAGGGCGGTGCGAATGCGGTGCTTATCAAGTGCAGTCATAGATTCCAAGATACCGTCCGCCGGTGGTGCTAGTGTGTTGCGCATGGCAAAGGTCACTTTTGAAAAGGTAAATATCACCTACCCCGGCGCGGCGGCGCCCACCGTGAAGGAATTGGACCTAGAAATCGCGGACGGCGAGTTCCTCGTTTTGGTGGGCCCTTCTGGCTGCGGCAAGTCCACGACGCTGCGCGCGCTTGCGGGCCTCGAACCAATTTCTAGTGGCCGGATCTCCATCGATGATGCGGATGTCACGGGCCTCGAGCCGGGCGATCGCGATATCGCGATGGTCTTTCAAAATTATGCGCTTTACCCGCACCTCTCGGTGGAAGAAAATATGGGCTTTTCGCTCAAACTGGCCAAGCTCCCGAAGGCTGAAATCAAGCAAAAGGTCCAGGATGCCGCGGAAATGCTGGGCCTAAGCGAGTTCCTTAAGCGCAAGCCTAAGGATCTATCGGGCGGCCAACGCCAGCGCGTAGCCATGGGCCGCGCCATTGTGCGCAACCCTAAGGCGTTCCTCATGGATGAGCCACTATCTAACCTGGATGCGAAACTGCGCGTGCAAACCCGTACGGAGCTTGCGAGCCTGCAGCAACGGCTGGGTACCACCACGGTCTATGTCACCCATGACCAGGTCGAGGCGATGACGCTTGGGCACCGAGTAGCGGTGCTTAAAGATGGCGAATTGCAGCAGGTGGCCCCGCCGCGCGAGCTTTATGCGGAACCGGCAAACGAGTTCGTGGCCGGCTTCATTGGTTCGCCTGCAATGAATATCTTTGACCATAACGGCGAGCGTTTGGGCGTGCGCCCGGAAAACATGCACCTCAATGAGGAGGCGGAGGGCCTCCGGGGAGTGGTCGACCTCGTTGAAGAATTGGGTTCCGAATCTTTTGTCTACGCCACTGTGGACGGTGCGCGGTTCGTCGCACGTTGCGAAGGCACTCCTCCGCAGCGGGGTGATGAGGTTGTATTGACCTTTGATGAAAGCACTGCACACCGCTTCGATCCAGAGACCGGAGAGCGCATCACCACCTCTTAAATCACCCCCTTTTAGAGGTGAATAATCAAAATCTATCCTGTGTACGATGTTTGTAAATTATTTTTAAGAAACACCCAAGCTTTCTGAAAGGTGAATCCCCCATGAAGAAGTACTTCATTCGCACCACAGTCGCCACCACGGCAGTATTGGCGCTGGCCGGCTGCTCCACGTCTGACGACGGTGCAGATAACGCGGATGGCTCCGCATCCGGTTCCGGTTCCGGCGCTGACTCCCACGGCCCCATCACCTTTGCCATGGGCAAGAACGACACGGATAAGGTCACTCCCATCATCGATAAGTGGAATGAAGAAAATCCGGATGAAAAGGTCACGCTCAAGGAGCTCGCGGGCGAGGCAGATGCCCAGCGCGAGACTCTGGTGCAGTCCCTCCAGGCCGGCAATGATGACTACGATGTCATGGCCCTCGATGTGGTCTGGACCGCGGAATTCGCCGCCAACCAGTGGCTCCAGCCGCTCAATGGTGACTTTGAGACCGATACCTCGGAGCTCTTGCCAGCCACCGTGGAATCGGCTACCTACAATGACGTGCTTTATGCGCTGCCGCAAAACACCAATGGCCAGCTCCTCTTCCGCAATACTGAGCTTGCGGATGCTACCCCGGAGAAATTCGCTGACCTCGAATCCGCTTGCAAGGCACTGGAAGACGGCAAGAACTGCCTGACCACCCAGCTCAAGCAGTACGAGGGCTTGGCGCTGAATACCGCCGGCTTCATGGAGGGCTGGGGCGGCTCGGTGCTTGACGATGACGGCAATGCCGCCGTCGACTCCGAAGAAGCCAAGGCAGGCCTGCAGGCCATGGTGGATGCATATGAAGATGAAATCATCTCCAAGGACTCCACCGCCGCCACCGAGGAAGAAACCAACATGGCCTTCACCGAAGGCAAGACCGCCTTCGCCGTGAACTGGCCCTACATGTACACCAACGCCGTAGATGCCGGCATCGACGTTGAGGTCCAGGCACCGCTGGGTAAGGACGGCGTTGGCGTATCCACCTTGGGTGGCTACAACAACGGCATCAATATCAATTCCAAGAACAAGGGCACCGCCCTGGACTTCATGAACTTCATCATCAATGAGGAAAACCAGAAGTCCTTTGCTGAGCAGTCCTTCCCGCCGGTTCTTTCCTCCATCTACGATGACCCGCAGCTGCAGGAGGAATTCCCCTACCTGCCAGCGCTAAAGGAATCCCTGGAAAACGCCGCACCGCGCCCGGTATCGCCGTTCTACTCCGCCATCTCTAAGGCCATTCAGGACAACGCTTATGCCGCGCTGACCGATGGCAAGTCCGTCGAGGATGCCACCTCCGATATGAAGGCGGCCATCGACTCTGCTTCGCAGGGTTAAAAATACGCTCCCTGCCCCTCGTATCCCACGAGCAGGGAGCATGCTGAAAAACGAGAAATACATAGCGAACCGCTAGTGCACAAATGGGTGAGGAAGGCGCATACGCCATAGCCTCACCCTTTGTGGTTTTCCCACCCTAGTTGGGGATAGAATCTAGCGCACCAGAAATTATCTGAACCAGAAAGGCGAATAACCGTGGTCACCACTTCGCCGACGCAACAGACGCACCCATCATCGAAGAAACCCAAGCGCACCCCTAGCTCCAGCAAGTTTGCCAATTTCGGGCGGCCCGCCGCGCTGATCGCCCCGGCGCTCATCGTGCTGGGCATCATCATCGGCTATCCCATCGTGCGCGCGGTCATCCTGTCCTTCCAGGGAAACCGGCAGCTGAACCCCAAAACGGGCCTCTTTGAAGAAGGCGGTTTCGCCGGCCTAGACAATTACCTGTACTGGATCAATAACCGCTGTGTTTCCGGTGCGGGTGAAATCACGACGTGCCCGCCCGGTGTTATCGCCACCGACTTTTGGCCCGCCGTTAAAATCACGCTGTTTTTCACCGTGGTCACCGTCGCCTTGGAGACCATCCTCGGCATGTTCATGGCCATCATCATGAACGGCGAGTACCGCGGCCGCGGCTTGGTGCGCGCCGCCGTGCTTATCCCTTGGGCCATTCCTACCGCCGTGACGGCCAAGCTGTGGCAGTTCATGTTCGCCCCAGAGGGCATAGTCAATTCCTTGCTTGGTACGAATATCGCCTGGACCACGGACCCGTTTTATGCGCGCTTTGCCGTCATCATCGCAGACGTGTGGAAGACCGCACCGTTTATGGCGCTGCTCATCCTGGCTGGCCTGCAGATGATCCCCAAGGACGTCTACGATGCCGCCCGCGTCGATGGCGCCAATCGCATCCAAACCTTCTTCCGCATCACCCTGCCGCTGGTGCGCCCAGCCCTTATGGTGGCCGTGCTCTTCCGCACCTTGGATGCGCTGCGCATGTATGACCTTCCCGTCATCATGATTTCGAGTTCTTCCAACTCCCCAACCGCCACCATTTCACAGCTGGTGGTGGAAGATATGCGCCAAGGTAACTTCAATTCCGCCTCGGCGCTGTCCACCCTTATCTTCTTGCTCATCTTCTTCGTCGCCTTCATCCTCATCCGCTTCCTCGGCGCGGATGTCTCCGGCAGAAAGGGTGCAAAATAATGCGTAAATTCGGACACTACGCGGGCATTATCTTCATCATGTTCTGGGGCCTTGCCCCCTTTTATTGGATGGTGGTCACTGCCCTGCGCAGCCAGGAATTCACCTTCGATACCACGCCTTGGCCAACGCACATCACGCTCGATAATTTCCGCGATGCCCTCGCGACGGACAAGGGCAACGACTTCCTCGGCGCGCTGGGCAATTCGCTGTTCATCTCGCTCGCAACCACCGCGGTAGCCGTCTTAGTCGGCGTATTTACCGCCTATGCGCTCTCCCGTTATGACTTCCCCGGCAAGGGCATTGTCACCGGCATCATTTTGGCGGCCTCCATGTTCCCCGCCATCGCGCTGGTTACCCCGCTCTTCCAGCTCTTTGGCCGCTTGGAGTGGATCGGCACCTACCGCGCGATGATCATCCCGAATATTTCCTTCGCCCTGCCACTGACGGTTTATACCCTGCTCAGCTTCTTCCGGCAGCTGCCGTGGGAGCTCGAGGAGGCCGCCCGCGTGGATGGCGCTTCACGTGCCCAGGCCTTCCGGCTCATCCTTTTGCCGCTGGCCGCCCCGGCGCTCTTTACCACCGCGATCATCGCCTTTATCACCACGTGGAATGAATTCATGTTGGCCAAGCAGCTATCCACGACGGGCACCGAGCCGGTCACGGTGGCCATCGCTCGTTTCTCTGGCCCCTCGGCCTTCGAGTACCCTTATGCCGCAACCATGGCGGCTGGTGCATTGGTGACCATTCCGCTTATCATCATGGTGCTCATTTTCCAGCACCGCATCGTCGCCGGGCTTACCGCAGGAGGTGTCAAGGCCTAATGCGCCGGTCCCTGCTGTGGGATTCGATCCTCGGATTCCTCGGCTTCTTCGCGTGCCTTGCGGTCATCCAAGCCGTAGTGAACTTATTTGAAGACTCCCCCGCCGTATGGCCCGGCCTGGTGGCCGGTGTGCTGTGCGCACTGACGTACCTTGCGTGGCGGGCAAAAAGAAAGGATCTGCAATGAGCTGGTACCACAATGCCGTCTTTTATCAAGCCCTCGTGGGCTCGTTTAAGGACTCTGGCAATAACGAGGCCGAGAATAAGGGCATCGGTACGCTGCGCGGGGTCATCGACAAGCTGGATTACCTCCAGTGGCTGGGCGTGGACTGCCTCTGGCTCTCGCCGTTTTATGCCTCACCGCTGCGCGATGACGGCTACGATATCGCCGATTATTACTCCATCCACCCCGATTACGGCACGATGGCAGATTTCGAGGAACTGGTGGAGGAATTGCACCGCCGCGATATGCGCATCATGACGGACTTGGCGCTCAACCACACCAGCTCCGATCACCCGTGGTTCCAGGCCTCGCGCTCCGATCCGGATGGCCCGTTTGGGGATTTCTACGTCTGGGGCGATGATCCCGAGCGCTACCCCGAAATCCGCGTCATCTTCACGGACGTTGAGACCTCTAACTGGACCTGGGATGAGGAGCGCCAGCAATACTATTTCCACCGCTTCTACTCACACCAGCCGGATCTCAATTACGATAACCCGGACGTGCAGGATGAGGTCTTTAATATCTTGTCCTTCTGGATGGACAAAGGCCTTGATGGCCTGCGCCTCGATGCCATTGCGTACCTCTTCGAGCGCGATGAGCTCGGCGGCGAATCCCTGCCGGAGACGGTGGAGTTCGTGGAAAAGATTCGCGCCTTTATGGATACCCACTATCCCGAGGCCGTCCTCATTGCGGAGGCCAACCAGCCGCCCAAGGAGACCATGGAGTTCTACGGCTCCGGCAACCGCTTCCACATGGTCTTTAACTTCCCGGTCATGCCCCGGCTGTACCAGGCGCTCGCGCTTGGCGATGCCACCCCCGTCTACGACATCCTCAACCAACTACCGCCGCTGCCCGAGGGGTGCCAGTGGGGTACCTTCCTGCGCAACCACGACGAGTTGACCTTGGAAATGGTCGACGAGGACGTCCGCGAGCTGATGTATCAGACCTACCTGCCAGAAGAAGGGATGCGGGCGCATGTGGGCATCGCTAGGCGGCTCATGCCGCTCATGGGCGGGGACCGCCGGAAGGTGGAGCTGATGTTTTCGCTACTGATGACCCTGCCGGGCGCGCCATTTATTTATTACGGCGATGAAATTGGCATGCTCGATGACACCTCTTTGCCGGACCGCTATGCCGTTCGCACCCCTATGCAGTGGGACGATAGCGAAACCGCGGGCTTTAGCGCCCGCACCCCGGCGCGGCTGCCCATCGTCGGCGGCACGTCCGTGGAATCTCAGCTCAACGATGCCACTTCCCTGCTGCACAGCGTGCGCACCATGATCACGGAGCGCCACGCGCACCCCGAGCTGGGCACGGCACCCTGCGAGCCGGTGGAAACCGGTAAGGAAAACGTGCTCGGTTACCAGCGCGGCGACCTGTTGTGCCTGCACAACTTCAGCGACCGCTCCGTTGACCTAGGCCCGGTCGAGCTCGGGCCTTACGGGTATGCGTGGTTGCCGGCTTAAAGCGGCCGCCTTCGGCCCTGCATAGCCACTGCACAGCCAGCCATGCCGGTGGATGGGCCCGGCTTTGCCATTTGTGCATCCTCCACTGCGATAACTGAGCAAACCCGGCCCTCAGATATCGCAAATCTTCCTCAAATGTTGCAGAGGACCCTGCACTTTGGAGGATGCACTTCAGAGGATGCACTTCTAATAAGGCACCGTAGCTGCCAAAAAGAGCCCAGCTCCACACCCCATTCACAGGGCGCGGCTGGGCTCATTTTCTAATGAATTAGCTCCAGTCCGGAGCGTCTTCTAGGCGCAGCTCGGAATAGCGAGCCTCAGGGACAGTGGCAGAATATGGTTTTCCTACCGTTTCCCATACTTGATCTCGGTTACAGTGCACATCCTGGCCATCGGTATCCAGCATGGTAAAGCCCCACACCAACTTGCCTTGGGAATTTGCAGGCAAGGTGTATGGCCCAACTACCTGGTTAATCTTCCAGTGTTGTTCGCTTACATAGTTGAATCCGTAGGTCTTAGTCAGGATCTTGGCCAAATCTCCCTCTCCTTGCACGGAGCCGGAAACCTCAACGGTTTCCGTCCGCGCTTTGGATACGGTGTGTTTGACCGGCACCGGCTCAGCATTGTGGTTTGCCACGCTGGCGGCATCGGTTTGCTTGAACCAGCGGCGCTTCGCGGTGACGTAGGTGGAATTCTCCCCCGGCGTTGCGCAATGCGTGCCGGGCTTATAGTCATCGTTCCAGCGCTGGGGCAGTTCAAAGTCTCCGCCGAAGTCAGAGGCATGGGCCACTGGAACGGCCACCAAGCTCAGCGCTGCGATCGCACTAGCGATGGACTTCACCTTCAAGGTTTAACCCCAATCGTTGTTATCGCGGGTGGAGACCGCGACGTGGCGTTCCTTGGGCAGAGTTGCGGTAAATTTACCGCCATTGGCCTGCCAGGTGTGGTCGGAACCGCACACGGTCTTTTGTCCTTCGAAGTCAGAGACAACCCAGCCAGCCTTCAGCACGGCAGTCTTACCCGGAGCGATATCGTATGGGCCGACCTGCTCGCCTACCTCGTAGGTCTGGCTGGAGGTGTAGCTGGAGGAGAAGGTGAAGTGAATCAGATCCAACAGCTTGAAGTCCACACCAGCAGAAACGTCCCAAGACTTGGTCTTGGTTTCCTTGATGGAACGGGTCACTGGAAGCGGCTCATCGTTGTAGTTGGAAACGGTCCAGGTGCCGGCGGAACCGTCGAAATAGGTGCGCTTAATATCAACGGTCTGGCCGGTATCGCCAGGATTGGCGCAGCGCTCACCAATCGTGGTGGGGTTTGCAGGACCCAGGTCGCGCTGCGGCAATGCGTTGGCGGCTGGGGCAGCGAATACGCCGGTGGCAACGGCCAAAGCCGCGGTGGTGGACGCAATCTTGGAAATGCGCATGAGATGTACTCCTAGCAGGTAGTTAGTAGATGGTTTGGGTGGGTACGGGCAGATCGCGGTATTCGTCAGGGGTGACGTCTACGGTGCGGGTACTGCCGTCTTTGGAAGTGATTTTGGCTTCGGCCCAGAAACCGCTCGGGGCGGTGGTCTGTTTATAGTCCGAGGTGAGGTCGTACTTGCCGGATTTTCCGCAGTGCACCTCGCGATAGTTGATACGGGTCATGGTGGTGCCGTACTCCACGCGAACGCGCTCTCCGGGTGCAAGGTTGACGTGTTTGAGTTCAGTACCGACCGGCATGTAGGCACGTTTGATGGCGCCGACGGACTCGAGCCAGCCCTGCGGGATATCGCCCCTATTGCCTCGCCAATTGGTATAGGGATCGTGCTGGGCACCGACTACGAAGTCCGTTACCGGTGCGAATTCATAGTCACCCTGAGACCAGTTGAGGAAGTCGGTAGAATAACCGGGCTTGCGGAAGGTTGGTTTTACCGCCGTGATATCCAGCGGGTACCAGGAGTTATCGTTGGCCTCGCACTTTTCGCCTTCCTTGGGCCACGCAGGATCGCGTTGGGGTTCGGCGGCTGGTTGCATGATCTCGTCTTTGTCAGGATCAGCAATCTTTTCCAAGCTGGGTCCGGAAACCGCGGTGTAGTTACCTTCGATTGGCTTAGAGTTAGTGCTGCCGGAACGAGACGGAATTTCCATTGCCAAGTCCGATACGGATCCATCGGCTTTGATGATATAGGCAAAGGCATAGCGCTCTGCTGGGGCTTTACCGCGGACGACGTTGGCGCCGGGAATGTTTTCGAGGCGGTCATCATTGCAGCCGACGAACATGGAAATAAAGTCCTTTTCCACCACGCCGTATTCCACGCGGAAGGATTCACCCGGCTTGAGTTTGACGGGCCCGAAGGTTTCTTTATCTCGCCAGCCATTGGCCATTTTTAGGCCAATATCGGATTTGGCGGTGGTGTCCCAACCAGAGGGCAACTTGGCCTTGGAGTTGGCATCAATTTCGTGGTTGGTGCCGGTTTCTACCTCGGCGGTGTACGGCACTTCTTGGTCGGTGGTGTTTTTGAATTGCAAGGTTCCGTCGCTCATGTAGCGACGGCCTGTTTCAGCAAACCGCCATTCGCGTTCGGTGTTATCTCCGGCGGCGCTGCAGCTTTTATAGAGGTTGGTAATGGGATATGCCTGTGGCATCGGGGGAATATCGCGCGCATGTGCCGCGGGCGCGAGAAGTGTCGCGATGGCAAGCGGCGCGACAAGTCGCAGTCCCTTTGAAATCACCAGAAGACCGTCCTTGTGGTTGTTTAAGGATACGAGAAAAAATTCATGAAGACACAGCTGATATTAAGTTCTTCGTTATAGCTCCTCAACAGTTACGGCTATCTTTCCTTTTGACATTTATCGTCGATACGGTGGGAAAACGTCCCTTACCGGTAAAGAAAGCCGCACATCACATTTCACCCTCACCCCTATAAAGGGGAGCTAATATTTCCTAATACCTGGCAGATACTCCGGTTGCGCTAATGCCTCACCGATAGCGCGCCGCCACCGACTCTGTGACGATGCCCAAAGTGAGCAATTTCCGCATCTTTGGCCTTCCACTAGTAAACTCAGCGCCTATGACTGACCTGAAGACCACCGCTGGCAAGATTGAGGACCTGGACAACAAGCTCGCCGAGTCCCGCGTGCCGTTGGGGGAAGGCGAGCCAGCCGCCCGCACTCGCGTGAATCAGCTGCTCGATGAGGGTTCCTTTGTAGAAACCGATGCACTGGCCCGCCACCGCTCCACCGACTTTGGCCGCGAGCACGATCGCCCGTACACCGATGGCATCGTCACCGGTTACGGCACCATCGACGGGCGCCGCGTGTGCATTTTCAGCCAGGATGCCACCGTCTTTGACGGCACGATGGGTGAGGTTTATGCGGAAAAGCTCACCAAGGTCTATGACCTTGCGCTGAAAACCGGCGTGCCCATCGTCGGCATCTATGATTCCACCGGCCCGCGCGCGCAAGAGGGCGTCGTCACGCTTGCTGGCTACGCCCGCATCCTCGCCCGCGCGACGGAGGCCTCCGGTCTTATCCCGCAGATCTCCGTGGTGGCCGGGGATACCAGCGGCATTGCGGCATTTGCGCCCACGCTTGCCGATGTCCTCATTGTCACCCACGGCACCAGCCTGCACCAAGCAGGCAGCGATGTCGCCGAAGCGGAACCGGAAACCTTTGGTGGTGCCGCAGTCCACGCGAAGTCGGGCACCGCGCAGCTCAGCGCCCCGAGCGAGCAAGCAGCCCTCGACTTGGTCCGCGACGTACTGGCTTACCTGCCGGCCAATAACCGCGCCGAGGCAACGCGCATCGATACGCGCGAGGTCGCCGAGTTTGATCTGGATTCCGTCATCCCGGATTCGGCAGCGGATGCCTATGACATGCGTGAGGTGGTCAACGCGGTCGTCGATAAGGGCTCCTTCTTTGAGCTTTCGGCCGAGGCCGCGCCCAATATCATCACGGGCTTTGCCTTCGTAGATGGCCGCGCCGTGGGTATCGTCGCCAACCAGCCGCTAGCGCTGGACGGCGCGCTGGATTCGGCCGCGGCGGAAAAGGCGGCACGCTTTGTGCGTCTGTGCGATGCCTTTAATACCCCAATCATTGAGTTCGTGGACTCGCCTGGTTTCGTTGCCACCCCGGCGGAAGAAAAGGCCGGTCTCCTGCGCCGGGCGGCGGGGTTTGCGTATGCGCAGGCGGAGGCGAGCGTCGGCAAGCTTACGGTGGTCACCCGCAAGGCCATTGGCCCGGCCTACGCGTTTATGGGGTCCAAGGACCTGGGCGCGGATTTGGTCTATGCCTGGCCGACCGCGGAAATCGCCGTCGCCGAAGCGGCCCAGACCGCGCTGGCCATCTACGGCGATGAGGATAAGCAGGAAGAAATGGACGAGCTTTTCTTGCACCCCTACGCCGCCGCTGAGCGCGGCCTGGCCGATAATGTCATCGAGCCTTCCGCTACCCGCCACTACCTGGTTGAAGGCCTGCGCCTGCTAGAGCGCAAGGTTGTGGCCCAGGTACCCAAGAAGCACGGAACTGTTTAGGAAAAGATGTCTGAACCCGAAATCAAAGTCCTGAAGGGAAACCCCACCGAAGAAGAGCGCGCCGCGCTCTCGACGGTGCTCAAGCAGATGCAAAAGGACCACTCCGGTGCCTTTGGGGATCGCAACCACTGGGGCAGGCCCGGCGAGCGCTTCGACCACTACGGCGCGCAGCGCGTCTTTAATCCCTCTGCCTTCCACACCGTGCGGTATTACTAATGCGCCTCATTTTGGCCTCGCAGTCCCCCTCGCGCGCCGCCATCCTGCGCGCGGCCGGGGTGGAACCGGTGCTCGAGCCCGCCGATATTGACGAGCGCTCCCTAGAAGCCCAGTTGGCAGGGCACTCGCCTGCCGATACCGTGGCAAAGCTTGCCACCGCCAAGGCCGAAAAGGTCGCCTCCCAGTACCCCGACGAGCCGGTTATTGGCGGCGATTCCATGCTGCTATTGGATGGCCAACTGCAGGGCAAGCCGCACACTGTCGAAGCCACCATCGGGCGTTGGCACCAACAGGCTGGGCGCACCGCGCAGCTGCTTACCGGCCATTGCCTGATTTTTGGCACGCAACGCCACGTGGAAACCTCTACCACGACCATCCGGTTCGCAGAGGCTTCTGCCACCGATATCGAGGCCTACGCTCGCAGCGGCGAGCCCTTGGAGTGCGCGGGCGCGTTTACCTTGGAGGCCATGGGCGGCTGGTTTATCGATAGCATCGACGGCGATCCCTCTTCTGTTATCGGGCTGTCCCTGCCGGTGGTGCGCCGCGCGCTTTACTCTTTTGGGCTTAACGTTTCTGATTTCTGGTAGGCCCGCACGAGCATCGCTAGAGTGTGTCTTATGGAAATGAAAGACATGCTTGCTCCAGAACCTATTAAGTTACCCGCCGATCCCGGCACCAAGGACGCGGCCGCACCTGCGGCCGGCATCGTAGACCACCCGGATTCCCCGTTGCTGTGGGCCATGCTCGCGGAGCAGGAGCTCGACAAGCTAGAGGGCGCGGATCCCAACGAATACATCACCGCTTATGCCTACGCCCGCACCGGCTACCACCGCAGCTTAGACCGCCTGCGCGGCAATGGCTGGAAGGGATGGGGCCCGGTCCCCTTCTCCCACGAGCCCAACCAGGGTGTCCTGCGCGCCATTGCAGCCCTTGGACGTGCCGCCAAGGCCATCGGCGAGGACGATGAATACGACCGCATTCGCCAGATGCTTTCCGATGCCGACCCCGATAGCGTCTCTCAGCTGCTCGATTAAGTATGTTTGCTAGAAATATATCCCGCTGCTTAAGTTCCAAGGCCGCAATAACGCTCCTCGCTGCGGCGCTGCCGCTTAGCTTGGCGGCGTGCGGCTCGGATGACCAGGAATCTAATTCAGCTTCGTCCCAATCCGAATTTTCTACCCACAGCCCAGAAGCCTCGGGGCAGACCCACACGGTAACCGAAACGCCCACTAAAGAAGCCCCGGAACAACCCAACGATAATAAGGGCAAGGATTCTTCCACCGATTCCGAATGCGCGGATCTACCAAACGATCCACGCGACGCTTATGCATCTGGCACCGCGCCCGGGCGCATGCCCTCTGATAGAGGTGATGACTTCAACTTTTGGATCGCGGATATCGACAACTCCTACGATCCCTGTGCGCCCATCAGTTGGATTACTTTCAACGGTGAGGTGGGGGACAAAAATGGCCCCAACAATAACGCAGCATCGGTCGGCCATGCACTGGCCCTATACGTCCATGGAGAGCCCGTGAATGAAGTCACCATGTTTGACTCGGTTGATAAGGTCAGCCGCGTCTCAGACGATGCAGTCGACTTCACGTGGGGAGAGCGCTCAATTACTACGTCCGCGGGGATCACCGCGCATCACACAGTGCGCCTCCAGGTTGATGGTGACTCGGTGGAACCAGTCTCTGGCGATATTGACCTTTTCAATAAGGCTTTGAATGAGCACATGACGTTCATGCTCGGTTCTTATGGCTAGGCCATAGGAGTTGCCGTCTTCCATTCGTCTTCGCACACCACATAAAAATGACCCCGCGGATTGCCGCGGGGTCATTATCTATAGGAGTTTCAGGCACAATTCATAGTGCCCAGTCTTTATCCGGCCTAAACGACAGGATGTGTTGGTGAAGTTATATGTTTAGCCCGTCTGGCCTGCTGGTATTAGGATTATTTCACTTATCCGGAGACATAACGCAGCCTCGGACCTGAAATACCGCCGGGGGCGTGCTGATGTGCTAAGCGCTGAGGTTCACGATGAATGGATGAGTAAGAATCATCCTCGATGCCCCGTCTGTAGCGAGGTGTGCACCAAAATACGGGACTACAAGCACCTATGCACCAGCGATGGCGATGGAACGCCTGTAAAGCCACTGTCACTCGCGCTAGAGGCCGACCCAGGAAAGTGGGCGAATCAGGGCGCAGACCCACGAGCCAAAGCACACACCCTAGCCAACCAAGAAACACAAGCCACCATCGGCCGTGAATACGGCCGACCAGCAACTTTCGACAGTTGCCTACAACCACTCTATGGGAATACGCAAAGGCCACATGCCCTAAACCACGCAGTCCACCAACACAAAATGTCGTTTACCCCGACACGCCAGAAAACAACACATTTTGTCGTTTAACCCCTTTATCCTAAGACTCCTTGTCCAATAGGTCTCCGGTGTTTTGCGCTGTGCGCACGTTTGCCACTAACGCTTCCAAGGCGAGCCTTGTGATCACCATCCCAGCATAAAAAACCACAGTAGCTAGCAGGACGAGGACGATGAATCCGATAAAGCTGAGGAGAACGTATCCAAACTCGCCCTCCGAAATTCCATCTATACCGACGATGGTCCCTAGAATAAATGCCACTAGAACGTGGAGAGCCCACCAAACTCCGCCCAGCACCATAGCGTCGACATAGATCGCCTTCACATGGGTCAGAGTCATGAAATCTTTAAATTCAAATTCCCAAAGCCCACCTAAGAGGCCTTTTTTATTCCCCAGGCCCTTCATAGCTGCACCGAATCCACGCTTGTTCTGTCCAGCTGCTCGCCCATAGCTTTGAGGGGCCTCAGTGCCCTGAGGGGGTTGACCAAAATTTGGGTGAGAACCTGCCTCCGGGTTGTACCCGCCTGCAGCCGATGCCTCCTGTGATTGTTGTCCCGTGCCCCACCCGGCGTCTGGCCCAGCATCATTAGCAGGCCGGCGGTTGTTTTCTGCCGAGTTTGCGGACGAGGGCTCCGAATCAGTAGCAGATTTATGGTCCTGCGATGCGGATTCTGCATCTGCTGCGGACGATTGGGAAGCCTGGGGGCTGGACTTATCCGAACCAGCATCTACAGGCTGATCGCCGCCTGGAGTTGAAGCTGCATTCTCAGCAGACGTACTAGGTTCTTTGGCCTCCTGCGCACGAGGCTCCTGTCCACCATTTTTCTGCGCCTGATCGTTCTGTGGTTTAGGAACGGCGGACTCAGGAGTTTCAGTGTTCTGACGGGGTTGTTCCGAAAAATCACGGGGTGTAAAGCTTTGAGGGGCGTCAGAGTTGCGGTCGTTTTCAGCCATTATCTGGTCCTTTTAGTTGTAGTCAGGGTAGGTAGGAAAGTGTCCCACGACACTAATTCGCGGGGCCACTAAGCAGGTTACAGCGTCAACCCAAAATTTATCCATCTCTGACGCGGCTCACCCCTTCGCAACGTCGCGGCCCCTACCGAGTCAATTCATTCCACGCACGTTATGTATGGAAAACCACTTTCACTATTCCAATGTGATAAATCGAGAAAATTCGAGTTAAAGTAGTGGGAGCGAAAAAATAGGTTTATTAGAAAGGTAGGCGGGCAGTGGCAGACGTAGACCCCTATCCCCCATTCCAGCAATATGCGCACCCAGAGCGGCTTGTTTCCGCTCCGTGGCTGTCCGCGCGCCTAGGCATTAAAGGGTTACGCGTTATCGAGGTCGATGAAGACTCTCTTTTGTACGATATCGGGCACATTCCCACGGCGACGCGGATCAATTTCCGCACCGAGCTAATAAGCTCGCTCACGCGCGACTTTATCAACGGTGAGGAATTTACCCGCTTGATGCGGGAAAAGGGCATCCACGAAGACGATACCGTTGTCCTGTACGGCGATAAGTCCAATTGGTGGGCGGCCTACGCACTATGGGTATTTACCCTCTTTGGCCACAAAGACGTCCGCCTCCTCGATGGCGGACGCGATGCGTGGATGTCAGAAGAGCGCGATACCTCCTTCATGGTCCCAGAATTCCTCGAATCCAACTATCCAGAGGTAACCCGGGACGACTCCCTCCTGCGTGCCTTTGTCGCAGACGTACGCGAGGCAACCGGTTCCCTAGTTGATACCCGCCCGCCGGAAGAATTCGCAGGTGAAGCGACGGAGTTCGACCCGAATGGAAACTCGCCTTATGGCACCACCATGTGCCACGGGCACATTCCGGGTGCGATCAACTTGGAATGGGATCGCGCAACCTACCCCAACTCCTGTTTCCGCAACGTTGATGACCTGAAGGTCAACTACGGCATGCTGGAGCCTGATACCCACACCATTTTGTATTCCCACCTAGGAGCGCAGGCCGCGTTCACTTGGTTCGTGCTCACTTACCTTTTGGGCTTTAAAAAGGCACAGGTCTACGATGGGTCATGGTCTGAGTGGGGCAACATGGTCAATATGCCGATTGAAAAGTAGATTTTCGTTCGGCCAATAATTACCCACATCGCAGCGATGTGGGTTTATTTTTGTTTAAACGTAACAATCATTGCCAAACGGACGACTTTATACTTTGGTGTGCAACAATAGATCCCGTAGTAAACGAAGTGTATTCAGGAGGTTACTGCCGTGGCAGTAGAAACCAAGAAGATCTCCAAGGTTCTCGTAGCGAACCGAGGTGAGATCGCCGTACGCGTTATTCGTGCTGCTCGCGATGCCGGGATCTCCTCCGTCGCCGTTTATGCCGAGCCGGACGCGCAGGCACCCTTCGTCACGCTGGCCGATGAAGCTTTTGCCCTTGGTGGTTCTACCTCTGCTGATTCTTATCTTGTCTTTGACAAGATTCTGGACGCTGCCGCAAAGTCCGGCGCGGATGCCATCCACCCCGGCTACGGTTTCTTGTCCGAAAATGCAGATTTTGCTCAGGCCGTTATCGATGCCGGCCTGACCTGGATTGGCCCGCCTCCCCAATCCATCCGCGCTTTGGGCGATAAGGTCACCGCCCGCCACATCGCCGAGCGTGCCGAAGCCCCCATGGCCCCTGGTACCAAGGATCCGGTGGCCAACGCGGATGAGGTCAAGGCCTTCGCGGATGAGCACGGCTTGCCTGTGGCCATCAAGGCGGCGTTTGGTGGCGGCGGCCGCGGCATGAAGGTGGCGCACACCGCCGAAGAGATTCCGGAGCTTTTTGAATCCGCGACCCGCGAGGCCACCACCGCCTTTGGCCGCGGCGAATGCTTTGTCGAGCGCTACCTCGATAAGGCCCGCCACGTTGAGGCCCAGGTCTTGGCGGATAAGCACGGCAATGTGGTGGTCGTCGGCACGCGCGATTGCTCCCTGCAGCGCCGCTTCCAAAAGCTCGTAGAGGAAGCTCCGGCGCCTTTCCTGAGCGACGAACAGCGCACCTCCATCCACGAGTCCGCCAAACGCATTTGCCGCGAAGCTGACTACTGCGGTGCCGGCACCGTCGAGTATTTGGTCGGCGCCGATGGCCTGATTTCCTTCCTCGAGGTCAATACCCGCCTGCAGGTAGAGCACCCCGTTTCGGAGGAAACCACCGGGCTGGACCTCGTGCGCGAGCAGTTCCGGATTGCCCAGGGCGAAAAGCTTTCGCTCGGCGAGGACCCGGCACCGCGCGGGCATGCCTTTGAGTTCCGCATCAACGGCGAAGATGCTGCGGCCGGCTTCATGCCCGCCCCGGGGACCATCGTCAAGTACTCCGAGCCTGCTGGGCCGGGCGTGCGCGTGGATTCGGGCGTCGTCGAGGGCTCCGTCATCGGCGGGCAATTCGATTCCATGCTGGCCAAGCTGATTGTTTGGGGTCCGGACCGCGAAACCGCCCTGCGTCGCTCCGCCCGAGCCCTGGCTGAATACCAGGTCGAAGGCCTGCCCACCGTGCTGCCCTTTGACAGGGCCATCGTTGCCGATCCCGCCTTTACCGCGGAAAACGGTTCCTTCGATGTCTACACCAAGTGGATCGAGGAGGCCTGGGATAACCAGCTGCCGCCGCATGAAGATTCCACCGATGCGGAAGCCGGCTCGCCGGAGGCCTCCCAGGTCCACACCGTGGAAATCGACGGCCGCCGCATCGAGGTGGCATTGCCCGCCACCTTTGGCATTACCGGCGCACGCAAGCGGAAAAAGCGCAAGGGTGCCGGCGCCAAGGCTGCGGTGTCCGGCGATGCCGTCACCGCACCGATGCAGGGCACGGTCATCAAGGTCAATGTGGAAGAGGGCCAAGAGGTAGAAGAAGGCGATATCGTCATGGTCCTTGAGGCCATGAAGATGGAAAATCCGGTCAAGGCCCACAAATCCGGCATCGTGACCGGCCTGGCGGTCGAGGCTGGCGCGTCCACCACCAAGGGCGCGCAGCTGCTGGAAATTAAGTAACCGTGCCAGCTAACCTGGAAGAATGACTGATTCTTCTCTTGGTGTTCGCTTGGCCAAGGAAGAGGACCGCGACTACCTTGCGGGCCTCTTCCCCTCCCATATCGCGGACTGGTCCCCCATCGTCGATGGCGGCGTCATCGCCTTGCCCCTTGCCGCCAACGAGGACCCAACCATAGAACCCGTGGGGGCCGCGCTCCTGCGCTACTACCCCGCCGCCACCAAGGGCCCAGCCTTCCTTGGGGACCTGGGCGCTGACCCGCTTGACGATGCCACCTGGCTCACCCCCTTCGATCCCGAGGACATCCCAGAACTCATCGTCGCCACCGACAGCACCGGCGACGAGGCTTCCCGCGCCCACGACCTGCTGGTTGCCAACGCTACAGACCTCGCGGCCGAACAAACCGCCCCCGGCATCGCGTCCGCCACGCCACTACCGGGCTTCGAGGAGCTCACCCAGGGTAAATTCTTCCGTCGCTTCTAATCTGGCACCTATCTCCTGCAGGCGTCCAAAACCTGCAGGAGATAGATTTCGACGAAGGTCTTGTGTTCTGCACCACAGTTGCTACTGTTGAGGGCTATGAAGATTTCCGCCTAGTACGACGTCCCTTGCACACTCATTCTTTAAAGGTGGACTCTTCATGCCGATTTCTTTTCCCAACTCAGCCTGTCGTGGCCAGACGGCACACCCTGCTTTTCTCAACTCTCGGGAACAATCCCTGACTCGATTACTGGGATGATTGGCGATAATGGCTCCGGAAAATCGACCCTTGCTAAGGTCCTTTCCCACCAAATCGCACCGTCCTCGGGCACATTCACGGCGCCAGAGGTCACCTACGTGGACCAAGATCTTGGCTTGCGTGATTCCTTAACCATCGCCGAAGTATTCGGCGCGGCGGAAAAGATTGCCGCGCTCCACGCACTAGGAGCGGGAAACTACTCCGAGGAACTGCTGAAAACTATTGGCAACGACTGGGATATCGAAGACAGGATTCACGCCTGCCTTCATAACGCAGGCGTTGCCTACCCGCTAGATCGCACCATCGGTACGCTGTCTGGGGGGGGCGAAGCGGGCACCATCGCGTTAAACGCCGCCTTTTTTGATCACCCAGACTTTGTCATCCTCGATGAGCCGACCAATAACCTGGACGCGGAAGGACAATCAAAGGTCACCGAGCTTATTTCCAGCTCTTCTACACCGATTCTTGTTATCTCCCATGACCTAGACCTGCTCTCCCATGTCGAGCACATCGCAGAACTCTACGCGAGAAGTTTGCGGTTATTTTCCGGAAATTATCACGCCTACCGGGAGTCCATAGAAACCGAACAGCGCGCTGCCGAAGCAGAAACGCGCGAGGCTAAGGCCGAACACCGCAAGCAAGTGCGCGAGCGCGAGGCGATGCAGATGCGCATATCCAGGGACAATCGCCGCGCCAAATCCTTCTCGCACAACCACCGAAAGCCTGGAATGGCGATGGGAAATGACAAGAACCGCGCCCAAAATACCGCAGCTAAGCGGTCGGCTCAGGCATCGGGTTCGGTGAGGGAAGCATTTGCTGCCTATCAAGCTGCGCAAAACAAGATCCGCCCGGACGAACACGTCCACCTCGACCTTCCAGAAACGCAGCTACCCAATGGCACCCGGGTGCTCACCAGCAGCATCGTGGATATAACCGGCCCTGAGCATGTACGCCTTACAGGACCAAACGGCAGCGGGAAAACCACGTTCCTTAATGAGGTTGCGCGCGGTGATGTTGAGTACAGCGTGGACTGCGGATATCTGCGGCAGAAAATCACCTTGCCGGAAGATCGCACAATCTTAGAGATGGTCACAGAGGCCAACCCCACTGCTCCCCCACAACTCATCCGCGACCAATTGGCGCAGCTGTTATTTCGCGATGACCAGGTGCACCGCCGCACCGGCCAGCTATCCGGCGGCGAACGCTTCCGCGCGGAATTTGCCCGGGTGCTTTTGGCCGAGCCCAGCCCTCAATTCCTCCTACTCGATGAACCCACCAATAATTTGGATATCACCACCATGAAGTGGCTCGTGCAGATCCTCGAGTCCTACGAGGGTGCGTACTTGCTGGTCAGCCACGATGAGGGCTTCTGCGAAGAGCTCAGCCTCACTTCGCAGGTGCATATCTAGGCCCAGCTTCCGCTTTGTATTACTTCAACTAATACAGACTGTGCTACTGTTAGTGGTACAAAAAAGTGGAAGGAGGTAGCTCATGCTCATCACGCTCAACCCTGACGCGGATGCGCCGGTCTTCCAGCAGATTCACGACGAAATCGTGCTGGCCATCGCCCGCAGGCAGCTTTTCGACGGCGACAAGCTCGATCCCGTGCGCCAGGTCGCCGCGGATATTGGCATTAACCCGGCCACCGTAAAACACGCCTATGACCTGCTCGTTGCTGATGGCCTCGTCGAAACCGCGGGTCGCTCCGGATCGATCGTCCGGCCCGGCGCGCACACCGCGGCGCAAGAACAGCAGGTTCGGCAACGCCTGCGCCGCGTGGCAACCCTCGCCCGCGCTCAGGGCTTTTCCACTGAGGAGCTCCACGGCTATCTCGATTCCACACTGAAGGAGCTCGCATGATTCTTACCGTCCTCATGGCCGCGACCACGCTGGTCATAACGTGGATAATGACCACAATCCCGGCGCTTGCGTCGCCAGGCGCCCCGCTCGGCGTTCGCGTTCCCCAAAGCCACCTTTCGGATCCCGTTGTGGTCGGTGCTATTTCTGGATTTAAGACCCGGACGTGGGTTGTGGGCATCGCAGCGACGGTTATCTCACTGTTCTACGTCAACCACTCGTGGGTGGCGGCCCTGTCTTCCCTGCTGGTCATTATCGGCAGTACGTGGGCTTACCTCTCCCAGCGCCGCTATATCATCGCGGCCAAGAAGGACGGCGACTGGTTCGACGGGGTAGAAACCGCGGTCACCGGCCAGGTAGCGGAGCGGGACGCCGACGCCATACAGGATATTGATGTGCCAACGCCGTCTTTTCCCTGGCTGACCATGTTGGGTTCCTTGCTGGTCATCATCGCCGGTGCACTCATCGTCGCCGCCCATTGGTCCGAAATCCCCGATCCCGTGCCAGTGCACTGGGATGGATCTTTGGAGCCGGATAGCTGGAGCGACAAGTCCATCGGCAGCGTCTTTTTCGTCACGTTTATCGCGCTGGGAATGTGGTTGCTTTTCGCCGGCATCTGCTGGCTTATCCAACGCACCGCGGTTCGGCCACGCTCGGAGCGCTCCATCAAGGCGCGATTGCGGAATCAGGCAAACCTTGCGGCCTCCAATGAAGCGATGGGCATCCTGCTTCTTCTCATGTCCCTCGGGCTATCGTTGATACAGGTCACCGGCCCGGTACCGGGCTATCAGGACCTGGCTGGCCTCTCCTTTATCACCATGGTGGTGATGACCGTTAGCGGCACCATAGCCATCGTGGCAATGATACTGCGCGCCCAATCGCAGCTCGAGGATCAGCTGCGCGGGGTGAAACTTCCGGATGGAGACAAAGAATCCCCCAATAATGATGAGCATTATAAGTGGGGGATCCTGTATTACAACCCCGATGACCCAGCGGTCCTGGTGGACAAGCGCCTAGGCGTCGGAGTGTCCTTCAACTACGCCACGTGGCAGGCAAAGGTCTTCCTCGCCGTCATTGCGATCATCGTCATCGGGTCGATTGCGCTTCCGTTAATCCTGATTTAGCTAATGCGGTCCAGGATGATCTGGCGCTCCTTATCCAGCGGGGCGTCCGTAATCTTAAAGCCCTGCTGCAAGGTCTCAAGGGAGCGCTCGAAGCGCTCTGGGGTTTCCGTGTGCAGGGTGAAAAGCTTCTGGCCTTTGGATACCTTCTCACCCTTGATTGTGTGCAATTCGATGCCCGCGGTTGCCTGTACCGGGTCTTCCTTCCGGGCGCGGCCTGCACCTAGGCGCCAGGAGCTCACGCCGACGGACAGGGCATCAAGCTCGGTGAGGTAGCCATCGGATTCAGCGATGACATCGTGGGTATGCGTAGCCACGGGAAGCTTGGCGTCTGGGTCCCCTCCCTGCGCCTTAATCATTTGTTTCCACTTATCCATGGCGCGGCCATCCTTGAGCGCCTTTTCCACGTCGGCATTGTGCACGCCGGCCGCTTCCAGCATCTCGCGCGCAAGGGCTAGGGTCAGCTCGACGACATCGCCTGGCCCACCGCCAGCTAGGACCTCGACGGATTCCTCAACCTCGAGCGCATTGCCCACCTTTCGGCCCAATGGGGTGGACATATCCGTGAGCAGTGCCGTGGTGGCCGTGCCGGCGTCATTGCCCAAATCCACCATGGTCTGCGCCAGGTCGCGAGCCAAGGTCTCGTCCTTCATAAAGGCGCCGGAGCCCACCTTGACGTCGAGGACCAGCGACGAGGTACCTTCCGCGATCTTCTTCGACATGATGGAGGAAGCAATTAGCGGAATGGCCTCAACGGTGGAGGTGATATCGCGCAGGGCATAGATCTTCTTATCCGCGGGCGCCAGTCCAGAGCCTGCCGCGCAGATGATGCAGCCCGGATCCTCCAGGATTTCCATCAATCGCTCATTGGAAATATCCGCCTGCCAGCCTGGGATGGCTTCCAGCTTGTCCAGGGTGCCACCGGTGTGGCCCAAGCCGCGGCCAGAAAGCTGCGGGACCGCCACGCCAAAGGCGGCAACGAGGGGCGCGAGCGGCAGCGTAATCTTATCGCCAACGCCACCGGTAGAGTGCTTGTCTGTGGTCTTCTTAGACAAGGACTCAAAGCTCATCGTCTCACCGGAGGCAATCATCGCCTTGGTCCACTGCGAGATTTCCTCGCGATTCATGCCGTTGAGGAAGATCGCCATGTTGAGTGCGGCCATCTGCTCATCGCCCACGACACCGCGCGTATAGGCATCGATGACCCAGTCGATTTCCTCCGGGCTAAACACCCCCTTATCGCGCTTGGTGCGAATAACATCTACCGCATCGAATTTCTCGGCCATGACGACTCCTCCTGTACTGATTTGGAAACCGAAACATACAAGCACATAATGTGATTTACTGCACTATATATAGCGGTTGTACACTCCACCACGTCCAATTATTATTCCCTATAGAACAGATGTCAATGAGTATTTTTCTTTTTGTTCTAATGGAGAATTAACGCAGTCTCTCTTCACCCCGTAGAAAGAAAGTCCATACCGCAATGAACGCCACCCCGGATTCGCCTCCCACCGATGCCGAATTGCTCAGCCTCGCAGAAGACGCAGCCCACCACGCCTGGGCGCCCTATTCCTCTTTCCCAGTCGGTGCGGCTTTGCTGCTTGCCGATGGCCGCATTGTCACCGGCTCCAACGTCGAAAACGCCTCCAGTCCGCTAGGCATTTGCGCCGAACGCAATGCCGCCGCGCACATGGTCACCACCGCAGACGTAACGGCCACCGATGGCCACTTGCCCAGCATCCCGCAGATTAAAGCGGTTGCTATCGTCGGTTTGAAGTCCGCACCTTGCTACCCTTGCGGTGCCTGCCGCCAGGTCCTGCGGGAGTTTAATTGCGAGCGCGTCATCGTCTCCGTCGATGGAAAGCCCCGGAGCCACGACTTTGCCGAGATCCTCCCCCTCTCCTTTGGCCCAGAGTCACTCTAATTAAAAAGTCCCTTCAAAGAACGGTCAGAAAATATGGAACGCTTCCAAGGATTGCTCGGCATCATCGCCATTCTTGCAGTAATTTACGTCCTGTCGAGCTCGCGTAAAAATATCAAGTGGCGCACCATTGGCGTGGGCCTTGTCCTGCAGGTGGTCTTCTGTTTCTTGGTCCTCGCGTGGGAACCTGGATTCAAAGCCCTCAAGGGCATCGCCAATGGGCTAACTAAGCTCACGGAATTTACCAACGAGGGCACCCAATTCGTCTTCGGCGGCCTCTTCGGTGATGACTTCGTTTTCGCCCTCAATGTGCTGCCCGTGATCATTTTCTTGGGCGCCATCATCGCCGCCCTGTACTACCTCCGGGTTATCCAGTACTTCGTGGAATACGTCGGATCCGCCATCAAGTGGCTCATGGGCACCTCCAAGGTGGAATCCGTCTGGGCCACCACCGTGATCTTCCTCGGGCAATCCGAGGCCCCACTGGTGATTAAACCCTACCTTCCCAAGCTCACCCGATCCGAGCTTTATACCTGTATGGTCGGCGGCTTTGCCTCCGTGGCCGGATCCACGTTGATCGGCTATTCGCTCTTGGGCGCGCCCCTGGAATACTTGCTCGCCGCATCGCTCATGAATGCGCCGGGCTCCCTGCTCGTCGCCAAGGGCCTTATGCCAGAGACGGAAGAGACGAACCTCGACGCCACCGTTAAAGACGTCCGCGATACCGAATCTAAAAACATCATTGACGCCATCAGTAGCGGTGCCATGGCCGGCGGTAAGATCGCCATCTCGGTTGCCTGCTTGCTCATCGCCTTCATCGCCTCGATCGTGATGCTCTCTGCCATCCTCGGCGGCATTGGTTCCCTCTTCGGCCAGGATAACTGGTCGCTCGAAGGCCTCTTCGGCATCATCTTCGCCCCAGTGGCCTGGCTTATCGGTACGCCTTGGAACGAGGCCCTCGAGGTGGGTAACTTCATCGGCCAAAAGACCATCCTTAACGAGTTCGTTGGCTACACCGCCTTTGGTGAAAGCGTCGATGAGCTCAGCGATAAGGCCATCTTGATCTCCTCCTTCGCCCTCGCTGGCTTCGCCAACCTGTCGTCCATCGGCATCCAGATTGGCTCCATCGGTGGCCTCATCCCTGAGCGCCGCGGTGAAGTAGCAAAACTTGGCCCGCGCGCACTCTTCGGTGGCTTCCTTACCAATATGCTCAATGCCGCCATCGTCGGCGTCATCGTTGCACCAATGGTTCTCTAACCCGCCCGGCCAGATTCGATAACTAATCACGCCAAAATTTCCCAAAAGCAACCGCGTTTCCACAAAAATCAGGGCCGAAAATGGCCAAACGCGGTTGCTTTTAGACGTTTCCGCGAACTAGGTATGCAGCGACACAATTAATTGGTTGCGTCCTCTAGCTTTATACACCTTGAACCGTACGGAGTTTGTGTCAGCTCACGGCGCAGACGAGCATTCTCAGCGCGAAGATCGGGCTAGCTTAGCCCATCGGAGGATCCTCGGCGTTCGCGCTCATTTTGCCCCACCGGCCTAAAAGAACCTCGGCAGTGGGAGTGTCTAATGGTTTGTGTGTGGCAATCTATCCCGAATCAAATACTGGGCTCGACGAGAAAGAGAAACCTGTGATCCGATTCGCCATGAGAGATTACGGCACCCTAAAACCTCTAGACAGGCTCTTGTGACTTACATGCCAGGCACAAGGAGCCAAGCCCATCAATAGAACAGGAACGCACAATCATACCCAAGGTTTTAATCCAAGATTACTTCCTGAAACAATTGAATCGCATCAAAGCTACCGCCCCCTAGGGCCAGCCACCTGTCTGCTAACCTGGCAACGATGTTGACAATAGATGCAGACTACGGACATTCCGCCGCCTTGGGGCACCTCAATCGCAGCTTTAATGCCGGTCGCGTATACGGCCTAAAAGGCCCGAATGGTGCGGGTAAATCTACGCTGCTGCAGACGTTGAGCGGCGAGATTGCCCCACTAAATGGCACCGTTTTCATCGACGGTGCCGCGCCCGGTAGCGCTGCGGCGGCCGGTTCCGTCATCTCCGTCGGGGACCCAGTCTTCCTCCCCGATCTCACCGTGGGTGAGCACTTTAGCTTGCTATCCCGCCGCTCCGGCGTAAACTTTGCCGAGGTCCATGAGCTCTGGGCCATCGACGACGCCATCCGGAACTCCGCTGTCAGCAGCCTTTCTTCTGGCCAGCGCCAGCGGGTCTACCTCGCAGCCCAGCTTTATCAGCCGGCCAAAGCCTTGCTTATCGACGAACCCGAGCGCCACCTCGACCACACCTGGACCGCCTTCTTGGCCGAGGAGCTACGCCACCTGGCAGCCAATGGCCGCTGTGTGGTGCTCGCTTCCCATTCTCCGGCCATCTTCGCTGCCTGCGACGAAGTAGTGAAGATTTCATGAAACTTCTCTCCACAGCTTCCTCAGCCATCTATTACGCCTTCATCGCGGCACTTATCGCGAGCGTCAGCGTCTACGCCTGGCACAATGCTGCAGCGCTTCTGCCCTCGCTAGCACAGCGCACGGCCGCTGCTCTGCCCGCAACCGCGACCATTGGTGCCGGGCTCGGCTCGCTCGCCCTCATCATCCTCCTCGAGGCGCTCTATCCGCTGCGCAGCCTTTCGCTCGGGCGTTGGGTCTATGCGGATAGGCCGCGGGGGCGCATGGGAGGCGTCGATAAGCTGTCTATTGCCCAGCTCGCCGGCGTGAGCCTCCTAGGTCTTGCCCTGTGTGCATCGCTGCATCTTCCACTCTATGCGGCGATAACCCTCCCCCTGCTGCGGTTTGCCATCGGCTGGCGATCCTTCGAACTCGCCTCGCTCCTCCGCGCGGGCCGTACCCGTGCCATCGGCTCGTCCTCCTTTGGGCTACTGGATTCTGAGGTTTCTGCCGATGCTATCGCCTCCCAATCCGCTCGCCTGCGCCCGCGCTCACATGCCACGGCTTCGCTCAGTCTCCTCTTTGCTC
Organism: Corynebacterium sp. KPL3927; assembly: GCF_040225835.1. Classification (NCBI taxonomy): domain Bacteria; kingdom Bacillati; phylum Actinomycetota; class Actinomycetes; order Mycobacteriales; family Corynebacteriaceae; genus Corynebacterium; species Corynebacterium sp. KPL3927. The sequence goes on from NZ_JBEHGD010000003.1 coordinate 60,043, forward strand.
GGCGCCTGTTTCGCCGGTGGTACATCCCCCTCGGTGCGGTCGCCGTCATGGGACTGACCCTAGCGCTAGCACCTCAGCTCGGCGGCCTTGCTCTTATTGGATTTGCTGCCGCTTGGACCATTGTCGGCGCCGCTACTGGCCGCGCCGCCTCCTTCGGCCGCATCGTCGATGGTGCGTGGCCCGACTGGGGACTGCCACTGGCTGCCACCGCAGGTGCTGCCGTTGTCGGCACCGCCTTCATCGCCACCGTGTGGAAGCTGTCCCTGTTCACGCTCGCAGCATGTTGTTTGGGGCTTAGTTACACCGCTTTTAAGCGCTCCCGTCCCGCACGCGTTACCACCATGAATATCATCGATACCGGCGGCTTCGGCGCCTCCTTCTCTCCCGAGGTCTTCGGTTACTTCATGCGCGGGAGCTACGGTATTGCTGCCATCGCTGGGGCCCTTTTTCTCTAGTCTCCCTGCCCCGCAACCCAGGTACGTCACTGCATTAAGTCGCAGGTACCTGGGATTCTTTTTGCCCTCTTTTCTGTACCACATAAAATAATACAGCTTGTGTTACAGCAAGTAATACAGAAAAAGATTGGAGGTGACAGATGTTCATTACCCTTCACCCCGAATCTGACGTCCCCGTTTTTCAACAGATTCACGATGAAATCGTTTTGGCTATCGCTCGCGGACAGCTTTCCGATGGCGACAAGCTAGATCCCGTCCGCCGCGTTGCCAAGGATATAGGCATTAACCCTGCCACCGTGAAGAAGGCATACGACCTCTTGGTTTCCGAGGACCTTGTAAAACCGCCGGACGCTCCGGCTCCATCGTCAGGCCTGGTGCTCGCACCACCGCGCAAGAAAAACAACTGGAAGAGCAATTAAGCCGCATAGTCGCACTCGCCCGCGCCCAAGGCTTTAGCCCAGATGAGCTCCACGCTCGACTCAGCTCCACCCTTAATGACCTGGAAGTATCACCATGATTTTCACACTCATAATGGCCGCCACCACCCTGGTTATCACCTGGATCATGGCCACAGCCCCCTCCCTGGCCTCACCTGGCACACCGCTCGGAGTGCGCGTGCCCAAGGCTTATCTTTCTGATCCTGCGGTTACCTCCGCCCTCGCCGGATTCAAGATACGCACGTGGAGCTGCGGCATCGTGGCAACGGCCATGTCCCTCTTTGCCTGGAAACTGCCGTTATTAACCGCACTACCTTCCCTCGTGGTGGCGCTCGGTGGCATGTGGGCTTATGCGTCCCAACGCCGCCGTATCATCGCGGCTAAAAAGGCGGGCGGCTGGTTCGACGAGGTTGAAACCAGCATCGCTGCCCGTGTTTCCACCACAGCCATTGATGCGCCCGAATTTCGCGGCATCCCTACCCCGACCTTTCCGTGGGTAACCATGCTCTCTTCCCTGCTGTGCATCGCGGCCGGTGCCATCATCGTCGCTTCCCACTGGTCCGCCATTCCGGACCCCGTTCCCGTGCACTGGAATGAATCCATAGAGGCCGACAATTGGAGCGACAAATCAATTGGGAGCGTATTTTCCTCCTCATTCGTCGCTTTAGCATTGCTGGGCCTATTTGCCATTATCTGCTCTTTTATCGCGCATAGTGAGGTGTCCCCACGCTCTGAGCGCAGCATTAAAGCGCGGCTGCGTAACGAAGCAAACCTCGCCCTGACGAACACCGGCATGGGAGTCCTCACCCTGCTCATCAGCGCCGGGATGGCGCTGATGCAGGTAACCGGCCCTATCCCGCATTATCAACGCTTCAACGGCGCCGCGATCACCACAATGCTGATTCTCACCATTGGTGGCAGCATCGGTCTAGTTGTATTTCTTCTCTACAAGCAATCCCGGTTATCCGAACAATTGCGCGGTATTCACTTCGCTGATGAAGACAAAGAATCACCGGACAATGACCACCTCTATAAATGGGGAGTAATATATTACAACCCGGATGATCCGGCGGTACTGGTAGATAAGCGCTTCGGTACGGGAATGTCATTTAATTATGCCCAGTGGCAGGCCAAAGTCTTTTTCGGCCTCGTGGTACTCATCTTGGTCGGCTCGTTAGCATTGCCCGTCATCCTTGGTTAAGGCGAGCCTCCGCCATCCTCGCGAATCAACGATTTCGTCCATCTAGAGCAAGGATTTCGTCGACGGTTGCGGTCATTTGGATGGACGAAATCGTTGATTTTTAGCACAGCTAGACACCAAAGCGCCCCGCTGCCTCGAGATAAATCGAGGGAAGCGGGGCGCTTGAGTGTGCAGACTAGTTGATTACGGCAATGAGGTCGCCGCCTTCCACCTTGGTGGCCTGGCCAATGGCCACGCGGTCCACCACGCCATCCTTGGTGGCGGAAATGGAGGCTTCCATCTTCATGGCCTCGATGACCGCAACTTGGTCGCCGGCCTTGACCTCGTCGCCTGGCTCTGCCGTGGGGTTGACCACACCGGCGAACGGGGCCGCCACGTGACCGTCGTTGGACGGATCCGCCTTCTCCACCGTGGCCACGGTGGACTCGGCGTTTTCATCGCGCACCTTCATCGGACGGATTTGGCCGTTGACGTTGAGCACGACATTGCGCATGCCCTTCTCATCCGGCTCGCCCACGGCGTCGAGGCGCACCACGATCTGCTTAAGGTTGGAGCGATCGGTGGAATCTTCTGGGAAGAAGTGCACCACCTTCTCTTCACCTTCGGTCAGGCCGTAGAAGAAGGTCGTATCCGTCAGCGCCTCGGTATTGCCATACTTGCGGCGGAACTCGTTGAATTCCTCGAACTGCTTGGGGAAAAGCAGGCGGTTCAGGCTGGCGCGGCGCTCATCCGAGTTATCCGATTCCAGGTGCGGCTGCTCCTCTGCCGGGACATCGTTAATCTGCGCACCGGTTTCGGCGCGACCATCGAGGACCTTATCGCGCAGCTCCGGCCAGCCACCCGGAGGGGTGCCCAGCTGACCGCGCAGGAATTGCTCCACGGAATCCGGGATATCGTACTTCGTCGGGTTGGCCGCGAAGTCTTCCGGAGCAACGCCGGTGCCCACGAGGTGGAGCGCCAAGTCACCCACCACCTTGGAGGACGGGGTGACCTTTGTGGGGCGACCCAGCATCTCGTTGACGGCAGCGTAGTTATCCTCGATGACCTCGAAGCGATCCGCCAAGCCCAATGCGACGGCCTGCGCGCGCAGGTTCGACAGCTGACCACCCGGAATCTCGTGCTTGTACACGCGGCCGGTCGGGCCAGGGATGCCGTTTTCAAACGGAGCGTATAGCTGGCGCACGGCCTCCCAGTACGGCTCCAAGTCCGAGACTGCTTGCAGGTCAATTCCGGTATCGCGCTTGGAGTTGGAGAATGCAGCGATGAGCGCGGAAAGCGAAGGCTGCGACGTGGTGCCGGCCAGCGGCGCCGAGGCGCCATCGACGATATCGGCGCCGGCGCGCGCCGCCGCGAAGTAGGTAGCGATCTGGCCACCGGCGGTATCGTGCGTGTGGACGTGGACCGGCAGGTCGAATTCCTTGCGCAGCGCGGTCACCAGGGTGTGCGCGGCCTCTGGACGCAATAGGCCCGCCATGTCCTTAACGGCCAAGATGTGCGCGCCGGATTCTACGATCTGCTCGGCGAGCTTCAAGTAGTAATCCAAGGTGTAGAGGTCTTCCTTCGGCGAAGAAAGGTCACCGGAATACGCCATGGCCACCTCGGCCACGGTGGTATTCGTCTCGAGCACGGCATCGATGGCCGGGCGCATCTGGGAGACATCGTTAAGCGCATCGAAAATGCGGAAGACATCCACACCGGACTTGGCCGCTTCCTGCACGAAGGCGCGGCAGACCGAATCCGGGTACGGGGTATAACCCACGGTATTGCGCCCGCGCAGGAGCATCTGGATGTTCTGATTCGGCATGGCCTCGCGCAGCAGATCCAGGCGCACCCAAGGATCCTCGTGGAGGAAGCGCATGGCCACGTCATAGGTAGCACCGCCCCACGCCTCCACGGAGAAGAGGTCTGGGGTCAGGCGCGCCACGGCCTCCGCCGCGGACACCAAGGCGGTGCTGCGCACGCGGGTGGCAAGCAGGGACTGGTGGGCATCGCGGAACGTCGTATCCGTGACCATCAAAGGCTCTTGAGCGCGAATCTTTTCCGCGTACTTCTGTGGCCCCAGCTCCAAGAGGTCATCGCGGGAACCGCGCGGGAGCGGTTCTTCCGCATTAAACTTCGGCAGCTTATCAAAGGGGCGCAGCGCGGTCGGCCTATCGCCATTGGGCTTATTCACAGTGACATCCGCGATGTACTCCAAGATACGGCCGGACTCATCTATAGCTGGTGGGGCCTTGAGCAGATCTGGGTGCTCGGTAATGAATCCGGTATCGACGCGGGTATTGACGAAGTCGGACTCATTGAGCAACGCGCGCAGGAAGCCGATATTGGTCGCCACTCCGGACACATGGAACTCATTCAGCGCGCGGCGGGCACGGTGGACGGCCTGCTCGAAAGTGGTGCCGCGGCAGGTCATCTTCACCAACAGGGAGTCGAAGTTGGGCGATACTTCAGCACCCACGGAGGTCGCACCGTCCAGGCGCACACCAGCGCCGCCCGGCGAGCGGTACGCGGTCAACGTACCCGTATCCGGGCGGAAGCCGTTATTTGGGTCTTCGGTAGTAATGCGGCACTGCAGGGCGGAGCCGGTAATGGTGATATTTTCCTGCGACAGGTTGATGTCTTCCAAGGACGCACCTGCGGCGATATTCATCTGCGCCTTGACGATGTCCACACCGGTAACCTCCTCGGTCACGGTGTGCTCCACCTGCACGCGTGGGTTCATCTCAATAAAGACGTGGTTGCCGCGCTCGTCCACGAGGAATTCCACCGTGCCGGCGCCCTCATAGTTAATGTGCTCGCAGAAGTTCACGGCATCCTGGCAGATGCGATCGCGCAGCTCCGGATCCAGCGACGGCGCGGGAGCGATCTCTACGACCTTCTGGTGGCGGCGCTGCACGGAGCAATCGCGTTCAAAGAGGTGAATGACATTGCCCTGGGCATCCGCGAGCACCTGCACCTCAATGTGTTGCGGATTAATCACCGCGGTCTCGAGGTACACGCTGCCATCACCAAAGGCCGCCTCGGCCTCGCGCGAGGCTTCTGCCGCCCGTTCGCGCAGCTCAGATTCTGATTCCACGTAGCGCATACCGCGCCCGCCACCACCGGAAACGGCCTTGACAAAGACCGGGAAGCTGAAGTCACCGGCGTCTGCTACCAGCTTATCGATGTCCGTAGTCGGCTTCGAGTCCTGCAGCGTCGGCAACCCCGCTTCCTTCGCGGCATTGACGGCTGCGGATTTATCACCGGTGAGATCTAGCGTGCTCGGGGTGGGGCCAATGAACTTAATGCCATTGTCCTCGCAAGCACGGGCCAAATCGGCGCGCTCGGACAAGAAGCCGTAGCCCGGATAGATCGCATCCGCTTCAGACTTCTTGGCAGCGCGGATGATTTCCTCGATATCGAGGTACGCCTTGACGGGCTGTCCCTCGTCACCAATGCGCACTGCTTCATCCGCAAAGGCGCGGTGGAAAGAGTTGCGATCTTCACGAGGATAGACGGCGACGGTCTTCGCCCCCGTTTCAAAGGCAGCGCGGAAGGCACGCACGGCGATTTCACCGCGGTTGGCTACCAAAATCTTGTCGAACGATGGAAGGGCGGAATTGGCCACTTGGGTGTTCCTTTCAACTTGGAAGACACTGCGTTGCAATGTCCCCACTGGGGTGATCCGTCTCTCAGTTTAGAGATAAAAATAGTTTTTATCATCCCTTTTTTGAACGGAATTTTCTACACTCACCTGCAACTTAAACCCCGCGAAAGCAATTTCTGCCAGTCAACCAGTAATAACAGGCCTAACAATTTTGCAAAGTCTGCAAATTTCATCTGGCAAATTTTTCGCAGCCGGTACCGCAGCCGCAGCTGGATCCGCAGCCGCAGTCGGGGCCGGAGCTGCAGCCGCTACATGCGCATCCTCCTATGCAATACCTGAGGCGAAAATGCAACATCTGAGGGCGCGGGTCGCTCAGTTATACCGTAGAAGGATGCACATATAGCGTAGGAGGATGCGCAAATGCTCCCCACGCAGGCATGGGGAGCATGGACGGCTCACTACCCGGTTACACGGACCGCCCGAACCGCGCGGGAAGCCGAGTGTTTAGAAGGACTTCGGTGGAACGGAGCGCTGGTCTTCGCCGACGTAGGCGGACAGCGGGCGAATCAGCGAGTTGTTTTCGTTTTGTTCCACGATGTGCGCGGTCCAGCCGGTGATGCGGGCCATGACGAAGATCGGGGTGAAGAACTGAATATCGAACCCGAGGATGTGGTAGGCAGGGCCGGCCGGGAAGTCTAGGTTCGGCTTGATCTTGATCGAGGTGTTTTCCTCCATGGTCTTGGCCATGATGTCGTACATCTCGATCCACTTGGTCTGGTCGTGCTGCTCGGCCAGCTCCTTGAAGGCGGCCTCCATAGTGGGAACGCGGGAGTCACCGTTCTTGTACACGCGGTGACCAAAGCCCATGACCAGGTCCTTATTGGCCAGCTTGTTCTTGGTCCACTCCTCTGCCTTGGCAGGATCGTCTACCTCGAGGAAGTTCTTCATGACTGCTTCGTTAGCACCACCGTGCAGTGGTCCCTTGAGCGCACCAATGGCGGCGACGATGGCGGAGTAGGTATCAGACATCGTAGAGGTAACCACGCGTGCCGAGAAGGTGGAGGCATTGAAGGAGTGCTCGGCGTAAAGGATGAGGGACTTATCAAAGGCCTCGATATCGGCGCGGTTTAGCGCAGGGGAGCCTTCTTCGTCGCCGAAGACCATCCACAGGAAGTTTTCAGCAAAGCCCTTCTTGCGGGAAGGCTCAATGTAGCCTTCACCGCGGCGGCGACGGATGTCGAGCGCGATGATGGTGGGGATCTTCGCCATGAGTTCGAGCGCGGTACGGCGGACGTGCTCGGAGTCCCTGGTGTATTCCTCCGCATCCTGAGCGCCAATGAAGGAAATCGCCGTGCGCAGCACGTCCATGGGGTGGCAGCTTTGCGGCATGGACATGATGAGGTCAATGAGATGGCGGTCCAGGTGACGCAATGCCTTTTCACGCGCGGAGAAACGGATGAGGGATTCTTGGCCCGGCAGCTTGCCATTCCACAAGAGGTACGCAACCTCTTCGAAGGAACAGTAGCGGGCGAGTTCTTGCACCGGGTAGCCGCGGTAGGTCAAGGAGTTGGTCTCAGGAACAACCTTGGAAACGGCAGTTTCATCAACGACGACGCCGTAAAGGCCCTTGCGGATTTCTGGGGTTTCGTTTTTCTTATCGGACATGGTCACTGGCTCCTTAGCTTTCAAAAGTGGGTTGATAATTGTCTTTGGAATAGGTGAATACGGACTGGTCGAACTCGTTGTATTCTTGGTAGCGGACCAGCTCGTACAGGCGGGAGCGGTGCTGCATGCGCTCTAACCATTCGGTCTGGATACCGGTTTCCTGCAAGTCGCGCAGGAATTCTTCGGTAGCTCCCATGGCCACGCGGAAGCTGGAGACCGGCCAGATCACAGCGTTGTATCCCAACCCGTCGAGGGTCTTTGCTGATTGCAGCTCGGTTTTGCCAAACTCCGTCATATTCGCCAACAGCGGCGTATCCACGGCGGCGCGGAACTTTTCAAAGTCCGCAGGGGAATACAGCGCCTCGGTGAAAATCAGATCCGCACCGGCTTCGGCATAGGCCTTAGCGCGGTCGATGGCGTCATCGATGCCATTGACACCGGCGGCATCGGTACGCGCGCAGATGATGAAATTAGGATCGCGGCGCTCGTTGACGGCCGCGCTGATGCGGCGGACCATGACCTCCTTGTCCACCACCTCCTTGCCGTCGAGGTGCCCGCAGCGCTTCGGGTTGACCTGGTCTTCCAGGTGGCAGCCGGCCAGCCCGGCATCCTCGAGGGCGGCGACGGTGCGGGCGGCGGACATGGGTTCGCCGAAGCCGGTATCGGCATCGACAAGCACGGGCAAGTCCGTAGCGCGCGCAATCTGCCCGGCGCGCTGGGCCACCTCCGTCAAGGTGGTAAGTCCAATATCGGGTAGGCCCAAATCGTTAGCCAGCACCGCGCCGGATACGTAGACGCCATCGAAGCCGCCGATGTCCTGGATAAGGCGGGCGGTAAGCGGATTAAACGCGCCCGGCAGGGTAGTAATCGATCCGGATTCGATGGATTTGCGGAAATTCGCGCGCTTTTCTGCGTTGGTGATTGTAGAACCAAATAGTCCAGCCATTAGAAGATTCCCTCCGGTTTCTCGGGCGCGGTGGCGAGGTGCTCATCGCTGACCCGCACGTTGAGTTCGGTTAAATCGGTGAGGTTTTCTAGGTCTTGCACGGCGGTGAGGAAGCGCTCTTGCTCGGCCTCGTCGACGACGCCATCGGCAAGCTTTTTGAACTTGGCAATGTACTGCTCGAGGGCGAAGGGGCGGGCGCCCAGCGGGTGGGCGTCAGCTACGGCGCGCTCATCCTCGATGACGGTGCCGTCCTTGAAGGTGATGACGGCCTTGCCGCCGAAGGCTTTTTCCTCAAGGTCGTTGGAGTGATAGCGGCGCGTCCACTCGGGATCCTCGACGGTGGAGATCTTCTGCCAGAGCTCGATGGTCTCCGGGCGGTTGGAGCGCTCAGGGGAATAGGAGGTTTCGTGGTCCCAAACGCCATCCTCTAGCGCGACCGCGAAGATGTACATCACAGAGTGGTCCAGCGTTTCGCGGGAGGCGGATGGATCCATCTTTTGCGGATCGTTCGCTCCGGTACCGATGACGTAGTGGGTGTGGTGGGAGGTGTGCAGCACGATGGACTCGATATCCGCCGTCTTCAGGCCCTTGTCCTCCAGCGTCTTTTTCAGCGCAAAGGCCATATCGATGGGAGCCTGCGCCTGGTATTCCGCGGAGTGTTCCTTGGTGTAGGTATCCAGGATGGCGGTCTTGGCCTCACCGTTTTCTGGCAGGGGCACGGTGTAGGTGCGCTCTGGTGAATGCAGCATCCAGGCGATGAACCCGTCCTCACCCTCCCAGATCGGCGCCGGGGCGCCCTCGCCGCGCATGGTGCGGTCGACGGCCTCGATGGCCATCTTGCCGGCGAAGGCTGGCGCGTAGGCCTTCCACGAAGAAATCAGGCCCTTGCGGGACTGGCGGGTTGCCGTGGTGGTGTGCAGCGCCTGGCCGACGGCCTGGTAAATCGTGTCCCTATCCAGGCCCAACATGGTGCCAAGCCCTGCGGCTACCGATGGCCCCAAGTGCGCCACGTGGTCGATCTTGTGCTCGTGTAGGCACATGCCTTTGACCAGGTTAACCTGGATTTCATAGCCGGTCGCGATGCCGCGGATAAGGTCGCGGCCGCTCAGGCCCTTGTGCTGTGCAGCGGCAAGAAGCGGTGGAATATTGTCGCCGGGGTGGGAATACTCGGCGGCGAGGAAGGTGTCGTGGTAGTCCAACTCGCGGACCGCAGTGCCATTGGCCAGTGCTGCCCACTCCGCGGAATACGTGCCATCGATGCCGAAGATGGTGGATCCGCCCTTGTCCACGGGGTGGGCTTCTGCCATCACCCGCGCGGATGTGACGGGGCCACGGGCAACGGAGGCCATAGCTACGGCGGCGTTGTCGATGATGCGGTTGATGATCATCTCGGTGGTTTCTTCCGGAACCTCTATGGGGTCCGCGGCCACCTCGGCCACCTTGTACGCCAAGTGCTCCTCGTAGGGGAAGTCCTCGGCGGATTTATGAGTGCGTACCTCATGGTTTTTCACTGGTTGCGTCCTCCTTTATCAAGAATGCGTTGCACATCACAGTAAATGCTTGCATGTGGTGCACGCTATAGGTAATGTTTGTGGAAATTAGCGGACTTCTTTTGTGAAATCTGCAAAACTTGTGATTTTCACAGCGCATGGGCCTTAAAGAAAGGACGGGGACGCATGACCAAGCACTACGCGGGGGCACGGATTCACGCTTTGCGCAAACAGCGCGGACTCACTCAGGTGGCGATGGCTAAGAAACTCGGGTTATCCACGAGCTACCTCAACCAGTTGGAAAACGACCAGCGCCCGCTTACCGTGACCGTGTTAATGCAGCTAGCCCAGCGCTTTACCGTGGATCCCAGCTACTTCGCCGAAGACCGCGATATCCATACGATTACCGAGCTCCGCCATATCTTCCCTGATGCCTCTGAAGAAACGCTTTCGGATCTCGCCTCCCGCTTTCCCGAGTTGATGCCGCGGTTTGTTGATGTTGCTTCCCGCGCGCCCGCTGCGGACCCCTCCCCCTTTGAAGTGGTGCGGGACTTCTTTTATGACGCGCATAACTACATCCACGAGCTCGATGTGCTCGCAGAAGAACTCGCCGGCCAGTTGGGCGATCGCGTCCTGCGCCGGGGCCGGCTCGCCTCCCGCATGCATGAGGATCTGGGGGTTACGGTGCGCTTTTCCCGCCCCGGCCCTCGGCGCAGCTTCGATCCAGACACGCGCGAGCTTTCGCTGCGCGATGGATTATCTGAGGCACAATTGGTCTTTGAAATGGCCCTGCAATACTGCCTGCTGGCCTACGGCGATATCTGTGACAACCTCGTGTCTGAACTGCCCGAAGGCGAATCCCAGGATCTGGCTACCTTGGGCCTTGCGCAGTATTTCGCGGCGGCTGTGACCATGCCCTACCAGCGCTTTCTCACCATGGCAGAGGATACCCGGTACGATATCGACCTGCTGTGTAACTACTTTGGAACCGGGTTTGAAACAACGGCGCAGCGCCTCGCCACGCTCCAGCGCCCAGGGCTTAAGGGCGTGCCGTTTTCCTTCATCCGCACCGACCGTGCGGGCAATATTTCTAAGCGGCAGTCCTCTACCGCCTTTCACTTCGCGCGCTCTGGTGGTTCCTGCCCCCTGTGGGTGGTCCACCGCGCCTTTGAAACCCCGAACCGCATTACCCGCCAGGTAGCCGCCATGCCAGACGGCCATGCTTACCTGTGGATCGGGCGTTTCGTGCAGGGAACGGCCAAGTCGTGGGGTACCCCGCGCAAGGAATTCGCGGTAGGCCTAGGCTGCGATATCGCCCAGGCGGATCGCATCGTCTATGCCGATGCCCTGAACCTGGACATTTCCGCCGCCACCCCGATTGGCCCAGGCTGTACCGCCTGCCCCCGCGAATTCTGTCCACAGCGCGCCCTGCCGGAGGCAGATAGGCCGATCAAAATCGAGCTCAACCGCACTGCAGAGCAGGCCTACTCCACGTTCTAGGAACGAGGTTTACTCCAGGTCATCGTGGGCCACCAAGCGGCGGGCGGCCTCGGTAATGGTGCCGGAAAGCGATGGGTAGACCGCGAAAGAATCGGCCAGCTGGTTCACCGTGAGCTGGTTGGTCACCGCCATCGCAATCGGCAGGATGAGCTCGGAGGCAGTCGGTGCGACGATGACGCCACCAATCACGCGGCCAGAGGTAGCACGGCAGAATAGCTTGACAAAACCGTGCTGCAGCGAGCGCATCTTTGCACGCGGGTTGGTATTCAGCGGCATGGTAATGGCGCGGGCGGCGACCTCACCGGCCTCGATCTCGGCCTGGGTAAAGCCGACCGCGGCGATCTCCGGGCGGGTAAAGACCGCGTTAGCCACGGTCTTCAGGCGCAGCGGCGAGACGCCTTCACCAAGCGCGTGGTACATCGCCACGCGGCCCTGCATTGCGGCCACGGAGGCAAGCGGGAAGAGATCGGAGCAGTCACCGGCGGCGTAGATGCCGGCGATATTCGTGCGCGAGACGCGATCCACCTGGATGTGCCCAGACTTCGCGGTTTCCACGCCCACGTTTTCCAGCTTCAGATCCTTGGTATTCGGGACGGAACCAATGGACATGATGACGTGCGAACCGTGAATCTCGCGCCCGTCCTGCGTGGTCACCACCACGTTGCCGTCCTCGGTGCGGTTAACGGTTTCCACGCGGCAGTTCTTTTCCAGCTCCACGCCGCGCTCGCTCAGCACGGTTTCGAGGACGTCGGCGGCATCGGCATCATCATGCGGCAAGATGCGATCGCGCGAAGCCACCATCGTGACCTTGACGCCCAGCTCGGCAAAGGCGGATACAAACTCGGCACCGGTGACACCGGAGCCAACCACAATGAGGTGCTCCGGCAGCTCGGTGAGGTTATATACCTGCTGCCAGGTCAGGATGCGCTCGCCATCCGGCTGGGCGCCGGGCAAAATGCGTGGGGTGGCACCGGTAGCCACCAAGACGAGGTCCGCATCCAGCGTCTCCTCGTGGCCATCCTCGTTGAAGACCGCGGTGACCTTGTGCCCACCAAACGCATCGGCCTGCTGATCCTCCGGGAAGTGCGCACGGCCATCGATAACGCGGGCACCCAAGGAATCCATGGTATTGCGGATATCACCGGATTGCTTAGCCGCCAAGTCCTGCACGCGCTGGTTCAGCGCGCTGATGGAAAGCTGCGCCTTGCCGATGCCCTCGTTCAGCTCCATGTCATCCGCGCGGCGCAAGTCCGTTTTAATATTGGCGCCGGCAATGAAGGACTTGGAGGGAACACAGTCCAGGACCACGCTATTGCCGCCCATGCCTTGGTCTTCGATGATGGTGATTTCCGCGCCGTACTTGGCGCCAGCCAGCGCTGCCTCGTAGCCCGCCGGGCCACCGCCGATGATGACAATTCGCTTGGTCTGGTTCAACACGCAATTGCTCCTTTATAGGCTCCACTTTTAAAGTCGCCTACGAGTCTAACCCGTAGGTAACCCCAGCGCGTTAGTCCGCCTGCGCATTCTCCCCCATAAATTGCTCGACAACGGCACCGAAAAGCTTAATGCCCACACCAATTGCCCGCTCATCCACGATGAGGTCGCCCATGTGCAGATCGTGCTGTTCCCCCTCCCCGGACCAGCAACCAAGGCGCGCCATGGAACCGGGCACCTTTTCCAAATACCAGGAAAAGTCCTCGCCGCCGGAAGACTGCGGGGCCTGGACCACGGCTTGCGGGTCGATGGACTGTGCGGCAGAAGCGAGCATGGCGGTTGCGACGTCATCGTTAAGCACCGGCGGCACGCCGCGGTTATAGGACAATTCGTACTCTACCCCCACCGGCGCAAGGATCTGATCCACTAACTCCGCGAAGAGTTCCTGCATCTGGCGCCAGATGGTGATATCCGCGGTGCGCATCGTGCCGGTCAGCATGCCGGTTTCCGGGATTGCGTTAGGGGCGTAGCCGGAATTGACCTGGCCAAAGACCAAAACCGTGCCGGTGCGCGGGTCGACGCGGCGCGACAGCAGCGCCGGCAGCTCAGTAATAACCTTGCCCAGCGCATAGACCACGTCCGCGGATAGGTGTGGGCGCGAAGTATGCCCGCCCGGCCCCTTAATCTTGAGTTCCACTACGTCGGTTGCCGAGGTAATGGCCCCAGCGCGGATTCCGATGCGCCCCACGCGCAACTTCGGCTCGGCGTGGATGGCGAAGATGGAATGCACGCCTTCTAACGCGCCCCAAGAAATAACGTCGGTGGCTCCGCCGACCCATACTTCCTCCGCCGGCTGGAAGATGACGCGAATACCCAGCTGCAGCTGATTAACCCGCTGAAAATCCGCCAGCGCGCACGCCAAGCCGAGCGCCACGGTGGTGTGCACGTCGTGGCCGCACGCGTGCATGGTACCGGGCTTCTCGGAGGTAAACTCCAGCCCTGTTACCTCCGTGATGGGCAGCGCATCGATATCGGCGCGGAAGGCCAAGCGGCCAAGCTCCGTGTTTGGGCCGATGTCCACCATCAGGCCGGTGTGCGGGAAGCGCTGCGGCTCAAGCCCGTAATCCGCAAGGATATTCGCGATGTAATTGGTGGTTTCCACCTCTTGGTTCGCCGTTTCCGGATTGCGGTGGATATGGCGCCGCCACGCGATGACCTCCGCACGGTGAGCATCGAACCACTCGCTAATAAACTCCGAGATCACGCGCACGCCTCCCTGTTGCTGGACTATCTCTTGGAGGCAGTCTACAACTAGACCATGCGGTTCAGTAAGTCAGGGTGGTTAGCCCCGCGCATTACTAAAGCGCCGCTGGTTGATGTAGTCCTGCGGAAAGGGCGCCACATCTTCTACCCCGAGCACGGCGGAATCCGCCAAGTGGCCCTCCACCACGTCCCCACCGGCCGGCAAGAGGACCGCCGGCGGGATCTCTAAAGCCAGCGCCAGCTTGTACACCGTGGACAATTGCGGGTCCGCCATGGTATGTAGGCCATTTTCGTTGCGTTCCAGATTGGAAATCTGGCTGCGCGATACCCCCGAAATATCCGCAAGCACTTGCTGGGATACCCCGCGCCGCTCGCGCACGCGGCGCAGTTGTTGCGAAAATCCGTAGCCGTAGCTCGACCACATTAGTTGAATAAAACTCACGATCTTTTCCCCCTTTTGAAAGCCACCTTCGGGCTTTCAGGGAGAAATACTAGCTTAAAGATCGATATTGCGCGGGCCGTAGAGGCGATCGCCGGCATCGCCAAGCCCCGGCACGATATAAGCATCCGCATTGAGCTTAGGGTCGATGGCAGCTGTTACGAGGCGCACAGGAAGGCCCGATTCTTCCAGCGCATCCACACCATTTTGGGCCGAGACCATGCAGATGGCGGTGATATCGGTAGCGCCGCGAGCAGCCAACAGGCGCAAGGCGTGCAGCAAGGAGCCGCCGGTGGCCAGCATAGGGTCAACGACAAAGACGGTGCGCCCCGTCAGGTCTTGCGGCAGCGCCTCCAAGTACGGCACGGGTTCGTGGGTTTCTTCATCGCGCGCCATGCCAATGAAACCTACCTGGGCATCAGGGATCATCGACAGGGCGGGATCCACCATGCCGAGCCCGGCGCGGATAATGGGCACGATGATGGGCGGATCCTGCAGGCGAGTGCCCTGCGCGGTGGCAACCGGCGTTTCGCAATCGAAGTTTTCTACCGCCAAATCGCGGGAAGCTTCATACACGAGCATGGTTCCCAAGTCCTTGAGCGCGGCGCGAAAAGCGGAGTTATCGCTGCGCGCATCGCGCATCAAGGTCAGGCGGGAAGCGGCAAGCGGGTGGTCTACGACGTGGATATCCATGCCCACTACTTTAAACTTTTTGGGAACCACTTGGGCTATTGGCCAGTCCAATAGCCCATGAGACCATTTCAAATTGATACCGCCCACGCCCGCCATTTAGCCCGTGACCTGCATTCAAACGCGCAAGGAGAAAATCCGCCCCACCCGGAATTGCCCGAGGCTCCGGCCTTTACCGCGTTCAATGAGGCCGTCCATGCCGCCTTAGACAATATTGGGGCGCGGATGACCATGCTGCGCCGCGATATGGGCCACATCGCGCAGTCTTCCTTTCAGATGTCGCGCGAGGCTGAAGACTCCGATGCGGCGTTGCGCGACTTACTCGGGGCGGCGATGTAAGTGCTTGCTACCGCCATTAAAAATATTGCCGCGCTGCAGCCCTCGCCGCTTCCCGATGTCCAGCTTCCCCGCGTCCCAGATATCTCCGCCGCGCAGCCACTGGCGGATATCGCGCACGGTGACGCCTCCCAGCTTATCGCCGCCGCGGATCTCCTCACCGGTGATAACGAGACCGTCTCCGCCGTACTTGGCCAAGCGCGCAGCCTTATCGCGGTGGCCGCCGGCGATATCTTCGGCATCGGCACGCGGCTTATCCGCGCCGCGGCACCAATCGCGATGGGATTAATCTCCCTCGACCCCGCCTCTCGCGCCGCAGCACTTGCCTCACTTCGCGCCGTGATAGATGAGCATATTGGCTTGGCGATGGCCCGGGTTAAACGTCTGAAAGACGAACTCACTAACGCCGCTGCGGCCCTGTTGCCTATCTCCCAGCGCCCGGTGGAATCCGCCGTGGGCCAGCCCCAGCAGCTAACGGCTGCCGCGGCGACGCACACGGCCGTGGCCCCTCCACCAGAACTGGGCCCTGCTCCCACACCGAACCCGCCGGCGAGTACCGAAGCCGGATCGGGCGCAGGCCGGGCGGCCGTTGCCGCGGCCAAGAGCCAATTGGGCCAACCTTATACCTGGGGCGGAACCGGAAATGGCGGCTTTGACTGCTCGGGGCTTACCCAATGGGCCTATTCCCAGGCGGGGGTGGATATTCCGCGCACGGCGGACCAGCAGGCCATCGGCAAGCAGGTCAGCGCCGATCAGCTCCAGCCCGGCGATCTGGTGGTTTGGGATGGCCATGTGGCGATGTATTCCGGCAATGGTGAGATTGTGGAGGCCGGCGACCCCGTGCAGACCAACCCGCTGCGAACGAATAATATGGGCATGCAATTTAAGGGCTTTTGGCGGCCGACTGCATGACAAGCGCCCGGCAATTCCGCGCGGCAGCTGGGGCGTTGGGTAGACTAAAAGGCCATGAGTAACCGTGCGATTGTGCCTATTAAGCTCTCCCTGACTGAGGGCGATTTTTATACCCTCTGGGCGCCCAAGTGGCGCGAAAGCGGCTCCGAATGGCAAGCCTTTTTGGGCGACGATGACTCCGTCTTGGTCTTCGACTCCCCCGCTGAGATGCTGTGCTACCTGGAGTCCGATGCCAAGCATGACCTGCTAGATCACCCGCAGTGGGAGCAATTTTCCGCCCGCCCGGCGCACCGCGTCACCCCAGCCAAGCGCGATGAATACGATCTCATCGGCATGCCGGAAGCCCTCGCCGGCCGCCCCAGCCACGCCAATGTCTCCACCGTGGCGCGCGACCTCGAGGTGGCATCCGCGCTTGCCGATGTCGCCGCTGCCGAACAGACCACCATCTTCTTCGCCACTCACTCCATCCTGCGCAACGTCTCCCGCGGCGCCGATCACTACTCCGGCGAGCAGGGTATGAACGAGTGGACCGGCGTCGGGCGGGTCATCTTGACCAACTGGAAGAAGGTCATCGCGGATCTGGATAAGCACGTCCACGTGGTTCCGAGCGATGAATTCGACGCCGCCGCTATCTCCGATGCCGAAACCCGCATCTCCGAGGCAGCGAGTGCCGCCGACGCTGCCGCCAAGGAAGCCGAAGAAAAGCGCAAGGCTGCAGCAGATGCCGCCGACCCCTATGACGAGTCCCCCTGGGCCGCCGCCGGAATCGACCCGATTAAAATCACCGCGCAGTCCAAGTCCGTCTACACGCTGCGCACCTACTTGGACGGCAATCCCATCTTCTTAGGCAAGTGGGGCGAAATCTTTACCTTCGATTCCTCCAAGACGCTGGTGCGGTGGCTCATCGATAATGATGACCACGACTTGGCGCGCGTCTCTACCTGGCAGGACGTCGTCACCGCCGCCAATGCCGGTGAGCTAGAGGTCCAGGTCCACCCGGATAACCAATATTCCTTTAATGGCATCGTGCGCGATATTGAAAAGGGACCGGAAGCGGTCGACTCCGACCAGCTAGCCCGCTGCTACGAGGTCTGCGCCGATGCCGCGGACTGGGCCGGGGATGATTCCATTAATTCCTATATGCTGGCCAATCCGCGTTTGCAGGACTACCTCGGCTACATGCTCGGTTCCACCGAACACGCCGGTTACGTCCCGTCCAAGCCGTATAACGAGCATGCCGAGTCTTGGAAGGGCCTCGAGAGCATGCTAATTAAGCGTTTTTCCCGCTTTTAGTTTTCCTCTGCTCTGCGGACTACCGGCCCTAGCGACCTCAGCTGCCGGTAGCCGCTGCTAACCGAAAACCGCCCCAGCCCAACCACTCCTCAAACTGGAGCGTGGGCTGGGGCGATTGCTGTATTTTTACCTACACCTCAATCCGCAAATCGTGCGGCTAGAGGTGAGAGCCGAGGTGCTCGATAAGATCTGCCAGCATTCTGCGCGACTGGGGCGCACGCGGGCGTACCTGATCGAAGCCGTGATAGGCGCCTGCATACACATCAAGTGTGGTCTCGACTCCGGCGTTCTGCAGTGCGGTAGCAAAGGCTACGGATTCATCATGAAAAAGGTCGATGTCTCCCACGCCGATCCACGTGGGCGGCATCCCCGAGTGATCCGAACGCGTCGCCGGCGATGCATACCGTGGCAGCGGGGTTCCTAAATGGTCCTTGCCTAAGTACATATCCCAAGCGCCGCGATTTAAATTCGGAGGACAAATAAACTGCCCCACCGCACCCTCTTTAACAATGGTGCGGTGATCAAGCATTGGATAGACCAATCCAAGCGCTCGAATGGAATGACCTTCATCCACCGTGCGCTGGGCAAGGCCTGCGGCCAAGCCACCGCCGGCGCTATCGCCAGCGACCGCAATGCGCGAAGTATCCGCGCCTAAAAGCTCGCCATTTTCCTGCATCCAGCGCAAAGCGGCATAACACTCTTCCAGATCCGCAGGAAAAGGTTCCTGCGTGGATTTGTGATAGCGCGGCGCGATGACAATGGCCCCCAGCTCCGATGCGATGAGCGAAGTTTGGGGATCATGCATCGCGGGACCACCGAGCAGGTGACCTCCGCCGTGAATCCACATCACCACGGGACGTGGCTCGGCTGGCGCTCCATCTCCGCGTGGAGTAATAACGCGGGCACGGAATGCTTGGCCTTCAAAAGAACAAGATAGCTCTTCGATGTCCACCGGACGCCACTTCGGACGTGCCACGTCCATATTGGCAAATAGCCTGCTCGTTCGAGCGAATCGATCACCCGAAAGCAAGTGCAGCGGCAGGTACAGTAATGGGCTGCGAAGCTCAGGAGCAACGCTGCGTAGATAAGGACGGCGGCTCTTTATATATGCCGCCGCCCCTACTACCGCGCTACCTGCAGCGAGAGCTTTCAGCGCCCGCATTAAAAGTCGCGCAGGATGCGCTGTGCCAAAGGCTCAGAGGATGCTGGGTTCTGGCCCGTGTAGAGGTTGCGGTCAACCTCGACATAAGGCTGCATCGGATCGGTCTGCTTGAAATCAGCGCCGAGCTCGCGCAGGCGGGTCTCAACAACCCACTTGGCAGCGGCGATGGTCTCCTCGCCCTCTTCGGCGTTGGTAAAGCCGGTCATGGTGTAGCCCTTGAGTGGCCAGTTGTCATTGTCCAGCGCGAGCAATGCAGCCGGTGCGTGGCATACCAGGGACAGTGCGCGACCGGACTCGATGCGCTCCTGCAGCAGCTTGGCGGAGTCCTGGTCATAAGCCAAGTCCTCCATCGGGCCGTGGCCGCCGGGGTAAAAGACGAGGTCGTAGTCGGCTTCCTTAACATCGGCCAAGTTCAGTGGGTCTTCCAGGTCTGGACCGATTTCTGCGAGGTAGTTCTCCTGCTCTGCGCGGTCGCCCTCAGACAATACCTCGAGGCTGTACTCGTCTACCACTGGAGCCTTCGCGTTCGG
The DNA here is from genome assembly GCF_040225835.1 of Corynebacterium sp. KPL3927. Lineage (NCBI taxonomy): Bacteria > Bacillati > Actinomycetota > Actinomycetes > Mycobacteriales > Corynebacteriaceae > Corynebacterium > Corynebacterium sp. KPL3927. The sequence continues at coordinate 79,382 of NZ_JBEHGD010000003.1, forward strand.
CGTAGCAAAGTCGATATCCCAACCAGCGTTTTTAAAAACGCGGTGCGGAGCAATGAGCTCCTCGGCCCAGTAACCGGTAGGGCGGGCGCTGCCATCAGCAAGCGTCCACTTATCAGCGGCGGTAACAACGAATAGTGCGGAAGGCATGTCTTCCTCCTTTTTGTAGATTAACTCTCTATTACTCTTCGGAAGCGTTGTCATTCAGGTTCACTGAGAACCCGGAATCTTGGAGCGACTCCTCAGTATCGGGGCCGGCAAGTTCCGGATCGGAGAGGTCCTCGTAGGCCGGAAGGACAACGGTCTCAGGGATACGCTGCCTTGTTTCTTCGGTGTCGAAAATATTCTCAATCGCCTTCACGGTAAGATCGAAAAACTCCTCCAGTCCGTACCCAAAGGTCTCGCTCAAGGCGAGAAACTGCCTGCTCAGCGTGGAATCGCCGGAGGAGACCGAGCAGGTAAAACCGAGCTGCTGTAACAGCGGCAGCGGATGATCCGTCAGTTCCTCAACGTCATCCAAGGGCGAAAATACCAACGGGATGTGTCGGTCGCGGATCCATCCGGAGGCCTTGCCTGGGCGGATTCCATCGACATCGGCGGTGAAATCATCAATCATATTCACCGGTCGCAGCAAGCGGTTCACGCCGGCCTGCGCCGCGCTTTCGGTGGCGGCGAAATCCTCGCCCACCGCGATCTGGGTAGGCAGGTACTTCGTGCGGAACTCCGCCGCGGCGGCAGCATTCCCCTCCGGCAGGGTGTAGCCAGCAATGCCTGCAGAGTCCTCGGCATTAGCCGCCGGCTCTGCCGCCTCGAGGACAAACCGTACCTCGAGTTCTCCGAAGCGTTCCGCGGTCACCTCGCGCACGACTGCGGACGTATCGAAAGAGTAAGCCGCGGGGTTGAGCTGCAGCTCGGCGTAGACCACGTGGTCATCGGCAAGCTGGGCACACTGCTCGCGAATATCCGCGTTCAATTCCTCCGCGGTGCTGGCCTGCGAGCGAACCGGTTCCCACAGGGATACCTTTGGAAGTTGTTCCACCACGCTCTCGGCGGAATCCTTATTTTCGGGGCTAATTAATGGTGCATCATGCATGCGCACCATCGTAGGTATCTGCCCGAAGTTGCGCCATGCAGCGTCCTACTTGCGCGGCTTCCTCTTGACCACTTCTGCGTTGGCGAGCTCGTCATGGGAACCGCGCCGGTTGTTTTCCTCATTAATGGTGGTTGTGTGCACCACCGCGCCCACCAGTCCCGCCAATTGCCCAATTCCCGGGACCACGTTGATAAGGCGCCACCACTGGCGCTTTGCGGACTGGCTGAGGCTGAGCTTTTTCTTCGTATCCACGTCCCGCACGGTGTACCCGGCAAGAATTTTTGCTGGGCTGGCACCCATCCACACCTCGCTGCCCACAACGTAGACCACCATCACGATGCAGGCGACGACGTAGTACAAAGTGTCCGCATCCACGAGGTCGTCTACGCCCGCAGCAAACGCACTGCTGATGCCACCGGCCAAGAAGAAATCCACAATGCCCATGCCAATGCGCGTACTTTGCGATGGCCGTTCCTGTGCCTGGTGCTGGAACGGCGCCGGCGCGGCAGCGAACGACGGCGACATTTGCTGCTGCGATGATGCGTGCTGACCGAATGGGTTGTGCGTGTACGGGGAGCTATACGGGCTGGGTTCGGCAAAATCCGGCGCCTGCTCCGGACCACCCTGCGGTTGATTGTGGAAGCTCGGCTGCGGGCGCGGCGCCGGAGACCACTGCCCCACCGAACTCAGCGTGCCGAGCTCGCCCCACGTCGGGCGAAGACCTGTGCGCAATGCTTCATCATATTCGGCCCTCTTCTTCGCCGAACCCAAAATGCTGGATGCTATGCGCAGCTGGACACGTCGCGGCTCATCGGGGTTATACCCTTGTTGCCCGAGCTTGATATCTTTTGCTTCCAATAAAACGAAAAGCTCATCCTCGCCACCACTGCGGTCGAGGTCCCACTTTTCGTAGAGATCTGGGGCAATATCATCGGCGTTCATAGTGTCCTATCTTAAAGGTAAAGAGCGCGGCGGCCCTCACCCGTAGGGAGGATTTTTATTTCCGGCGGAAAAGCTTCGTCGCGCCCACAGCCGCAGCGCCCAGAGCGGCGCCCACACCGAAGACCGCACCTGCTGGTGCACCCTCGCGCACCTCGTTGCGCACGCGAATAACGGCAGGTTCTGGAACCGGCGGGTGCGCGTACTTCAGGGATTCTGCGGTCGTCGCGGTCCATGCGGAAATATACAGCACCACGCGCCACACCAAGTACATGACAATCATCAGGACGATGACCGGGCCAAAGACCGCACCGGCCGGGCTGCCGGTGGCAGAGGCCATGATCATCGTGGACAGCTGTTTAATGGCCTCGAACGCTACCGCACCGATGGCGGCACCGATAAAGCCGGACTTCTTAGGCACCTTCGTGCGCGGCAGGATCATAATCAGCCACCACATGACGATGAAGTTGGCGATAAGTCCCAGCAACAAGCCGCTGAAGAAGAAGACATAACCCATGCCGGGGAAAGAATCGATACCTAAGAGGTCAAATATCTTCTGCGTAAGGCCGGAGGAACCCGCCGCGGTCACGCCGAAGGCGACGACAAAGGCAATGATCAGGCCGATAAGCCCCAGAAGGTCAGAGAACTTCTTTTTCAGGAAGGAGCCGCCATCATTGGCATCGATGCCCCACATGGCGGAAATGCCGATGCGCAGGTGGTTCATCCACCCCAGTCCGGACCACAGAGTAGTCAAACCACCAATACCGAACATGGCGCCGCGCTGGTCGATGGCCGTATCCAAGATCTCATTGACCGACTCGCTGAGGTTCCCGTCAATGGAGTCGGTGATATAGGACTGGAGATCATTGAGTAGGTCCTCACGGTTAGCAAGGACAGCGGCGATGGTGGCCACCAGCAGCATCGCCAACGGGAAGATGGACAGGACCGAGTAATAGGTAATGCCAGCAGAAAACTGGTTGCCGCCCTCTGCGGCATAGCGCTCCTGCATGCGCATGAGGTGGTCAACAAAGGGCGATTTACGCCGTACCTTATCTATCGCTCCCGGATCATCGGCGTTCGCACGCTCGATGCCGTAATGGTCCGTCTTCTTAGATGAGGATTGCGTGGTGGTGGACACGTGCTTCCCTTCTTGTTCGCACAGCGCTTATCCCGTATAGCGTAGCTGGCAAACACCCACTTGTCCCTCGGTGGGGTGGGTTAAGGGGTACCTACTACCTGCGCGGGCGAGGAAGGAAGCCGACTTTTTCATAGACGGCATCGACAAGCGGCTGCGCTACTTCCTGTGCGGTCTGGGCACCGCGCTCCAAGATGCGCTCCAGCTCGCCACGATCCGCCATGAGCTCGTCATAGCGCTGCTTGAGCGGCGTGGTGAAGGCCTCGAGCGCCTCCGCGGTATCCACCTTCAGGTGCCCGTAGCCCTTGCCGGCGTACTTTTCCACCAAGGAGTCGATGGACTCGCCGGTCAGCGCAGACTGGATGACCAGCAGGTTCGATACGCCCGGCTGGTTTTCCCGGTCGAAGGCGACCGAGCCCAGGTCATCGGTCACGGCGGACTTAATGCGCTTGGCAGAGGTCTTCGGGGCATCGAGCAGGTTGACCAGGCCCTTCGGATTCGGGCCGGACTTGGACATCTTGGACGTCGGGTCCTGCAGGTCATAGATCTTCGCCGCGCCCTCTGGAATGAACGGCTCTGGCACGTGGAAGGTCTCGCCGTATTTATTGTTGAAGCGCTCAGCCAGATTGCGGGTGAGCTCCAAGTGCTGGCGCTGGTCCTCGCCCACTGGCACGTAATCCGGCGAGTACAGCAGGATATCGGCCGCCATCAGGATGGGGTAGGTAAAAAGCCCCACCGAGGTGCGATCGGCGCCGCGCTTGGCGGATTTATCCTTGAACTGCGTCATGCGGGAGGCCTCACCGAAGCCGGTCAGGCACTGGAATACCCAGGTCAGCTCCGCATGGGCGGGCACGTGGGACTGGACGAAGAGGGTGGATTTCTCCGGGTCGATGCCCAGCGCGATGAGCTGCGCCGCACCGGCCATGGTGCGGTTGCGCAGCTCCTCCGGATTCTGCTCCACGGTAATCGCGTGCAGATCCGGGATGAAGTAAAAGGCATCGTAGCCTTCCTGCAGATCGATCCACTGCTTGAGCGCTCCCAAGTAATTTCCCAAGTGATAGGAATCAGCGGTGGGCTGAATGCCGGAAAGTACGCGGGATGCAGAATTAGATGCAGTGGAATCAGTCATGTCAGGTAATGTTACTCCGTCATTTTTGCTTGTTGATTGGCCGCCCCAAGATGCTGCGCGGCATCATCAAAAATCGAGACCAGCCGGACACCGCGGGTAACGTGCGGCGTCCACGAGGTGTCGATCACGTCATCGAGCTTGTCATCCTCCAGCGAGGTCACATACGCCTTGACCTGCTCCAATGCTTCCTGGGTATAGCTGCGGAGCTTGCCGATGTCCTGCGTGGTCACGGCACGCGCTTCCTCCGCCGATTGGCCATAACCCATGGCGTCCGGCAGGTCGAGGTCGTAGCGCTGCCACAGCTCTTCTTCCCCGGTCAGTTGCGCAAGCTGCAGGTCTGCCATGCGGCCGGTGTGCCATAGCAGCCACGTGATCGAGTTCGGGTGATCACCAAAGTGCGCATTGGCGGTCTCGTTGCTCAGCTCCGGCAATGCGGAGAGCGCATCGAGCGGGCGCTGCGCCATGTCCGTGAGCAGATCGATAGCTTTCATCTCAGACCTTTCCCCTTAGACCTTGCGGGAGGTGGGGCTGACGATGTCCATGAAGATGGCGAAACCGGTCACCATGAAGGCACCGCCGACGCCCATGAGAACGATGGGGCCAAGGAAGGCGAAGGACGGTCCGACAGTAGTCCACCACCAGATGCTCAAGGCGAGGATTACGGCGCCAAGGACAAAAGGAATAATTGCGCGAGCCATGAACTTTCTCCGTTGCAGATTTCGAAATTTTTAACGTGTTTATACTAGCACTACTGCTTGTGCTTGGGGGTCCTTTGCCTGCCCACATCCTCCTTGTTGAAGGTCCATTGCTGCTGCGCATCCACTCCTCTCGCCCCAGGTGAGTGCTTGCCGCTGGGGCGGGTAATGGATGAGCGGGCGGTCGGCCGTGCAATCCGGTTGCTATTTAGATCCTCGAGGCTGAGCGGGGAGGAAAAATCGCTTGCGTTGCGCTTGCTGCGGCCCAGCGGCCGGGTAATCGGGCTGGCGTAGCGGGTGGCCGCGCCCGCCTTCCGCTTTGCACGGCGGGCGCCATCGCGCACGATGCGCGCCGATAGCCGCAGGCGCGGATCCATCTGTTGCTCACCATCGCGGTATTCAAAGACGGGCAGGCCCGTCTTGAAGTAGATAGCCGCAAGGCGCGCAGCGAAGCAGACCAAGGCGGTAATGATCGCCGTGGGTTCCTCCGATAGCCCGGCGCGCAGGAGAATCATGTAGAGTCCGGCCGCGAGGATCGAGATCGCCGCATAAAATTCGCCAGAAAATACCAGCGGAATGCGGTCTGAGAGCAGATCACGCAACACGCCGCCGAAGACGCCGGAGATGACCGCGGATACCGAGGCGATGATGAAGCCGTAGCCCAAGTGCGCGGCAATCTGGGTGCCCAGCACGGAAAAGACCGCCAGCCCCAAGGCATCGAGGATGAGGAAGAGGTGGCGGAAATAGTGCATGAGGAAGGACATGCCCACCGTGACGATGGCGGCGGCGATGACGATGACCAGATAGATGGGGTGCTCCACCCAGGTCAGCGGCGGATCCGCGAGCACGATATCGCGGACGGTGCCGCCGCCTAGCGCCGTGATGGAGGCGATCATCGTCACGCCGAAGAGATCGAGCTTCTGCCGTCCGGCCGATAGCGCAGCGGTCATGGACTCGGCGGTAATACCAATGACGTACAGGACGCTAAATAGCGGCGACATCAGGCGTATTCCACCAGGAGCGGCGAGTGATCGGACCAGCGCTGCTCCACGGTCGGGGCCTTATCCACCCAGGTGCGCTGCGCGCGATCGAGCAGCGGCTGGGTAGCGGCCTGGTAGTCGATGCGCCAGCCCGCATCGTTATTGAAGGCCTGGCCGCGGTAGGTCCACCAGGTATAGGGTCCATCGGCCTCTGGGTGGAGCCGACGCGCCACGTCGAACCACTGCGGCGCGGTGGACGGCTCCCACGGCGTGGTGCCCGCGTAGTCCACGACGCCGAGCCACTCACCCAAGTTCTTTTTCTCCTGCGGCGCCTCATCCGGAAAGCTGCCGAAAACATGATCCATAAAGGCGCGCTCTTCCGGCAGGTGGCCGGCTTTCTTCTCGTTGGCCTTATTATTCTTCAAATCCTGGGCGCGGTGGCAGATATTCCAGTCGCCGCCGATGACCATCTCTTTATCGGCGTTTTCTGCCAGCACGGAATCGAATTCATCCAAGAAGCGGTATTTTTCATCCAGCTTCGGCGAATCGGTATCGCCGGAGGGCAGGTACAGCGAGGCCACGCGGATATCGCGGGTGGTAGCAGCAATCCAGCGGCCGGCGTCGGTGAAGGAACCGAAACCGATTTCGACATCGGCAAGCGGCGTACGAGAGAGGATGCCTACTCCGGCGCGGCCCTTGGCGGCGGCATCGGCAAGCTCCAAGTGCCAGCCCGCCTCCAGGGCTGGTGCCAGGGCCTTTCTGGCTTGGTCCGGGGTGGCGCGGACCTCTTGCATCAGCACGATATCGGCCGGGGTCTGTTCCAACCAGGCATTCATGCCGGGGTTATTCTCATTGCGCTGCTTGCACGCGGCGCGGATTCCGTTGACGTTGACGCTAGCGATGGTAAGGCTCATGGTGCTCCAGAATATAGGCGTGTGCGGTGGTAGTTCTAGCCGCGATTGGCAAGGCGTTTTTTATCCCACATTGTTATCGCCCACACAACGCAACCCGCGGCCGCCAAGCCGGCGCCCGCCAGCGCCGGAGCAGAGTAACCCAAGCCCGCGCCGACGACGATGCCGCCGATGGTCGCACCGGCCGCGTTCGCGATATTGAGCGCGGACTGGTTGAGCGCTGCGGATAAGGTTTGGGCATCGCCCGCCACGTGGACCAAGCGTAGCTGCAGGGATGGCACCAGCGTGGAGCCCATAAACGCCACCATGCCAAAGCAAATGGTGGCCGGGATGGCGTGGCTGGACAGGAAGTAGAAGGCCGTGAGGATGATGATCAGGCTGGCCAAGGCGAAAATGATCCCGAATTCGAGGTTGCGGTCCGCCAACCAGCCGCCAAAGGCATTGCCAATCGTCATGCCAATGCCGTAGGCCATGAGCACGACCCAAATCAATCTATCGCTCAGGCCCGCGACCTCGGTCATGGTCCAGGAAATATACGTGTAGACGGAGAACATGCCGCCGAAACCCACCACGCCCATGATGACGGTGAGCCACACCTGGCTGTTTTTAAAGGCGCCGAACTCGGTGCGGATATCGGTCTGTTTCATCTCCGTCATGTGCGGCATGAGGAAGAACAGGGCCACGGCGGTAATAAGGCCGATGACCACGACCACCAGGTAGGCCGCGTGCCAGCCCAGCGCGGAACCCAAGGCCTGTGCCGCGGGCACGCCGATGACCGTGGCGATGGCAAGGCCCATGCCCACAAAAGCCATGGCCTTGCCGCGCCCGCCGGGAGGGGCCATCGATGCCGCAGACAGGTTGGCCACGGAGAAATACGCACCGTGGGGCATGCCGGCGATGAAGCGTGCCACCATGAGCACCCAGTAATTCGGCGCGAGGACCGAGAGCAGGTTGCCCACCACCAAAAAGCCGATGAGCAAGAGGATGAGGCGGCGGCGCGGGAGCTTGCCGGTAAACGCCGCAATCAGCGGCGCGCCGACCACCACGCCGAGCGCGTAGGTAGTAATCAGCGTGGAGGCGGTATCTTCAGAAACCCCGAAATCCTCCGCGATCAGCGGCAGCAGGCCCATCGAGACGAACTCGGTAGTACCGATAGCAAACGCACCAAGGGCCATCGCCACCATGACGATGGTGCGGCGCGCAGTAGAAATCTCCGTCTGGCGGGGCAAAGGCCGACGGTGAATGCGGTGTTCATGGGCGCTGCGCGGGCTTAACTGATCGATAATTTTCACGAGGGGCGACGATACACCCCACCTGCGCATAAAGCATGTTCAGGGCGTGGACAGGTGAAGAGATTTACCCAGCGCATGGCCCCGTGACCGATGCCACCCAGCCCCAGAATGTACCGAGCGCTCCACATGGAGCGGACAAAATCGGTAATCTGGTCACCTGAAGAAATTTTCCCACATTTAATAGGAGAATCATGGCTAAGATTACGTGGACCCGTACCGATGAGGCGCCGCTTCTGGCGACCTACTCCCTCAAGCCCATCGTGGAGGCCTTCGCTTCCACCGCGGGCATTGACGTAGAAACCCGCGATATTTCCCTAGCTGCCCGCATCGCCGCGCAGTTCCCGGAGCGCCTCACCGAGGAGCAGAAGGTGGAAGACGCCCTGGCTGAGCTGGGCAAGATGGCCAAGACCCCAGAGGCTAATATCATCAAGCTGCCGAATATCTCGGCTTCCCTGGTGCAGCTGAAGAAGGCCATCGCCGAGCTGCAAGCCGCCGGCTACGATCTGCCTGATTACCCGGATAACCCGTCCACCGACGAGGAAAAGGACATCGCGGCCCGCTACGATTCCGTCAAGGGCTCCGCCGTTAACCCTGTCCTGCGTGAGGGCAATTCCGACCGCCGCGCGCCGGAGGCCGTAAAGAACTTTGTTAAGAAGCACCCGCACCGCATGGGTGAATGGTCCAAGGATTCCAAGACCAACGTCGCCACCATGGACGATAACGACTTCCGCCACAACGAGAAGTCCGTCATCATCCCTGAGGAAGACACCCTGTCCATCGTGCTGAAGACCGCCGACGGCGAGCAGACCCTGCTGCCGGAACTGCCGGTTCTTAAGGACGAGGTCATTGACGGCACCTTCATGTCCGCCAAGGCCCTCGATGAGTTCCTGCTCCAGCAGGTCAAGCGCGCCAAGGAAGAGGGCGTGCTCTTTTCCACCCACCTGAAGGCCACCATGATGAAGGTCTCTGACCCCATCCTCTTCGGCCACGTGGTACGCACCTACTTCGCCGATGTCTTTGATAAGTACGGCGATGAGCTCATCTCCGCCGGCCTGAACGGCGAGAACGGCTTGGGCTCCATCCTGGAGGGCCTGGACAAGCTCGACAATGGCGAGGAGATCAAGGCTGCTTTCGACACCGCGCTTGCCGATGGCCCCGATCTCGCCATGGTCAACTCCCACAAGGGCATCACTAACCTGCACGTGCCTTCCGATGTCATCATTGACGCCTCCATGCCGGCAATGATCCGCACCTCCGGCCACATGTGGAATAAGAACGACGAGGAGCAGGACACCCTCGCCGTCATCCCGGACTCCTCCTACGCCGGCGTGTACCAGGCCGTCATCGAGGACTGCAAGGAAAACGGCGCCTTCGACCCCACCACCATGGGTACCGTTCCGAACGTCGGCCTGATGGCCAAGAAGGCCGAGGAGTACGGCTCCCACAATAAGACCTTCAAGGTGCCCGCAGCCGGCACCGTTGAGGTCCGCAACTCCAAGGGCGAGGTGCTCATCGAGCACGACGTCGAGGCCGGCGATATCTGGCGCGCTTGCCAGACCAAGGACGAGCCGATCCAGGACTGGGTCAAGCTCGCCGTCAACCGTGCCCGCCTGTCCGGCATGAAGACCATCTTCTGGCTCGACCCAGAGCGCGGCCACGACCGCAATATCCAGTCCCTGGTGGAAAAGTACCTCAAGGACCACGACACCGAGGGCTTGGACATCGAGATCCAGGATCCGGTCACCGCTACCAAGACCTCCATCGAGCGCATCCGCCGCGGCGAGGACACCATCTCCGTGACCGGTAACGTGCTGCGTGACTACAACACGGACCTCTTCCCCATCCTCGAGCTGGGCACCTCCGCAAAGATGCTGTCCGTGGTTCCGCTGATGGCAGGCGGCGGCCTCTTCGAGACCGGTGCCGGCGGCTCCGCCCCGAAGCACGTCCAGCAGGTGCAGGAAGAAAACCACCTGCGCTGGGACTCCCTCGGTGAGTTCCTGGCGCTGGCCGAGTCCTTCCGCCACGAGAACCAGACCAACGGCAACGAGAAGGCCGGCGTGCTGGCCACCACCTTGGACAAGGCCACCGAGCGCCTGCTCAATGAGGGCAAGTCCCCATCCCGCAAGGTGGGCGAGAACGACAACCGCGGTTCCCACTTCTTCCTGGCTACCTTCTGGGCCGAGGAGCTGGCTAACCAGACCGAGGATGCCGATCTCGCGGCCGCCTTCAAGGACGTTGCCTCCGAGCTTTCCGGCAAGGCCGATGAAATCTCCCAGGCTCTTATCGATGCCCAGGGTGAGCCCGCCGACCTCGGCGGCTACTACTGGCCCAACGACGAGAAGACCTCCGCTGTCATGCGCCCCGTCGCACAGTTCAACGAGATCATCGATGGCCTGAAGAAGTAAGAGCTTTCTTCACCAGCTAGATTTCACCGCGCGTTCCCTTTGCAGGGCGCGCGGTGTCGCCGTTTTCGCCCCCCTCGTTTTCACACAACTGAAAAAATTTTTCACCTTCCGGGAACCAGGGTTGCCTAAGTTCCGACTATTAGTGCAGTTGATATCAGCACCCATGCAACTGACCACTAAGCACGAAAGAAACTATTTTATGAGTCGGACGACTCTGCGTTCCTTCATCCAACGCATACACTTTTACGGCGGCATGTTCGTCGGCCCCTTCATCCTGATCGCGGCATTGACCGGCTGCCTCTATGCACTGGCGCCCACCCTGGAAAAGTTTGCTTACCACGACGTCATGACCGTCGAGGAAGTAGATCACCCGGTAAGCCTGGAGGACCAAATCAGCGCTGCCCAAAAGGAGCACCCGGATATGCCGGTCTTCCAGGTGTGGCCGGCAGAATCGGCGACGGACTCCACGCGCGTGCTGGTGGCGGATCCGGGCATCGACGAGAGCCTGCAGCGCACCGTGTTTATTAATCCGGCCGATGGCAAGGTCATCGGTGACTACCCCACCTATTCTGGCCTGGGCGAAATGCCGCTGCGCCGCTGGATCTCCTCGCTGCATGAAAGCTTCCACCTGGGCCAGCCGGGCGAGCTCTATTCCGAGCTAGCCGCCTCCTGGCTGTGGGTCCTAGCCTGCGGTGGCCTTTACATGTGGTGGATTCGCCGCCGGCCCAAGAAAGCTGCCGCACCGCTGAAGAACCAGCCGCAGCGCTCCAAGCGCTGGAAGGCCACCCGCCTGCACTCCACGATGGGCGCTTGGATTTTCATCGGGCTCATTGGCCTGTCTGCCACCGGCATCACCTGGTCCCAGCTGGCCGGCGGGAACGTCAATTCCGTGGTGGAGAAGTTGAACTGGAAGGCCACGCCGGTAGAAACCGCGCTTACCACCGATTCCTCCGCCGATGCCGCACACGATGCCCACGCCGGGCACGAAGGCCACGGCGCCCACGGCGCCCACGGTGGGGATGCGGAAGCTGCGGGCGAGGCACCGGAGCCGGCGGTCATCGCCGAGCAGGCCGAGCGCGTCTATGCCACCGGCCGCGCAGAAGGCCTAACCGGCCCGCTACGCCTGTACGCCCCGGAAGACACCGACTCGGGGTGGAAGGTCAGCGAGCGCTGGGTCGAGTGGCGCTATACCTCCGATGAGGTTTCCGTCGACGGTTCCACCGGCGAGGTCATCGACCGCCTGCCTTTCTCCGAACTGCCGCTATTTAGCAAGCTCAGCAGCTGGGGAATCTACCTGCACATGGGCATTATGTTTGGCCTGCCGCTGCAGATTGCCCTGTTCGCCCTCGGCCTCGCCATCGCCGCCATGGTGGTTCTGGGCTACTACATGTGGTGGAAGCGCCGGCCGCAATTTGCCCCTGGCTCCAAGCGGCACTTCTCCTGGGCCACCACCGGCCTGGGCGCGCTCTTTGCCGCAACTATCGGTGTATTTATGCCGCTTTTGGGCATTACCCTTGCCGCATTCCTCGTACTAGACATCATCTTGATGAATACCGGAAAGCGAAAGACCACGCCGTCGAAGAAGGAGAAGGATGAAGACGCGGAGCTAGTACCGGTGGGCTAGCCTTCTCAGTGAAAGCCATCACAGAGGGTGAGGTTAATGGGTACATTGGTCATTTATGACTAATCCATTACTCCACCCTTCATCGTTGCCCTACCAACTCCCGCCGTTTGCGGAGATTAAGGTCGAGCACTACCGCCCCGCCTTCGACGAAGCGCTCGCGCGCCACGACGCCGAGCTCACCGCCATTACCGAAAACACCGCCGCCCCCACCTGGGAAAACACCGTGGAGGCCCTCGAGCGATCCGGCCAAGACCTCGACCGCGTGATGTCGGTCTTTGGCAATCTTTCTGGCACGGACGTCACCGATGAGATGGAAGAGATCGCCGCCGATATCTATCCGCGCCTTTCCGCCCACTACGATGCGATGTACCAGGACGAAAAGCTCTACCAGCGCATCAAGGACGCCACCCCGCCCGCCGGCGACGAGGAGGGTACTCGCCTGCACGAACACCTGCTGCGCACCTTCGCACGCCAGGGAGCGGATCTCGATGCCGCCGGCAAGGCCCGCCTCTCCGATATCAACCAGCGCCTCTCCGCCCTCTCGGAGGAATTCGGCCGCAATCTCATGGCCTCCACGCGCGAGCTCGCCGTCGAGTTCACGGAGGAAGAGCTCGAGGGCCTGCCGCCGGAACGCATCGCCTCGGCCAAGGCAGATGCCAAGGCCTTGGGCCGCGAAGGCTACGTCATCCCGCTCGAGCTGCCCACCGTGCAATCGGAGCAGTCCCGCCTGGCGCAGGAGGGGGCGCGGAAGAAGCTCTATGCGGCATCGGCAAGCAGGGGCTCCGAGAACAACATTCCAGGGCTAATCGAGGCCGTCCAGCTGCGCGCCGAGCGCGCCGAGCTGCTGGGCTATGCCTCCCACGCTGATTACGTCATCGCGGAAGAAACCGCTGGCAGCGCCGATGCCGCGCGCGACATGCTCGCAGACCTCGCTCCCGCGGCCGCGGCCAATGCCGCCGGCGAGCACAAGCTGCTAGCCGAAGAAGCCACGCTCAACGAGCAAGACTTCCACGCCGCCGACTGGCCCTACTGGGAATCCAAGGTCCGCGCCCGCGATTTCTCGCTCGACGAGGAAGAGCTGCGCCAGTACTTCCCCCTAGACAACGTCCTTACCCAGGGCGTATTCGCCGCCGCCGAGCGCCTGTACGGCATTACCGTTATCCCGCGCGAGGACCTGGAGGGCTATGCCGAGGGCGTGCGCGTGTGGGAGGTGTTCGACAAGGATGTCGAACACGAAGAACAGGGCGAACACGGAGATAAGGGCGAACACAGAGATAAGGGAATCGGCCTGCTGCTCACGGATTACTTCGGTCGCCCCACCAAGCGCGGTGGCGCGTGGATGAGCCAGTTCGTGGGCCAATCGGGCCTGCTGGAACGCAAGCCGGTCATCGTCAACGTGCTGGGCATTACCAAGCCCGCCGATGGTTCCCAGCCCCTGCTGAGTCTGGACGAGGTGCACACCCTCTTCCACGAATTCGGCCATGCCTTGCATGGGCTGCTTTCCGATGTCCACTACCCCACCTTCGCCGGCACCAACGTCCCGCGCGACTGGGTGGAGTTCCCCTCGCAGATCAATGAGAACTGGGCGCTGGATAAGACTCTGGTCAAGCAGTATGCGCGCCACGTCGATACCGGCGAGCCGATCCCCGATGAGCTGCTCGATGCCGTGACCGCCGCCTCCGAATTTGGCCAGGGCTTTGCCACCTCGGAGTACTTGGCGGCCTCCATTATCGATTTGGCGTGGCATTCGCTCAGCGCCAAGGACGCCGCAGCGCTGGAGGCCACCCCGGAGGCCGTGGACGCATTCGAGGAGGAGGCCCTGCGCGCGGTGGGCCTGGATAACCCGCACATCGCTCCGCGGTACCGCTCGACGTACTTCAACCACATCTTCGCCGGCGGCTACTCCGCGGGCTACTACTCCTACCTGTGGGCGGAGGCGCTCGATGCCGATGGTTTTGAGTGGTTCAAGGAGCAAAGCGATCTGCACGCCGCAGGACAAAAGTTCCGGGACCTCATCCTCTCCCGCGGCGCCTCCCGCGATTTCGGTGCGGCCTACCGCGACTTCCGCGGGCGCGATAAGGACGTCGCGCCGCTGCTCAAGCGCCGCGGCCTATCCGGCGCCTAGCGGATACTGTCCAGCCAGGCGGCGTGCACGCGCGCCTCATCATTTTCTTCCGGGTGAAAGCTCAAAGCGGTGACGCCGCCGTGGCGCACGCCCACGACCGCTTCCTCCGCGCCGTCGCGCGGCACGGTCGCGATGGCCTCCACGCCCTCGCCCACACGGGTGACCAGCGGGGCGCGGATAAAGCTGGCCTCGATGGGCAGCGTTTCTTCCCCGACCACAACCGGCACGGTGCGCTCGGCGGAAAAGCGCTGGTTGCCAAAGGCATTGCGCCGCACGGTGATATCGAGCAGCCCCAGGGTCTGCTGGCCCGGCGAGGGGTTATCCAGCTCGCGGGCGCAATAAATCAGCCCGGCGCAGGTGGCGAGCACGGGAAGGCCGTGGTCCACGGCCGCGCGCAGCGGACCTGCCACGCCGAAGGTGCGGGCGAGCTTGTCGATGACACTCGACTCCCCGCCCGGGATCACCAGCCCATCCAGCCCCTCAAGGTCGCGCGGCACGCGCACCCGGCGCGTGTCCGCCCCTAGGCCTTCGAGGATGCGCAAGTGCTCTTCCACGCCGCCTTGCAGCGCGAGCACCCCGATCGTGGCGCTAGCTTCTTGTGGCATCACCACGCGATTACCAGCCGCGCTCGGCTAGGCGGTGCGGTGCCGGCACATCGCCGACATTGATGCCGACCATGGCCTCGCCCAGGCCGCGGGAGAGCTTGGCGAGCTCGGCGGGGTCATCGTAAAGCGTGGCGGCCTTCACGATGGCCTCCGCGCGCGCCGATGGGTTACCGGATTTGAAGATGCCGGAGCCCACGAAGACGCCTTCGGCGCCCATCTGGCGGACGAGGGCGGCATCGGCAGGCGTGGCCACGCCGCCGGCCACGAAGAGGACGACCGGCAGCTTGCCGGTCTCCGCCACCTCCGCGACCAGGTCGTACGGTGCCTGGAGTTCCTTAGCGGCGACGTACAGCTCGTCGCGATCGAGGTGCTGCAGGCGGGCGATTTCCGCGCGAATGGTGCGCAGGTGCTTGACGGCCTCGGAGACATCGCCGGTGCCGGCCTCGCCCTTGGATCGAATCATGGCCGCGCCCTCGGTAATACGGCGCAGGGCCTCGCCCAGGTTGGTGGCGCCGCACACGAATGGCACATCGAAGTCCCACTTATTGATGTGGTTGACGTAATCGGCGGGGCTGAGCACCTCGGACTCGTCGATGAAGTCCACGCCGAGCTCGCCCAGAATCTGCGCCTCGACGAAGTGGCCAATGCGCGCCTTTGCCATCACGGGGATGGATACGGCGTCGACGATGCCCTCGATAAGCTCCGGATCGGACATGCGGGCCACGCCGCCCTGGGCGCGGATATCGGCAGGCACGCGCTCAAGTGCCATGACGGCGCTCGCGCCCGCATCCTCGGCGATGCGCGCCTGTTCCGGGGTCACGACGTCCATGATGACGCCGCCCTTGAGCATGTCAGCTAGTCCACGTTTCACGCGCGTGGTCGCAATGTTTTCGGTCATGCGCTCTATACTGCCCTGCCGAAGTGGTACAAGTAAAGAACCATTTCCCGCGTGTTGGGTTGTACCACTTATACTGTGTTTATGCCCCTGCGCCTCGACCCCGCCGATACGCGCGCCCTGCCGGTCCAAATCGCCGCCGCCGTGCGCGCCGATGTCACCTCCGGCGCCCTGCTGCCCGGCGAGCCCGTCCCCTCCACGCGCGCGCTGGCCACCCAGCTCGGCGTCTCCCGCGGCAGCGTCGTTACCGCATATGAGCAGCTCACCGCCGAGGGCTACCTCAGCGCTGAGGTTGGTTCCGGCACCGTCATCAATCCCCGCCTGCCCCACAGCCCGCCACCGCGCCCCGAGCCCGCGCCGCAGCCCGCTCCCGCGCCCGACCTTTTGGAACTAACGCCCGGCCTGCCCGATACCGCCGGCATCATCACCCCCGAATGGCGCGGTGCCGCCGCCCAGCCGCTTTCCGATGCCCCTCCACTCCCCCACCACATAGCCAACCACCTGCGCCACATGCGCGGGCTGCGGGTAGATCCGCGCCGCATCGTCGTCACCGCCGGTGCCCGCGATGGCCTCGCTTTAGTGCTGCGCACGCTCGGTACGGCGCTGCGCGTCGGCGTCGAATCGCCCGGCTACCCCAGCCTGCGCCGCATCCCGCAGGCACTCGGTCATGAGTTGGTGAACGTGCCCACCGATGCCGATGGCGTTACCGTTCCCGATACCGACCTCGACGCGCTCATCGTGACCCCAAGCCACCAGTATCCGTATGGCGCATCGCTGCCGGCCGAACGCCGCGCCGAACTCGTGGCCTGGGCCCGCCAGCACGGCGCTTTACTGATCGAGGATGATTTCGATTCCGAGCTACGCTACGTGGGTCAGCCGCTGCCAGCACTCGCCGCGCTCGCCCCAGAGCGCACCGTATTGCTCGGAACCTTTTCCACCGTGATTTCGCCGTCCATCGCCTGCGGCTATGTGGTGGTCCCGGATGGGCTGAGCGGGGGCATCGACAAGCAGCGCGACATCTTTGGCCAGCCGGTTGGCACCATCCCACAGGCCGCGCTCGCCCACTACCTGGCCAGCGGGGCGCTACGGCGTCACACCGGCCGCATGCGCCGGACCTATAAGCGCCGCCGCGACCTCGTGGCCGACGCCCTGGGCACTCTCCCCGGCGCGCGCCTGCTGCCCATCAACGGCGGCCTGCACGCGGTTTTGCTCTGCGATCCGGCCATCGTCCCGCGCGCCGCCGCCCGCGGCATCAAGCTGACCCCGCTGCGCGGATACTGGGGCGGCGTGGACGCCGAAGACGGCGTGGTTTTAGGCTTTGGCCACCTAAGCGATGACGACCTGCGCCGCAGCCTGAGCGCAGTCGCCGCCGCGCAACGCGAATGTTAGCCTGAATTTAAATGCCCTCGCACAGAAAGACGTAAGAATGACGCTTGGCCCGCTCGAACTTCTGCTCATGCTCATCCCGCTAGCTATCTTCATCGGACTTATAGCCGGTGTCATTTATTTAATCGTGCAGGTCGCGCGCAATTCCAATGATATTAAGCAGAATTCGCAGGCCATCGCGCAACTTCGAGAGGCACAGAAAAACGGCCCCTCCGCTGGGCAGAGGCCGCATTCTTAAATGGTTAGTCCGCAGGCTTTTCCGTATTCACCGCGTGCGAAAAGTTTTCGCTGAATTCCTTGAAGCCCTTATTAAAGGTGCCCAGGTTTTCCATGAACCCGCCCATGATGTCTATGGGCAGCGGGAAGACGATGGTGGAGTTTTGGTCCGCGCCAAGCTCCAGCACCGTTTGTAGGTAGCGCAGCTGCAGCGCCGCCGGAGCCTTGCCCAGCTCCTCTGCGGCCTCGCGCAGCTCGCGGGAGGACTGCAGCTCACCGTGGGCCGAAATAACCTTGGCGCGGCGTTCGCGCTCCGCCTCCGCCTCGCGCGCCAGGGCGCGCTGCATCATCTCTGGGATCTCAACGTCCTTAATCTCCACGATGCGGGTGAGCACTCCCCACCGTTCGGTTTGGCCGTTGATGATCGCCGCCAGGTCCTCGTTGAGCTCCTCGCGGTGGGCCAACAGGTCATCGAGGCTCGCCCGCCCCAAGAGCGAACGCAGGGTGGTCTGGGCAATCTGCGAGGTGGCCACGGCGTAGTTTTCGACCTCGAGGACCGCCTTGCTCGAATCGGTGACCTCGAACATGACCACCGCATTCACGCGCACGGACACGTTGTCTTTGGTGATGATTTCCTGCGGCGGAATCGTCAGCGTCACCACGCGCAAATCCACGCGCTCCAGCTTATCGATGCCCGGCAGCAAGAAATGCAACCCCGGCTCCAACATCGGCCGCAGGTGGCCAAAGCGGAAGGTCACGCCCCGCTCATACTGTTTAATCACCTTGAGCGAGTAGGACAAAAATACCCCGATGAGGGCGATGATGATGCCGATGACGATCGGCCAGAATACGGGAGCGGACACTTAGACTTCCCCTTCCAGTTCTTGACGCACCGAGCGATAGCGCGTGGATTTTCCGTACTTCGAACCATAGCGGTCAACCTGCGCCGCCAATTCCGCCTCGCGGTTATCCATCTCCGGCACCACCAGCTGCGGCGCGTTCGAGGGCGTATTCCACAGGTGCCGGGCCAGCGGGTACACGCCGAATCCGGTAATGATGAGCACCGTGGCCAGCGTCAACGCCACCTCCGCGGGCGAATGATGGCTAATCAGCGAGGCCAACGGCAGCAGGTAGCCCATCGCCGCCACCGCCAGCGCAATGCCGCGGTGGAAGCGCCCCGAATCCGAGTGCGGCCACGGGTCCAATTGGCGCGTGACCTCCCGTCCGTGGTGCGAGACCGTGCACTGTTGCTTGACCGGGCAGGTATTGCACACGGTCGGGTTCGCGCGGTAGCGCATGACGCGGTTTTCCGGGTCGAAGCTGGAGGGCCAGAGCCAGTGATCTTCGGGGCATCGCCAAGCATCGTGGTCTTCCAAGTACCGGAACGTGCCGGATTGGTTGGACATGGTGCGGTTGGCGGTTTGTTGCGCCAGCAGGTCGAATACCCAGGCCACTGCGAGCAGGAAGAGCCCGTAGCACGCGGATAGTACGGTAAATGCACCCGGCATTAGTCGTCCTTCTTATCCGAGCGGTAGGTACCGCCCCACTTGGTGCGCGAGTCAAATTCCTGGCGCGGCGCGGTGGCGGAATCGCCGCGCTCGGCATCGGGATCTTCTTCCTCCACGAAGGCACCGCGCTCATCGATGTACCCGTAGCGCCGGCCCGTGGAGCTGCGCTTGTCGACGCGCCCCTTGCCGCCCGAAACCAGCCCCACCGAGGAACCCACAGGAACCTCGCCCGCGTGATCGTCCTCATCTGGGGTGATGATGCTAAACAGCGGATTGGTTGGGTGCTCCTCCACCGTTGGGATTTCCTTCTTGTAGAGCACGCCGCGCAACGCCATCCAGAGGAAGGGCAAGACGCCGAGGAGGAACATGACATCGCCAGGCAGGCGCAGCCATTCCATAATGAAGTTGCCGGGCTGGGTGATATAGCCCAGCGACCGCGCTTCCACGTAGCCCGATCCGACGGATTCGTAGAGCTGCATGATGCCCAGCGGCAGGAGCGAAATGACCACCATCCACAACAGGCCCAGGTTTTGCAGCCAGAAAGCCCAGCCCATGGCCTTATCGGACCACTTGTCCTTGGGGATGAGGTAGCGCAGCGCAAAGACCGACAGGCCCACGGCCAGGAATCCGTAGACGCCCATCATCGCGCCGTGGGCGTGGTTGGCGGTAAGCGCCGTACCGATTTCGTAGTAAGAAACGATAGGCAGGTTGACGAGGAAGCCGAAGATGCCCGCGCCCAAGAAGTTCCAGAAACCGACGGAGACCAGGAACATCACTGCCCAGCGATGCGGGAAGGGGCGCTCGCCCGAGGCGCGCTGGCGGGAGCCCAGCTGCATGAAGGTCCATGCCTCAACGGTCAACAGGGTCAGCGGCACGACCTCGGCGGCCGAGAAGAATGCGCCCAGGGCCATGTGCTCGACCGGGGTGCCCGAGAAGTACAGGTGGTGCATCGTGCCCAGCACGCCACCGGTGGAATAGAGGATGACGTCCAAGAAGATGATGCCCAGGGCGATCTTTTCGCGGACCACGCCGAGCAGGACGAAGACGTAGGCGACCATGACGGTGGTAAATAGCTCGAGGAAGTCCTCGACCCACAGGTGGACCACCCAGAAGCGCCAGAACTCTGCGACGGAGATGTGGGTTTCCGATCCCGCCAGGTTGCCCACCGCGTAGAACGCTGGGATGGCCAGGCCGGCGAAGAAGAAGAGCCACGGCATATTGGACTTGTGCTCGTTTTTCAGGCGGCCGCGCAGCTGGCGGTAGATAATGCCAATCCACACGAACATGCCGATGGTCAGCAGCACCTGGAAGAAGCGCGGTAGGTCCAGGTATTCCCATTGCTGGGAAAAGAGCGTGCCCTCTTCGATGTAGCCCATGGTGGAAAGCCATTCAAAGGCCATGGAGCCAAAGACCACGACCGCGATGGCGCCGAGCAGGAACCATACGAGCCAATTCTGCTTCTTCGGTTCCTTCTTACCCACGAACGAGGCCAGGAAGATACCGGCTGCCAAGAGCCCGCCGGCGGTCCACAGGAGGGAGAGCTGCACGTGCCAAGTGCGCGAGACGTTATAGGGGAGGATTTCTTGCAGCGGGATGCCAAAGAAGCCGGTTAGCTCCGTGCGATAGTGCTGGCTCGCCGCACCCAGCAGCGCCTGGATCAAGAACAGCAACGCAATGACCAGGACGAACCAGGCCACCACCT
This sequence comes from Corynebacterium sp. KPL3927, assembly GCF_040225835.1. Lineage (NCBI taxonomy): Bacteria > Bacillati > Actinomycetota > Actinomycetes > Mycobacteriales > Corynebacteriaceae > Corynebacterium > Corynebacterium sp. KPL3927. The sequence goes on from NZ_JBEHGD010000003.1 coordinate 100,019, forward strand.
TCTGCGATTTGGTCAGCCCGACCTCACCCGGCTGCTTAAAGTCCAGGTTCGGCGCCTCTTCTGAGTGCCAACCGATGGACTTAGACCACCGGCCGTAAATCGCAAAGATCAGGCCGGTACCGCCGATGAGCGCGATGAGCGAGAGCACCGACCACACCACGAGATCCGCGGTCGGACCGTTGTCCACGCGCGATTCCGCTGGCCAGTTATTGGTATAGGAATAGTCGTGGCCCGGACGCTCTGCCGCCGAAGCCCACGCGGTCCAGCCGAAGAAACCGACGAGGTTATTGATGCCTTGCTCATCGGTAATAAAGTCCGACGGCAAGCCACTGTTGTGGGAATCCGGGCCAAAGTACTGCGCGTAGTAGTCCTTATTGGCCTCGAATGCCGAAATCTGGTTATCGGTCCACTCCAGCACGCCCGTTTCTTCGTCATAGCGGTTGGTGCGGAATTCTTCTACCACGGCCTCTTCGGGAGTGGCGGAGGAATCAATGAAATCGGGGATACCGTTCGCGTCGTTTTCCTCGCGGGCATGGTCGAGGGCGCGGCGCAGGTACTCCGCCGTATAGTCAGGGCCCAGGTAGGCACCGTGCCCCAGCACGGAACCGTATTGCTGCAGGCCGCGGGCTTGGTACAGCGCCTGGCCGTTAGTGATTTCGTCCTTGGTGAGGACCGTTTCGCCCGTGGATTCGGAGACAATCTTTTCCGGCAACGGCATGGATGCGTCATAGGTGCGGTACGCCAAAAATCCCATGACCAAAAAGCCAAAGATCATGACGAGGGCGATGCCCTGCACCCACACGTTGCTCACCTTGAGGACCGGTTTCTTCCGGTCTTCAACCCCAGTCGTGGTGGTGGCCATAAAGTGTCCTTTTCACAGTTGTAGAGAGTTCGACATACATCATTATGAACGGATAAAGCGGTGTTAAATAGTCGAACGGAAGACCCCTACCCCCATTCACCCTCATTAGACGGCCCGCACGCGGTCACTATTGGAAAAATCGGTGCACCATATAGCCGGGTTCCGCCCCCAGAATGCCCACCCAGCTTGTTTACCCCCGGTTTTTCCGTAACAATTAATGCATGACATTCGCAGAGCACACCAAGCGCAATTGGCTCATCACGTTATTCGCCGCGATCTTCCTCGCCGCCATCGTTTGCATGATTTTCTTAAACGATCCGCACCGCACGATGGTGGTCGCCATGGTCTTTATCGCCTCGGCAATCCTGCTCTTCGGCGCGATCCTCGGGCTCTGGTACCTATTTCGCCGCAAGGACGAGAAAGACCCGCAGTAGATAGGCTGGGGCGCATGGAATTTAGCTTGCTTGGCCACGCCTGCGTCGCCGTTGCGGCGCCGGGCGGGCGTATCCTCATCGATCCCGGCACTATGACGCCCACCATCCCCGACGCCGATGCGGTGCTCATTACCCATGCGCATGCAGATCACCTAGACCCGGACCGGCTTCCCGATGCCCCACTCTGGGCGCCCGCCGAAGCCTGCGAACAGCTGGGGCGCGGTACCGCGGTCTCACCGGGCGAGACCATCACCGTCGCCGGCCTCGACATCGAGGTACTCGGCGGCCAACACGCACCGATCCACCCGAATATTCCGCGCCCGGCCAACGTGGGCTACTACTTGGGCGGCCTGCTCCACCCAGGCGATCAGTACATCGATCACCCCGCAAACGTGCTGCTCCTGCCCATCGCTGGGCCGTGGGTAAAGGCCGCGGAAGGCGCCGATTATGCCCAGCGTGTCGGCGCCGCGGTCACGATCCCCATCCATGACGCCGTGCTTTCCGATGTCGGCCGCACCGCCTTCGACACCATGCTCACCAAAGCCGGAGTACAGGGCTATAAGCGGCTAAATCCAGGCGAAAAATTTACCGCTTAGTCTATTTTTATTCTCTGACTATCCTGCGGTTTCGCAGCGGGGTGCTGTACGTTACATACCGCTTGGTCTAGTCTTGCGTGGCATGACGACGAAATACGATAACTCCAACGCAGACTGGTCCTTCGCTACCCGCTCCGTCCACGCAGGCCAAAACCTCGACGGCGCGCACAACTCCCGCAATGTGCCGATTTACCAAACCACCTCGTACGTCTTTGATGACGCCGAGCACGCGGCCAACCGCTTTAACCTCTCCGATGCGGGCCCCATCTACACCCGCCTGACCAACCCAACGCAGGATGCGCTGGAAGAGCGCTTGGCCTCCCTTGAAGGCGGCGTGGCCGCCGTGGCCTTTGCTTCTGGACAGGCAGCAGAGACCGCAGCCATTTTCAACCTCGCCTCGGCAGGCGATCACATCGTTACCTCCCCGCGCCTCTACGGCGGCACCTCCACCCTCTTTACCGTCACCCTCAAGCGGCTTGGCATCGACGTCACCCTCGTCGAGAACCCGGATGACCCCCAGTCCTGGCAGGACGCCGTGCAGCCTAATACCAAGGCCTTTTACGGCGAGACCTTTGGCAACCCGGTAGCCGATGTCCTCGATATCCCAGCCATCGCCGAGGTCGCCCACACTAACCAGGTCCCGCTCATCGTGGATAACACCATCGCCACTGCGGCGCTGGCCCGCCCGCTCGACTTGGGCGCGGACATCGTTGTGGTTTCGACCACGAAGTTCTACACCGGCAACGGTTCTGCCGTGGGCGGCGCGATTATCGACGGCGGCTCCTTCGACTGGACCGTCGAACGCGACGGCAAGCCAGTATTCCCCTACTTCGTCACCCCGGACGAGGCCTACCACGGCCTAAAATACGCCGACCTCGGCGCCCCCGCCTTCGCGCTCAAGGCCCGCGCCGGCCTGCTGCGCGATACCGGCGCCGCCATTTCCCCGTTCAATGCATGGCTGACGCTCAATGGCATTGAGACGGTAGGGCTGCGCATCGACAAGCACAATGCCAACGCCCAGGCCGTGGCCGAGTACCTGGAAGGCCACGCCAAGGTAACAAAGGTCAACTACGCCGGCCTGGATTCCTCGCCGTATAAGAAGGTCAAGGAGAAGCTGGGCTACTCCTATACCGGCTCCGTACTGTCCTTCGATATTGACGGCGGGCGCGAGGAAGCATGGGCGTTCATCGATGCCCTAAAACTTCACTCCAACCTCGCCAATATCGGCGATACCCGCTCGCTGGCGGTTCACCCGGCGACCACCACGCACTCGCAATCCGATGATGCCGCCCTGGCCGCGGCGGGTATTGCGCAGTCCACCATCCGTTTGTCCGTGGGCATTGAAGATATCGACGACATCATTGCTGACCTCGAACTGGGATTTAACGCACTGGCATGAGCTGTATAAGTATCGGCGATTTTCGCACCGAAGCAGGCGCCACGCTTTCCGATGCCCACATCGCCTACCACCGCTTCGGCCATTTCCTCGGCGATCCGCACGGCGGAAATAACGTCATCTTGGTGGAACACGCGCTGACCGGCAATGCCGATGTGGCCGAGTGGTGGTGCGATCTCATTGGCCCAGGCAAGGCGCTCGATACGACGAAGTGGTGCGTAATCGCCATGAATGCACTCGGTGGCTGCAATGGCTCCACCGGCCCCTCCTCCCCGCATGCGGATGGCCGCCGTTGGGGATCCCGCTTTCCGGCGCTATCTATTCGCGATTTGGTAGCCGCAGAGAAAAAGGCGCTGGAAGAGCTCGGGATAACGCGCGTGCATGCGATCATTGGCGGTTCCATGGGTGGCGCGCGCACCTTGGAATGGACGCTGATGTATCCCGAGGCTGTTGATGCCGCGTGCGTCATCGCCGTCTCCGCGCGCGCCTCCGCGTGGCAGATCGGTATCCAGTCGGCGCAGATTTCCGCGATTGAACGCGATCCCTTTTGGCACGGCGGCGACTATTATTCCTCCTCTCAGCGCCCCCGCGAGGGCCTGGCGGCAGCGCGGCGCATCGCGCACTTGACGTATCGCGGCGAGCAGGAAATCGATGAGCGCTTTGGTGTTCAGGCCCAAACCGGCGAAGAACCGCTGGGGCCCTATCGCCGCCACGACCAGCGCTTCGCTGTGAACTCGTACCTGGATTACCAGGGCTCGAAGCTCGCGAATCACTTCGATGCCGGTTCCTACGTCACGCTTACCGAGGCCCTCAACCGCCACGACATCGGCCGCGGCCGCGGCGGCCTGAACCGCGCGCTCGGTTCTTCGCAGGTTCCAACCATGGTCGTGGGCGTCGACACGGACATCCTTTATCCGTATCACCAGCAAGAACACCTCTCGCGCAACCTAGGCAACCTGTTGGCCATGGCGAAAGTAGTCTCACCCGTTGGCCACGATGCTTTCCTCACGGAATCGCGCCAAATGGACCGCATCCTGCGCAACTTCCTCACCCTGTCCCAACCGCACCCGCTGGACGTGGACAGCACCATCGACTACGCCATCTAGCCAGCCCCACCTGCGCACGGCGCACTCGACCCCAGACACAACTTCTTGCGGTTGCCGAGTGGTCCGGCAAGGCTGAAACACGCAGCGCGCAGATGGCGGGCGGTGGTGGGTGGTTCGGCGCGACGGGTATGAGCAGCGCGCGGGTGGCCATCGCGCTGGCATGCCTTGGCGCATGGCTTGTCGTCGCGGGGTCCGCGCGGCATGCCGGGTGGCAAGGAAACTTATACAAGGATCGCCGAAGCGGCGCAGCATTTACTGCGCTGGCTTCGGCGATGTTTTTATCGGGCCCAGGGCGGGCGCCACACGATACCTTCGTGCGGGCGGCGCTCTAAGCGCCCACGACGGGGCGGGGCATTCGGGTCATCGTCGTTGACGGCGTTGTGATACTTGCAGGCGATGGTCAGGTTCTCAGCATTGGTCTCGCCGCCGAGCAGCCACGGTTGCAGGTGGTGAACCTGACATTCATCGGCCGGAATATGACAATCGGGCCACGGGCACACCGGATTTTCCGCCATCGCCATCTGCCGCTGCTTCCAGGTGGCCAGCCGGCGCGTGTGGTACAGGTTCACGGGGCCGGTGACGGGGTGGATGAGGGTGATGAGGCCGGCATCGGCAAGCGCGCGCTCCGCTAGCTGCGCACCGGTGATGGTGGCGCCGTTGGTCAGCTGCAGGGTGACCTCGTCCTCGCCGTGAGTGACCTTCACCATGTCATCCAGCGTGAGGACCACGTTCGTGGTGATGGTGGAGGTAGCCGCACCCTCTGCAAATACCCGGCGCGCATCGTCCACGGTGGAGACGTGGTTATTAATCTCGGCCACCAAGTCCGATTCCGCGGTGATGGTCAGCGTCCACAGGTCATCGGTGCGGCGGGTAAGCCGTACGCCCTCCGCGCGCTTCTGTGTGCGCTCCTCCTTGACGCGGCGGCGGGCGCGCTTTTCTATCTCGCTGGTAGAAACGTTGAGCCGGCACAACTCCTCGCGCAGGGCCCACGCCGCGCGCTGGGTCTTTAACTTCTGCGCGTGCACCTCAATGATTTTCAGCGCATCGAGCGGGAGCGCGGTGGTACGGGCGGCGCGCTGCTTTGCGCTAAACGATGTCCTGCCAAAATACGTATCCGCCAAGCGCGCGAATTCCGCGGCCTCTTTATCGCTGAAGCCGCGGTCTATCAATTCGGCTTCGGATAGCCCAGCGCACTCCCCGATGAGCGCCATCGGGGAGTTGATTGCTGCGAGGTAATCCGAAATCATGGCCCCGAGCCTAAACCGCGGGTAGCGGCGGGCGCGAGGCCAAGAGTGCTGCGGCTGTGGATAAGCACGCGACACGCCGCAGATTGGTGATACTGAAACAATCACCTGTGGATAACTAGCTGCCCAGCGCGTCCACGGAGTAGGCGAGAAAGGCCATCAGCGCGCCGATGACGCCGGTAAACGTGGCATCGAAGCGGCGCGATCGCACCGCCAGCACGCCGACGCGGCTCGAATCACACGTCAGGCGCACCACCGTCAGCCACAGCAGCGCGAGCCCGAGCAAGAAGGTGGCCCTGCGCCAATACTCGAAAATGGCGTAGCCGCCGGACAAAGCCACCCCGGCGATGAAGAGCCCGATGGCCACCCACTGCACGGAAGCAGGCAGCGGGGACGGTGCCAGGTGCGCGTCGTGAGGATTGTCTAAATTCACGCCAGCTTTTCCGCGCGCTCAACGATGTTGCGTACCAAAAAGGCGCGCGTGAGCGGTCCGACGCCGCCTGGATTGGGCGAGACGTATCCGGCCTTATCCCAGCAATCGGGGGCGATATCGCCGGTGAGCTTGCCGTCGACGCGGGACACGCCGACATCGAGAAGCGCGGCGCCTTCCTTAATCATGTCCGCGGTGAGCATGTGTGGCTGGCCGGCGGCGGCGATGACGATATCGGCATTGCGGGTTTCGGCGGCGAGGTCCTTCGTGCCGGTGTGGCACAGGGTGACCGTAGAGTTCTCGCTGCGGCGGGTCAGCATCAAGCCAATGGGGCGACCGACGGTCACGCCGCGGCCGATGACGACGGTCTTGGCGCCGTTCAGCTCCACGCCGAAGCGGCGCAGCAGGTGCAGGCAGCCATTCGGGGTGCACGGCAGCGGGGCTTCCTCGTTTAACACGAGCTTGCCCAGGTTGACCGGGTGGAGGCCATCGGCGTCTTTTTCCGGATCAATGCGCTCGAGGATGGCGTTTTCATCCAGGTGCTTGGGCAGCGGGAGCTGGACGATGTAGCCGGTGCAGGCGTCATCTGCATTGAGCTCATCGATGACCGCCTCGAGCTCCTCCTGCGAAATATCCGCCGGCAGGTCCTTGCGAATGGAATTAATACCCAGCTTTTCGCAATCGCGGTGCTTCATCTTTACATAGGACTGGGAGCCTGGGTCCTCACCCACCAGAACGGTGGCCAGGCCAGGGGTTATACCCTTATCCTTCAGGGCGGCCACGCGCTCGGCGAGGTCCGCAAAAATCTCGTCACGGTACAAGGTGCCATCTAGTTTGGTAGCGCTCATAGCCCCCATCCTAGACTGAAGGCATGAGCCAGCTGCACATCGTCTTTGATAATCCCGTCATTCCCACCAATACCGGCAATGCCATTCGCACCGCGGCGGTAACGGGCGCGAGCCTGCACCTGATTGAGCCGCTGGGGTTTAACTTTGACGATAAGCACCTAAAGCGCGCCGGGCTGGACTATCACGACCTGGCGGATGTGCAGATTCATAAGGATTTCGACGCGTGCATGGAGGCGCTGCCCGGCGCGCGCGTTTTCGCGTTTACCACGCATACGGATAAGTGGTTTACGGACGTGGAGTACCAGGAGGGCGACGTGCTGCTCTTTGGCACGGAGCCGACCGGCCTGCCGGATGAGCATGTCAACCATCCGCGCATCACCGATCAGGTGCGCATTCCGATGGTCCCGGCCAGGCGCTCGATGAACCTCTCCAACTCCGCATCAACCGCGGTCTTTGAGGCTTGGCGCCAGCTGGGTTTTAAGGGAGCGGTGTAAGTTCTGGCAGGTCGCGGGAGCGCAGGCGGTTAAGCAGCGCGTGAGCATCGGCAAGCGCGAGGTTGCGCGCCGCCATCTTGACGGGCCCCTGTACGAGGTCGAGCTCCACCGTGGCCAGGCCGAATAGCTGGGAAATCGGGCCGCGGCGCAGGGTGAGTTCCTGGATGTGGCGCAGCTCGATGGCCTGGACGAGGCGGTTGAAGCGGCCGGCCCGCACGATGACGTAGTCGCCGGCCAGCGCGACGGTTTGCTGCCGGTAATCGATGGGCGAGACCCATTTGGCGCGCGCGGGCGAAGCGTAGGTCGGGGCGGCATCGGCGGGCAGGAATTGCCGGGCTTGCTCGCGCTTGCCGACGGGCACGATCCGCGTCGACCCCGATCCCTCGCCGCTGGCCGTGCCACCGTAGCCGGCGACCGACACGCGCGTTTCGTACCAGTCGAAGGGCCGCCACAGGAACGGCTGGGTGACCTGGACGGCGTGGATACGCTCGAGGCGGATGTTTTGGCGGCGGCGATCGGCTAGGCCGTAGGTGATATTGAGCACGCCATCATCAAGACTGGCGGTATAGCGCCATGAGAAGTCAATCACGTTCCAGGCGCGCGGGACAGTAGCCAAAAGGATGGGCAGCGTGATGGTCAGGGACATCGGCGTGACCACGAGGAAGACGAGGGCCGCAAGCAGGACGATCGTGGACGCGTGCAAGGCGGCCGCGGCCAGGGAACGCGCGATGGGGATTTCGGGGATGAGGACGTTGTCCTCTTCTTCGGCCGACTGCTCCTCAGTCGGCCGTTCCTCAGCTGGCCGCTCCCGCGGCTTACCGTGGACGCGGGAGAGGATTTCGGCGCGCAGGGCCTCGGCATCGCGCTTTGTCAGGAAGGCGATTTCGATGGCGGACGACTGCCCTCCGGCCGTTTCCACGCGCACGGCCGCGAGCCGGAAGAGGCGGGCGATGACGGGCTCGACGACGTCTACCGCCTGCGTGCGGTCATAGCGCGCCGTGCGCTGCTGCTTCGAAATAACCCCGCGGCGCAAGGTGAGTTCCTCCTCGCCCAGCTGGTAGCCCATCTGGCGCCACCACACGCCGGAGACGAGCCAGACCACCGCGCACACTGCGATGAACCCGGCCAGCGCGAGGCCAATATCGCGCAGGTCTGACGCGCTGTGTTCGCCGGTAACGAAGGCAAAGATTCCGCGCAGCGCCTCCATATTGACGTTTAAGGCAAATGCTGCGATGACGGCCAGGATGACCGACCACAGCCGCAGCAGCGGGGTCAAGCGGTGGACGCGGTGGTACCTCATAGCCCGCTCATCCGTTCGCGGGCGTGGTGGGTGAGGCGGGTGCGGAGGGCATCGGCAAGCGGGGCGTCCAAACCCCTCACCGTGGCGTCCGTGGTTGCGGAGGCGGTGTGCAGCTGCAGCTCCTTGAGCCCGAAGGCGCGCTCGAGGGGGCCGGCGGTCACGTCCACGAACTGGATGCGGCCGTAGGGAACGACGGTGAAAGAATGCCACAGCTTGCCGCGCGTAATGAGCAGCTCATCGTCGGTTTCGCACCAGCCCATGCGGCGCACCTGGGCCGGGATGAGCCAGAGCAGCCAGAAAAAGAGGACGGCGAAGAGCCCCGCCGCCCAGTAAAACCACGGGGTCCACCAGTACCCTGCTGCTGCGGCCGCCGCAGCGAAGATAATCGTCCAGCCCAGGTGGCGGATGTAGCGCACCTTAACCAAACGCGGCGAGACGGGGTTCATTTCTTCGCTCATAGCTATTGACAGTAGCAATCGGACTCGCACCCTTGCGCAACTTATCGTTAATCGATATTATCGAATTACGACAACATCGAAAGTCGATAAGGAGTCGACGGAAAGGATTGTCATGACCACCCCACAGCCCACCTCCCAAACTGAGCGCCGCGAAATTACCGCGGCGGCCACCCTCTGCCTGTTCACCATTATCATCCTCGGCCCCACCTACCTGCGCGACCTTGTCACCGGACGCTTTTCCACCGCGCTGAGTGCGGCCATCCCGGAAGGCCTAAGCAAGCACAACCTCGACGGCGGGCCATTCTGGATGCTCACTGCGGGGCTCGTCGTCAAGATTGCAGGAATCTTGATTATCGCGTTCTTCGCCTACCGTTTGGTCAAACCAATGCTTCGTGGACAGGTTTTCAATACGAAAAACATCCGCTTCCTTAACGGAATGACCATCGGAATCCTTGTCTGGTTTATCGGACGCTTCCCACTCGAAGGTATGGGCAATAACTGGGCTTCCTCGCAGCTCGAAATTGACTGGTGGGCCAACCAGAGCGGATCCTCATTAGGCGAGCTCGCGCTGCCCTACCTTTTTGTCTGCACCCTCCAGCTCTTCTCAGTTGCCATCAAACGCGGCAGCAAGCTCGAAGAGGAGGTCGAAGGCCTTGTCTGAGGCGCAAGAACCCCAGGTGATCTGCCACCTCGACCGGATAATGGAGGAGCGCGGTATTACCGGAGCGGCGCTCGCCAAAGAGGTAGGTATCACGCCAGTTAACCTGTCCGTCCTGAAGAATAATCGCGCCAAAGCCGTGCGCTTTAACACCCTTGCGGCACTGTGTGCGGCGTTGGACTGCCAGCCGGGCGATATCTTCGAAGTGGAATAGAAAACCTTGTCAAAGTGTTGGGTTTATGCAGTACTTTGACCTATGTCCACGGAAATCTATAGGAAGAACTCCTAATGGATAACTAACTCACCGCAGGCGCTTAGTACTAGCCGGCGATGTTTTCTCGGCCTAGCCACCGCTTTTGGGCTTCGATGCGGAGAAAACTAACGGAAATCGCGGGAGCCGCGCGAGAGGAAATCGCCAAAATCCAGCGGCTCGAGCTTGTCTGCAACCACGCTTACCGCGCCGGTGGCATTTTGCACGATGCCGCGGATGATAAGCGCGCGAGCGGTGCGGGCGAGCACCTTCTGGCGGGACCACAGCCCGGGCGAGACCATCACGTTCATCAGGCCGGTTTCGTCCTCCACACCCAAAAAGGTCAGGCCGGAGGCGGTGCGCGGGCGCTGGCGGTGCGTAATGAGGCCGGCGATGCGCACGCGGGTGCCATCGGGGACGTGGGGAAGGTGGGAGGAAGGCAGGACATCGCCAAGCGCGGCCCTAACTAACTCCATAGGCTGCTTATCGTGGGTGACGCCGGTGGCGGCGACATCGGTAGCCATCAGCTCGAAGGCCGACATGCCAGGCAGGTGCGGCGAGGCGAGCGCGGAGGTGCCGGGCAACATGCCCTCGCGCTCGGTGGCGGCGACGCCAGCCTGCCAAAGCGCTTGGCGGCGTTCCAACCCCAAGCACTCCAGCGCCCCCGCCGTGGCCAGCGCCTCCACCTGCTCCACGCTGAGATCCGCGCGGCGCGACAGATCGGAGACGCTGTTAAAGGGCGCGGCGGCCTCCACGCGCTCGGCGGCCTTATCCCCCAGACCTTTGATGAGGTTGAGACCCAACCGGATTTCGCCGGTCGGCAGCGCCCTGGCCTGCGCGCCGGAGTCGTTGATGCTCACTGGCAGCACGCGCACGCCGTGGCGCCGGGCGTCTTGAATGAGCGACTGCGGCGAATAAAAGCCCATGGGCTGCGCGCGCAACAAGCCCACGCAGAACTCCGCCGGGTAGTGATGCTTGAACCATGCGGAAAAATACACCAGCGAGGCGAAGGACTGCGAATGCGATTCCGGGAAACCGTAGGCGGCAAAGGCGGTGATCTTGGCCCAGAGCTTCTCCGCGACCTCACCGTCGATGCCGTTGGTGGCGCGCAAGCCCTCGAAAAAGTGGCTGCGCAGCGCGGCCATCTTGGTGGGCGAGCGCTTCGAGCCCATGGCGCGGCGCAGGTCATCGGCCTCGGCGCCGGTAAAACCGGCGGCATCCACCGCAATCTGCATCAGCTGCTCTTGAAAAAGCGGGATGCCCAGGGTCTTGCCCAGCGATTTCTCCAGCACCGGGTGGTCATAGGTCACGGGCTCGAGGCCATCGCGCCGGCGCAGGTAGGGGTGCACGGAACCGCCCTGGATGGGGCCGGGGCGAATGAGCGCGACCTCCACCACGAGGTCGAAGAAGCAACGCGGTTTGAGCCGCGGCAGCGTGGCCAGCTGCGCGCGGGACTCCACTTGGAAGACGCCGACGGCATCGGCGCGGCAGAGCATGTCATAGACCTCGGGCTCGGCTAGGTCGAGCTCCCACAGGCGCACCTCGCGGCCGGTGGTGGCGCGCACGGCATCGATCATGTGGTGCAGCGCCTCCAGCATGCCGAGGCCAAGCAGGTCGAATTTCACCAGCCCGGCGGCGGCGCAATCGTCCTTATCCCATTGCAGCACGGAGCGGCCTTCCATGCGGGCCCATTCCATCGGCACCACGTCCGCGATCGGCCGGTCGCATAAAACCATGCCGCCGGAGTGGATGCCGAGGTGGCGCGGCTGGTCGAGGAATTGCTCGGCGAGTAAGGAGACATCGGCAGGCGGCTCGGTTATGCCCTTCGACCACGCATCGGCCGAGCCCTGCGGATAGCCCAGCGCGCGGGCGGCGTCGCGGGTAGCCCCCTTGCGGCGGTAGGTAATAACGTTGGCCACCTGTGCTGCGCGGTCGCGACCGTGGGTGCGGTAGACGTACTGGATGACCTCCTCGCGCCGGCCGGATTCGATGTCGATGTCGATATCGGGCGGGCCATCGCGATCCGGCGATAGGAAGCGCTCGAAGAGCAGCTGCGCGGAAATGGGCTCGGCGTTGGTAATGCCCAGCGCGAAACAGACGGCGGAATTGGCCGCGGAGCCGCGCCCCTGGCACAGGATATTTTCCTGGCGGCAAAAATCCACCAGGTCGCAGACGATGAGGAAGTAGCCCGGAAAGCCCAGCTGCTTGATGATGCCCAGCTCGTGCCGCATCTGCTTTTTCGCCCTGGCCTGTATTTCGGGCGGGCGCGAGGCGTAGCGCTTTTTACCGCGCCGCCACACCTCGTGCTCGAGCCAGCTCATCTCGGTATGCCCCTCTGGGACGACAAAGTCCGGCAGGTTGGGCGCAAGTGTACCCCAGGTAAAGGAGCACTCGCGGGCAAGGCGGACGGTTTCGGCGATAAGCTCGGGCCGGCCTGGGAGCAACTGGGCCATCTGCTCGCCGGAGCGCATCCAGCCTGCGCCCATCGGGTGGGCATCCGGTGCGGCTTCCTCTAAGGATTGGCGATGCGCCAAGGCGCGTTTGGCAGCGGCGAGCCTTACCTGGTCGCGCGTTGCTGCCGCAGGTCGAGCGGTTGCGATGGCGCGGAGATTATTGTACTTATCCAGAAAACCGTGGTGATCCGCATCTTCGGGAGACATTGTGCACGCATATTCGAGAACTATGCTGTCTATTTTTATTCTTTCGAGAACGTGATCGATTTTTTGCATAGCCTCCCACCCCAGCAGGAAAAAGCACTCTTCCTCCAGCTCGCGCGCCACGGCGTCTAGGGGCGGGTACGCGACACCCCCCTTCTCACCGGCGTCCATCCGCGCGCGGGCGATAAGGCGCGAGAGGCGGCGATAACCTTCCGGCGTGCGCGCGAGCACGGTCACCGGGGCTTCCGCGAGGGAAAGCTCTGCGCCGTACACGGCCGGAAGGCCCGCCTTAGCTGCGGCTTCCGCGAATTTCATCAGGCCGTAGAAGCCGTCCCGATCCACGACGGCCAACCCCTCGAGGCCAAGCTCTAGGGCGCGGGCGACCAGCTCTTCCGGCTCGGCGGCACCGTCAAGAAAGCTATAGGAGCTTACCGCGTGCAGCTCCGCAAAGGGCACGGCGGAGTGCCCACGCTGGACAGGCTCATCGCCGCCGCCAAGGTGATGTACGGCGACGGGCGCGGCAGTGTCCTTGCCGGATAGTATCCTTTCTAAACGCGACCACGGCAGCGCCTTTCCACCATTAAATTTCACCCTTCACAGGGTAGTGTCGAATTAGTGTTCTATACAACCCGACGCAATGAGACACGTTCAATAGACAAAGCGGTTCGCTTATTGCTAGATTGCTAAACGGTCAATTTATTTCAACTCCTACATGTAAGGGGACCTCATGCAGATTCGTCGCGCAGCGGCCGCTACCGCCGCCGTTACCGTCGCCGCCACCAGCCTCGTGGCCTGCTCCTCCGACGCAGATGATGACAAGACCATCACCGTTGGCACCACCGATGATGCAAAGCAGGCCTGGGTTGCCTTTGAGCAAGAAGCCAAGGACGCCGGCTACGACATCGACATCAAGTCCTTCTCGGATTACAACACCCCGAACCAGGCCCTGAACCAGGGCGAGCTGGATACCAATAACTTCCAGCACCTGAAGTTCCTGGCCGAGTACAACCACGGCAACGGCACCAACCTGGTGCCCATCGTCGCCACCGAAATCGTGCCGCTGGCGCTGTTCTGGAAGGGCCACGACTCCCTCGACGGCATCGAGGGCGAAGAAGTTGCCATTCCGAATGACTCCACCAACCAGGGCCGCGCCATCAACGTGCTGGTCCAGGCTGGCCTTATCACCTTGAAGAAGGACGGGCTTATCACCCCGACCCCGCTGGACATCGATGAGAAGAAGTCCAAGGTCAAGGTCGTGCCGGTCGATGCAGCCCAGACCCCATCCGCGCACGGCGAGGGCACCCCGGCGATTATCAATAACTCCTTCCTGGAGCGCGCCGGCATCGACCCGGCCACCGCCGTCTTCCAGGATGACCCGAACTCCGAGGAGGCAGAGCCTTATATCAACGTCTTCGCCGTTCGCGAGGAAGACGCCGATAACGAGGACATCAAGAAACTCGCCGAGCTCTGGCACTCCGATGCGGTACAAAAGGGCGTCGACGAGGACTCCGCAGGCACCTCCGTCGAGGTCGAGCGCACCCCAGAAGAACTCCAGGAAATCCTGGACAAGCTCGAAGCAGATTTGGACTAATCACCCTTGCCTTCTACCCCGCCGGTTTTCACCCCGGCGGGGTTTGGCACTTCCTCACTAAGGACGCAACCCGTGGCAGATTCCACCCAGAACGGCACTCGCATCGAGTTCCGCAATATCACCAAGGTCTTCCAGCAGAAAAAGGCCAAGGTCAAAGCTCTTGACGATGTCTCCTTGACCGTCGATTCCGGCGAAATCATCGGCATCATCGGCTACTCCGGCGCCGGCAAATCCACCCTGGTCCGCATGATCAACGGCCTGGATACGCCCACCTCCGGCGAATTGCTGCTCGATGGCCAGAATATCGTCGGCATGTCCGAAAAGAAGCTGCGCGGCATCCGCCGCAATATCGGCATGATCTTCCAGCAGTTTAACCTCATGAACTCCCGCACTGCGGCGGGCAATATTGAGTACCCGCTGCAGCTGCAGGGCATCGGCAAGCGCGAGCGCCAACAGCGCGTGCAGGAGCTGCTGGATTTTGTTGGCCTGGGAGATAAGGGGAAAAGCTACCCGGAGCAGCTTTCCGGCGGCCAGAAGCAGCGCGTGGGCATCGCGCGCGCCCTGGCCACGAATCCGTCGCTGCTGCTTGCCGACGAAGCCACGTCCGCCCTCGACCCCACCACCACGCAGGAAGTCCTTGACCTGCTGCGCCGGGTAAATAAGGAGCTCGGCATCACCATCGTGGTCATCACCCACGAAATGGAGGTCGTGCGCTCCATCGCGGATAAGGTTGCGGTGATGGAAAATGGCCACGTCGTGGAACAAGGCAGTGTCTACCAGGTCTTTTCCAATCCCCAGACCGCCGTGGCCGCCAAGTTCGTCGCCACATCGCTGCGCAATGAGCCCGACGTGGTGGAAACCGATGACCTGCTCGCCCACGAAGGCCGCCTGTTTACCATCAACCTGACCGAGGAATCGGGCTTTTTCGGCGCCGCGGCCAAGCTGAAGGATGCTGGCGTATCCATCGCCGTCGTCCACGGCGGTATTACCACCTTGCAGCAGCACTCCTTTGGCAAGCTCACCGTGCGCTTGAGCGGCGACGATGCCGCCATCGAAGAGTTCTACCGCGCCCTATCTGCCACCACTCAAATTGAGGAGATTGAACGATGAACGTCAACTATCTCGCCGCCGCCGACTGGGACCGCTTAGGCGGATCGCTTGTCGATGCCATCGTCGACACCCTCATCATGGTCTCGACCACCCTCGTCGTCGCCGGCATTCTGGGCCTAGGGCTCGGCATTTTGCTCTACACCGCCCGCCCGGGCGGCATCCTGCAAAATAAGGCCGTCTACCTGGTGGTCAACCTGCTGGTGAACTTCGTTCGCCCCATCCCGTTTATTATTTTGCTGGCGTTTGCGCAGCCGCTCACCGTCGCCGTGATGGGCGGGTCCATCGGCCGCGAACCGGCCACCTTCGTGATGGTCATCGCCGCCACGTTCTCCGTGGCGCGCGTGGTGGAACAAAACCTCGTGGCCATCGACCCAGGCGTTATCGAGGCCGCCCGCGCCATGGGCGCTTCACCGTGGAAGATCATTACCTCCGTGATTATCCCGGAGGCCCTCGGCCCGCTGATTCTGGGCTATACCTTCCTGTTTATCGCCATCGTGGATATGTCCGCCATGGCCGGCTACGTCGGCGGCGGCGGACTGGGTGACTTCGCCATCGTCTACGGCTACCGCGCCTTCGAATGGGAAGTTACCGTCGTGGCCACGCTTATTATCATCGTGCTGGTGCAGGCCGCGCAGTTCTTTGGCAACTGGCTCTCCTCCAAGGTTATGCGCCGCTAATAAGCTCCACGCCCGTGGCCACAAGCGCCTTGCCGGTCTTGGGCGCGTCGCCGCAGGACGAGACCACTCCTTCCACGGCGCGCTGCTCGAGCGTCACGCTCCACCGCCGGCCATCGGCATGCGTGACCACCGTGCCCTGCTTCGCGTCTTCTGCGTGGAGCTGGCCGTAGTAGAGATCCTCGGAGGCATCGATAAGCTCGCGCGCTACTGCCAACTCCGCCACCTGGCCGCGCGGGCCGAAGATGCCGCGCCCGCGATTGACCGGGTAGAAATACTTTCCTTCCGCCGCCGCCGCAATCATCTGCGCGGCGGCTTCCTTATTCATCCGGCCAAAGGAATACCCCCAGGGCATGAGCATGACCGAGGGCGCGAAGCGGTGCCCCTTCGTGTGCGAGGTCTCCCACACCAAATCCGGGTAATCCTCCACCAGCTCCGCGGCGAGCGGCCGGCCCTTCACGGCGCAGCACTTATCGCGCTTAGCATGGGTGCACACCAAAACCAGCGGCGTATCGAGGATTCCTCCCCCATTGCGGCCCGGCGCGGTGAGATCCAAATCCAGGATCTTTTCCGGGCCGGTCAAAAGGACCAATTCCATCACGCCCTGCTCGGCCCACACCAGGTAGCACCGGTGCATGGTGCCGATTTGGCGGCCATCGCGGCCGGGGCGGCGAATCAATTGCAGCCCGGCCTGACCCTTGAGCTTTTCCTTCAGCTCGGCCGTGAGCTCCGGGCCAAAAGTATCGCCATCAAGCACATCGCGCGACCAGCCGCCGGGCCACTCAAAGAGGACAAACACGGACTCTTTTTTCGCCGTGCCGGGCAGCGGTTCCACCTGGTAATCTGAACAGAAATCGGTCATGTACCCTAGCCTAACCTGTCTGCAACTCAGCTCACATATTTGGCAACAATTCGGTCAAGATCTGCCCCAACGCTAGGCAGTAATTACTAGAAATTATACTCTAGTGGTCATGTATAAAGCCCGCCTCTCACTCCTGCTTGCCGCCGCAGCCTTCCTCACCGGCTGCAGCACCGAATCAGCGGATGACACCACCATGGCGGCCTCTGTGGGAAACTCGCACATCAACCCTCTGGGTGAGGCGGATATGAGCATGAAAACGCTGCGCCCTGAGGCCCCCTCAGAACTCGTGGTGACCAAGGTGCGCGTGGGCCAGCACGATGGTTTCGAGCGCGCCGTTTTCGAGCTCGAGGGCGAGGGTTCCCCAGGATGGTTCGTGGATTACGCCGATAATCCCAAGCAGCAAGGCTCTGGCCAACCCATTAACTACGCCGGCGATACCGCGCTCAATGTCAATATCGACGGCGTGGTCTATCCGTTTGAGGCCGGCATCGACGAGCCGCGCATCGGCGTCGTCGACGCCCCCGCCGGTGGCGTTATTACCCAAGTGGTCAACGGCCGCACCTATGAGGGCCGCAGCCAGTTTGTCATCGGCATGAACCAGCGCAAGCCTTATTCCGTACAGGTGCTAGAAAATCCCACGCGCCTCGTGGTAGATATTCGCTCCTAATACGTCGCCTCCACGCGCCAGCGCCCCTCTGACCACACCAAGAGCCAGGCGCGCTGGCGTTGCTCCCGCTCAGCTTGGCCCACAATTTGTAGCCGCGCCGCGTGCTGTGGCTTTTCGGTCCACCACTGCGTATCCACCGGCCACGGGCCAGCCCAGCCAATGACGCGGTAGCGGTGCGCGCCCCACCCGAGCGCCACGGGCACAGAGGATAGGAGGGCCTCGGCGGTGACGATGACGTCCCGCGCGGCGGCATCGATAAGCCGAATGCGCGCGGCCGGATGGTTCGGCCCGCCGCCTAGGCGCGCGGGAAGCGGCGCGGGGATCCTGCCTGGCCAGCTGCCTTGTGGCGTGGCATCGCGCTGCTCCCCGTAGGGAACGTACTCGATGCGCTCGGCCACCCCACGGCCACCGGCGGCCCGCGGCTGCAAGACGCGATCTATGCCCAGCTGCGATTGCACGCGCGAAATTACCCGCTTGACCTGTTCCTGTGAGGCATCCCCGCCCCAGAGGCCATCGGCCTGCGGCCTAGCCACCTCCACCGGTTCGAGCACCAGCCGCACGATCGCGGCGCCGTCCTTGCCGCTCGACCGCGCCGCCGTAAGCCACCCATCCAGCTGCCAGCGCACCCGGTCCGCGGTCGCCTGCTCCGTGAGCGCCTCGTGCGTGCGCCATACCCGGGCCACAGTTTCACCAGTGGCCAGCTCCGCCACCACGCGCAGGCGCATGCACACCACTTCCGCCTCCGCCAACCGCACGTGCAGCTGCGCGGCCAATTGCCGGGCCACGAATGCCGCCGCATCCACGCGCTCGATGGATTGCTCACTGCTCACGGACAGATCGGGCCGCGCCATTTCCGGGGACACGCGTTGGTCCGCCCGCGCGTGCGCCACCTCGTGCGCGCGCTTGCCCTGCTGCCCAAACCGGGTAACCACCTGCTTAAACGGCAGCGCCGCCACATCACCCAGCCGGCGCACGCCCAATTTCTGCAGCTGGGCCACAAACTCCGCAGAAAACCCCAGCGCGGCCTCCGCGGCTAAAACACTCACGGGCTGGGCGGCCAAGAAATCCCGGGACCCGCCCTCCGGCACCACCGCGCCTACCCCGCGATGTCGAGCCGCGATGATGGCCGTGGCAATCTCGTCTGCCACGCCGAGGGTGGAATCAAAACCGGCGTGCGCGGTGGCATCGGCAAGCATCTCCAGCGCCTCCGGCCCGTGATAGCGCAGCGCCGCCCCCACGTCCACGATGGCCAGGCCGGGCCGCAGCATTTCCACGGACGAGGCCACGGCATCCAGGCCCGCCGCAATCTCCGCGAAGGCCGCGCCATCCCTATCCGGGTTCGCCTCCACCACCTTTACCTCAGGGCAAATCGCCTGGGCCTGGCGCAGGCGCATCCCGCGCCGAATGCCCGCCCGGCGCGCCGCGCTATCGCAGACCAGCACCGCATGATTGCGCGCAACCAGCACCGGCCCTGTCTGCCCAACCGCCTGGATGGGCCAATCCGGAAACCACACCGCAGCCGCCCTCATACGGCCTCCAACCTGCGGGGTTCGCCCATGGTGAGGCTCCCACGCGCCACACCCTTTTTCGAGTCCACCGCAAGATCGATATCCACGCCGCGGATGCGCCCGCTGCCCTTGCCAATGCCCCGATACGTACTCACCTCCGCCCCAATGCGCACCGCGGTGCCCGGCAGCCGCGCGCCCACGGTCAGCACCGCGGCCTGCCCGCCGCGGATCTTCGCCCACACCGGCCGCGCCTTGGCCGGGCTCAGCTCGCCGGGCGGGCCATGGTGGATGATAAGGTCCATACCCTCTGCCAGCACGCTGGTTACCGCCCATGACTCCAGGCCCGGATCGGGGACGGTGACCACGTTGTTGAGCTGCCCCATTTCGGCAACTTGTGCGAGAGAAAGATCCGGCCACCCTACTATCCCCACATGGCCCCCGCGGGCCGTAAGATGGCAGATGAGCTCCACCACGAGCGCGGGACACTCCGCGCAGGAGACCACCTTCCGCCGGGCGAGCCCACCTGCGGGAAGTAGCCGAGCCAGCTGGGGAAGGGTGTCTACCAGCTCGTCTTCATCCTCCTGCTCCATCGCCTGCATGCGGGCGCGCAGCACCGCAACGCGGTCAGGCCTATCCAGCCCCGCCACCGCTTTTTCTAGGCGAACGTTCGTTTGACTCACCCACACAGTATGAACCCTCAACCGGACACATGCAACTGTATGTTCGAATGGTAGTCTTAAACGCATGAACCTGAACGAGGCCTACGGTGCTATGCGCGAGAATCCAACCCCCATCCCCACCCCACCGTGGGTGCGCCTCGGATCCTCCATCCTGCTCGGCGCCACCGTCGCGCTGCTGACCACCCGCACCCATTTCTTCGCCACCCTATCTGGGGCCGCGGTCTGCCTCGTGGCGGCATTCGTCTTGGTCTTTGCCCACCCCTACCGCCGCGAGATGCGCTCCTACGCCGACCGGCACGATGCCGATCTCATCCCCACCATCGCGCAGCTAGTACCGCTGATGATTCTATGGCTCCTCATCATGCTCGCGCCCATCCTCGGCCTGCCCGCGTGGGGCTCGGCGCTGGTGTGGGTTGCGGTCTCCTGTGTCAGTTTTATTGCCTTCCCCCACGTGGATGGCACGCGCCGGCTGGCCTTTGTCTAACCTATGCGACACTGCGGGGACTTATCCACAGGATTTCCCCTGGTTTTCGCGCTGCGGATCCGGGTTATCCACAGATTGCGCACTTGCGGTTGCCCTAGCGATTGAGCGCGGGCTAACACCGCCCTAGCGTAGGCGGCATGAACGCACTCGAGACCTACCTCACCGCCCTCGCGCCCGGCATGGATATCATCGCCGCGTGCCGCGGTCTATCTGGGTCTGAGCTCATGGAGCGCGGCGCGCCCGATGCCATCGCCGCCGACCTGCTCCTTTTGTGCGACAGCTACTACGGCCGCACCGCCTTTAGCCGGATGCAGCGCCGCGCCATTGCCGATGCCCGCGCCAACTCCCACCCCATTGCCCTCCTCGCCGGCATCGAGCGCGTGGTTAACCGCGCGCCCAGCAAGAAGCAGGCGTGGGAGTTGCGCGCGGAATGCTGTGCGATGTCCGCGGAGATGAGCGCCATTATCAAACACGCCCGGCGCCGGGTGCGCGAAATGAAAAAGTCCACGGTCAGCCCCGGCGTGCGCACCTACCGGCGCCCCAATGACTACTGGACGCTCGCCATAACGGGTACCTCCCGCTTCATTGCGGACCTGCAGGGCGCGATTACGGCCGCCGATAAAAAGCCGCTGCAGGCGGTGGAAGATATCTTCTTCGGTGCCGGCAGCGCCGCGCGCTCCACGGTGGTCACTAACGCCGTCGTGCCGCTAGAGAAATTCATTCGCATTCGCGATGGCCACGGCGACGACGTGCAGCTCGATCTCACCAATGGTGCGACCATGTCCGGTACCGAGTACCTGCGCCGCGTGCTTAACGATGCTGGCTATTCCGCCCCCGGCCCCAGCGGCAGCGGCAGCGGTGACGGTGAAACGGGCTATGTCACCCTCGTGCATCCGGTGGAAGGGCCGGTCAACCTCTACCGTACGGCACGCGTGGCCACCGATAAGCAGAGGATGATGGCGGCCGCGGAAAATCCGCGCTGCGCCTGGCCCGGATGCAATCAGCCGGCCGATTTATCCCAGATCCACCACCTCACCGCCTGGAGCCGCGGTGGGGAGACCAATATGAACAACCTCGTCGTGTGCTGTGCTTACCACAACGGCATCAACGACGACGATCCCAATGCCCCGCCCCGGCGCGGGCGGCTAGAAAGGGTGGGCGGTCGCATCGTCTGGCGGCCACCGGTGACACCCCGCAACTAGCCGCAGGTATGCGAAAAGGCGCTCAAGTACTGAGCGCCTTCTACGCATGCCGTTTTGTGGGTTTTACTCCCACTCGATGGTTCCCGGTGGCTTGGAGGTGCAATCCAAGACCACGCGGTTGACGTCTTTAACCTCGTTGGTGATGCGGGTGGAGATCTTCTCTAGCACGTCATAGGGCAAGCGGGTCCAGTCCGCGGTCATGGCGTCCTCGGAAGATACCGGGCGCAGCACAATGGGGTGACCGTAGGTGCGGCCATCGCCTTGGACGCCGACGGAGCGGACATCGGCAAGCAGCACGACTGGGCACTGCCAAATCTGCTCGTCCAAGCCGGCGTTGGTCAGCTCGGTGCGGGCAATCAGATCCGCTTGGCGCAGGGTCTCGAGGCGATCCTCGGTAACCTCGCCGATGATGCGGATGCCTAGGCCCGGGCCCGGGAAGGGCTGGCGGCCGACGATCTCTTCCGGCAGGCCCAACTCGCGGCCCACCGCGCGCACCTCGTCCTTAAAGAGCAGGCGCAGCGGCTCCACGAGCTCGAACTCGACGTCATCCGGCAGGCCGCCGACGTTGTGGTGCGACTTAATATTGGCGGTGCCGTCGCCGCCGCCGGATTCGACGACGTCCGGGTACAAGGTGCCTTGGACGAGGTAGTCGACGGTGGAGCCGGCGGGGGCATCGGCAAGCACGCCGGCCACGGCGCGCTCGAAGGAGCGGATGAACTCCGCGCCGATGGCCTTGCGCTTTTCCTCTGGGTCGCTAACGCCCGCCAGCTTCTTGAGGAAGGCCGAACGCTCGTCGGCGGTAACCAGCTTGGCGCCGGTCGAGGCCACGAAGTCAGTTTCAACCTGCTCGCGCTCGCCCGCGCGCAGCAGGCCGTGGTCGACGAAGACACAGGTCAGGCGATCACCGATGGCGCGCTGCACCAAGGCCGCAGCCACGGCAGAGTCCACGCCGCCAGACAGGCCACAAATAGCGCGGCCTTCCTCGCCTACTTGGGCGCGGATATCCGCGATGAGCTGCTCGGCGATATTATCGGCGGTCCAGTTCTGCTCCAGACCGGCGATCTCCGTGAGGAAGCGGGTGAGCACTTCTTGGCCGTGTGGCGAGTGCAACACCTCGGGGTGGTACTGCACGCCGGCCATCTGCTTGGCCGGGCACTCCATCGCGGCGACTGGGGCGCCGGCGGAGGTTGCGGTTACGTCGAAGCCCTCGGGGGCGGCGGAGACGGCGTCGCCGTGGGACATCCATACCTTGTGCGTGGGCTCGAGGCCCTCGTGCAGGATGCCGCCCTTGACGTCGATATCGGTGCGGCCATATTCACGCTCACCGGTAGACGATACGGTACCGCCGAGGATGTGGTTCATGGCCTGGAAGCCGTAGCAAATGCCGAAGACCGGAACGCCAAGCTCTAGCAGCTCAGGTTTGAGCGCTGGGGCGCCGTCGGCATAGACGGACGACGGGCCGCCGGACAAAATGAGCGCGGCGGGGTCCTTGGCTTTGATTTCCTCGATGGAGGCGGAGTTGGAAACAACCTCGGAGTAGATTTTGGCCTCGCGCACGCGGCGGGCAATGAGCTGCGCGTACTGAGCGCCAAAATCCACGACGAGGACTGGGCGCGGGGTAGTATTTGGCTTAGTCACGCCCCATAGTCTAACCCATAGGCCCCGCGGCCCAGGAAGCGCTTGCCCATGTGGGGCATTGCGGCGGCTTTCGCACCGTGGGGCGCTGGCTGCACAAGTGACTCGGGCCATGCAAGGGGACGCGGGAGTGAGCTGCGAGGGGCGCAGCAATTCGGGGGAGCAGCAGCGCGGCGCGGGCCCGCACGATGCGAGGCGCGCCGCACGCAGCGCGCTACTTAATAGCGAACCGCGAGCTCGACCTTCTGGAACGACTTCAGGTCGGTGTACCCACACTTTGCGAGGGCACGCCGCAGCGCACCCACGAGGTTGGTGCGGCCGAATGGTTCGCTGGATGGGCCGTGCAGCACGGTTTCCAGGCTCGGCGCAGCCGCGGGTGCGGCGTCGCCTGCGGCAAGAAAATCCACATCGAGGTCGGTATCGACGCCGGCGAACTGCGCGTATCCGCGCGGGAACCGCGGATGGCCTGCGGTAGCCGGCCAGTACCATCCCCTACCGCCTGCCTCTCGGGCCTGGGCAAGAAGGGGGCCGAGCGCGACGCTATCGGCACCGCAGGCGAAGGCCTTGGCGATGGTCCCGGAGTTATCGAATTCCGCATCCGCAATGATGTGCACGTAGCGGCCTTCGGTCTCGTCGAGGTAATCGCGGCGGGCCGCGGCGGCATCGGCAATGGCGGTGGCCATAGCGGTATCGATGCCGACGGTTTCCGCGTTGGTCGTCACGCCCGCACCCACGATGACGCCAGCCGCCCCGGTGCGCATCAGGTGCAGCGCCGTGGTGTAGTCGGCCACGCCACCGGCGATGACGGGCACTTCGAGCGAGCCGATGAATTCCTTCAGGTTAAGAGGCTCGCCGCCGGTGGCGACGTGCTCCGCGGACAGCAGCGTGCCCTGGATGAACAGTAGCTCGGCCCCAGCGGCGATAGCCTTGGGCGCCATCTCGCGGGCGTTTTGGGGCGAAACGCGCACGGCGACGGTCACACCGGACTCGCGCACTTGGGCAATGCGGGAGGCAAGGAGGGCATCGTCAAGCGGGGCGGCGTGCAATTCCTGAATGGTGGAATTATCGCCCGGCTGGGAATAGATGCGCGCCAAGGCACCCTCAAGGTCCTCGTGGCGGCCCCACAGTCCTTCGGCGTTGATGACGCCGAGCCCGCCCTGCTTGCCCATCTCGATGACGAACTCGGGCGTGGCGAGTGCATCGGTGGGGTGCGAAACGAAGGGGGTATCGAAGGTATAGGCATCGATATTCCAAGTGGTGTCCACGTCCTTGGACGAGCGCGTGCGGCGCTGGGGAACGATGGAGACCTGGTCTAAATCAAAGGTGCGGCGGGCCTCGCGGCCGATGCCGATTTCGGCGTATTCACGCATGTTTGTCCTAGCGGTAGTTCGGGGCTTCGGCGATTTGCTGCAGGTGGTGCGGGTGGGATTCCTTCAGGCCCGCGGCGGTGATCTGGACAAATCGCTTGGTCTTGAGCTCATCTAGGGTGGCCGAGCCGGTGTAGCCCATGGCCGCGCGCAGGCCGCCGATGATTTGGTGCACGATGGCATCGATCTCGCCGCGGAAGGGCACGCGCCCCTCCACGCCTTCTGGCACCAGCTTGTCCTCGCTGCGTACGTCGGCCTGGAAGTAGCGGTCCTTGGAGTAGGAGCGCTTTTCGCCGGAAAGCCCGCGACCCTGCATGGCGCCCATGGAGCCCATGCCGCGGTAGCGCTTGTACTGCTTGCCCTGGTACACCACGATGTCACCGGGCGCCTCGGTGGTGCCGGCGAACATAGAGCCCAGCATGACGGTATCGGCACCGGCGGCCAGCGCCTTGGCGATGTCACCGGAGTACTGCATGCCGCCATCGCCGATGACCGGCACGCCCGCGGGGGCGGCGACGGCTGCGGCTTCCATCAGCGCGGTGATCTGCGGCGCGCCGACGCCAGCGACGACGCGGGTGGTGCAGATGGAGCCAGGGCCGATGCCAACCTTGATGGCATCCGCGCCGGCGTCGATCATCGCCTGGGCGGCCTCGCGGGTGGCGAGGTTGCCGCCGATGACATCGACCTTGTCGCCAAAGTCCTTCTTCACGCGGGAGACCATCTCGAGCACGCGGTTGTTGTGGGCGTGGGCGGAGTCGACGACGAGGGCGTCAACGCCGGCATCGACAAGCGCGGCGGCGCGCTGATAGGACTCCTCGCCGGTACCAATGCCCGCGGCAACCAGCAAGCGGCCGGAAGCATCCTTGGAGGCGTTGGGGTACTGCTCGGATTTGACGAAGTCCTTGACGGTAATAAGGCCAATGAGCTTGTTATTGGCATCAACGATCGGCAGCTTTTCTACCTTATTGGCCGACAGTAGCTCCAAGGCCTCCTCCTTGGACACGCCCTCGCGCGCGACGACGAGCGGCATCGCGGTCATGACATCGCTGACCTTGCGATCAAAGTCCGGCTCGAAACGCATATCGCGATTGGTGCAAATGCCCAGCAAGGTGCCGTCCTTATCCACGACCGGCAGGCCGGAAATGCGGAAGCGGGCGCACAGGGCGTCGATCTCGCCAATAGTCATCTCGGGGCGGGCGGTGACCGGGTCCGTGACCATGCCGGACTCGGAGCGCTTGACGATTTCTACCTGCTCGGCCTGCGCTTCCGCAGACAGGTTGCGGTGCAGCACGCCAATGCCGCCCTGGCGCGCCATGGCGATGGCCATGCGGGCCTCGGTCACGGTATCCATCGCCGCGGATGCCAGCGGCACGCCCAGGCGAATATTGCGGGTAAATTGCGCGCCGGTATCGACCTCGGAGGGCACGATATTGGACTCGGCGGGCAAAAGAAGCACGTCATCAAAGGTCAAGCCGCGCAGGGCTACCTTGTTCGGGTCATCTCCACCAGTGTGAATAGGGTAATCGCTCATCGAGGTATCTCCTTAAACAGGTTCAGCGGCTACCCCAACTGTAGTGCGTGCCCGGCCAATGACACCATTCAGGCTAGGGGTTAATTGCCTTAAGCGGGCAAGTTCAATAGGCTCGCAGGCGTGAACTTCTTCGCCAATATGCCCCGCGATCCTTTTGCAGACGATCCGAATGACCCCGCCTCCTTCCTGGAGGAGGACGAGCAGGTCATGCCGCTTTCCGATGAAGACCGCGTCGCCCTCATCCACGATCTCGCCCTGGTAGAGAAATTCGCAAGTGTGCTCGGCCCGCGCGGGATCGATGGCATCTTCTTCTTGTGTGAAGACTGCCAGGAAAACCACTTCTACGAGTGGGATATTATGGCCGCCAATATGCGCGCCACGCTGGCAGGCGAGCTCGCCCCAGTGCACGAGCCTGGAGCAGAACCCGACCCGCGCCGCTACGTGCCGTGGGACTACGCGCTGGGCTACTTGGACGGCCTCGAGGGCCGCTAGGGTTGTAGCACTGCCCTCGCTACTCGGCGCCCGCCCCCAACTGAATGGTTGTGGTGGGTGCTTCTTCGGGCTCGCGCGTCTCCGGCTGCGGATTCGCTGGCGCCTGCTCCGTTACCACCACGGTTGAGGTCTCGTACTGCGTTTTCGTAACGGTTTGTGGCGCTGGTTCAGGCTTGTCCTGCGGCTTTTGGCCCGGCGCGGTCTCGGTGGCGGTTTCCGTCACGGTTTTCGTCTTCGGGCGGGCAGGACGCTTCTTTTCGGCTTCCTCCTTGGCGGCGATGGCATTTTCTTCTTTGTCTTCAGCCTCTTCGAGCTTGGAACGGGCTTCTTTCATAAGCTCGCGCGCACCTTCGAAATCTCCCTCTGCCGCGCGGGATTCCATCTCATCTAAGGTGCCGGCCAACTCCACATTGCGGGTCTCATCCGGCCTATCAAATACGCCAGAATTAACCATGACCCCGCCCGCACCGGCGAGGATGACTGTGGCGGCGGCCGCGCCGATAAGTCCATGCATCACGGGGCGATTACGTCGGCGAGACCGCGCCTTATCGAGGCTGATGACTTCCGATTCTTCCTCTGCCCCGTCCACGCGAGGGGCTGGCGGCATCTGCTTATCGATGTCCCCCTTCAGCCCCAACAGCAGCCCGGCGAGCTCATCGCTGCCGTTGGAGGGATCTTTGCCCTGCGACAGCTCGGTGAGGAATGCATCATCATCCACCAAGGGCTGGAGCTGCTCCGTCAGGTCATCGTTATTCTTTTTAGAATGCTTGGAGGCCATGATGGTTTCTGTCCCTCCTTCCTTTCTTAAGGTTTACGCGTGTCTCTAGAGCGGGGGTTGTGGCTTTAGCCCTCGGTGGCTAATTGTTGCCCAAGGGCCTTTCGCAATTGTGCGAGAGCTCGGTGCTGTGCGACGCGAACCGCACCCGGGGTGGACCCCACGATATCGGCGGTTTCTTCTGCCGAAAGCCCAACGAACACGCGCAAAATAACGATGTTTTTTGCCTTGTCACTTAAGGTATCGAGCAAGGCGCGCATTCTGTTACTACCATCATTTTCTAGCGCCCATTCCTCGGGAGTCGCCTCGTTTGCGGTGCTTTCTGGAAGCTCCTCGGCGGGCGTGGAGCGATCGCGGCCCATGGCGCGGTGGGCATCGGTGACCTTATTAAAAGCGATGCCGTAGACATAGGCCATGAAGGGTCGGCCCTTATCTTCATAGGATTCGATAGATGTGGCGACGGCGAGGCAGATTTCTTGGGTCACGTCCTCCGCGGTGGGCTGGCGCCCGCCACCGATGCGCGCACGACAATAGCGCAGCACCTGCGGATGAATAATTTGCAGGATAGATTGCAGTGCGCGGCGGCTTCCACCAGCGGCCAGCGGAACGAGATCCGCTAGCTCTTTATCCTTATCGCTCACGAGTGCACCCTCTGCAGACTTTTAAATCGATATTCAACCATATTTCCTCTGGGGTATTGAGCGCAAAGGGACAACGACGCTACACATCAGCAAGCTTGCAACCCGACAACCGGGCAACGCTTTTGCTTGGCGATGCCCCAGTAGGAAAAGCACCGCAATTGAGCCTGTGTCGGCGGTTTTCTTGGCTCTACACCAGGCTTTATGCCATCTGCATCATAGAAAGAGGAAAATTCATAATTCGTTAACCTTAGCCATTATTGCAGGTAAAAGGGTGTTAACGAGTCACATAAATGGAGGCAATACTTGGAAGTCAAATACTAGTAACCCTCTGTTTACCAAGACGCGACACACTACAAATCGTTGCGGTTCGCGGATGACTCTCCACCAGCCGCCAGAGTAAGAATTCTCGTCCTGTTAAAGGAGCGTAAGTAACGTGTCTCAGTCCAAGTCTCCTCTCGGACCTACTGCAGATGTATGGGATTGGCAGTTGCAAGGTGCGTGCCGCGGTGAAAACTCGGACGTGTTTTACCATCCAGACGGAGAGCGTGGCCGCGCCCGCGCCCAGCGCGAAAATCGTGCCAAGGCCATTTGCAATTCCTGCCCAGTTATCGAGCTCTGCCGCGAACACGCCCTGCGATCGGCAGAACCATATGGCGTATGGGGCGGCATGAGCGAATCCGAGCGCGTCGTGGTGCTGCGCAAGCGCCGCCGCGCGACGGTCAACGCCTAATCCAAAATTTAAGTTAGCGCGTAAAACCCACACACCGCGCTCGCGGCGGGCGGGAGTGCGGGGTTCCGGATTAGCCCTGCGTAGCAAGCGCCTGCTGCAAATAACGCCCCGTGAGGGACTCCTTTGAGCCCGCTAAGTCCTTGGGCGTGCCGCTGAAGACAAGGCGGCCACCGGCAGAGCCGGCACCAGGGCCGAGCTCGATGACCTGATCGGCGTGCGCGAGCACGGCGAGGTTGTGGTCGATGCAGATGACGGTATTGCCGGCATCGGCAAGCTGATCCAGCAACTGCAGCGTGCGTTCGGTATCGGCGGGGTGCAGGCCCGTGGTTGGCTCGTCTAGCACGATGACGTCTGCGGTCGACTTTTTATCGGCAAGGTGCGCGGCCAATTTAAGGCGCTGGCGCTCGCCACCAGACAGCGTTGATAGTGGCTGGCCAAGGCTTAAATAACCCACGCCGGCAGAAACGAGCGTGTCACAAATCTTGGCGGCGGCGGGCACCTTGACGCTGCGCAAATAGTCGGCGGCGCGGGAGGCGGAAAGCTCGAGGACATCGGCGATATTGAGCTCGCCCAGGCGGTACTCCAGCACGTCGGCGGAAAAGCGCCGGCCCTGGCAGATCTCGCAGGGAACGTCCACGCCGTCCATGACCCCGAGTTCCACGTACACCACGCCCGCGCCATTGCATTTTGGGCACGCGCCTTCGGAATTAGCGGAGAAGAGTCCGGGTTTTACGCCATTGGCCTTGGCAAAGGCCTTGCGGATGGGGTCGAGGGCGCCGGTATAAGTCGCGGCATTGGACCGGCGCGATCCCTTAATGACACCTTGCCCGATGTGCAAGAGCCTGTCTCCTGCTACCCCTGGCAGGCACGCGGCCAGCGATGACTTGCCGGAACCGGCCACCCCGGCAATGACCGTGAGTACTCCCTCCGGAATATCGACATCGATTCCTTGGAGGTTATTGCGCCGCGCGCCGCGGATGGCAAGAGCCTTGGTGGACTCGCGCACCGATTCTTTCAGCGTGGCGGGATCGGCAAGGTACTGCACAGTTACGGTACCGCTGCGCCGCAGCTGCGCAGGCGTTCCTTCGAAGACGATGGTGCCGCCTTCGGCGCCGGCGCCGGGCCCGAGATCCACGACGCGATCCGCGATGGCAACGGTGGACGGGTTGTGCTCGACTACCAGGATGGTATTTCCTTTATCGCGCAGGCGAAGCAGCAGGTTATTGATGCGCTCGCAATCGTGCGGGTGCAGGCCGGCGGTGGGCTCGTCGAAGACATAGGTGACATCGCTAAGCGGCGAGCCCATGTGGCGCACCATGCGGGTGCGTTGGGATTCACCTCCGGACAGCGTCCCGGTAGCGCGCGATAAGGTGAGATAGCCAAGGCCCAGCTCGATGGCGGTATCAACGGCGGCAGAAATGGCATCTACCAGCGGCTGCGCACCGGGCAGATCGAGCTGGGTCAGCCGTGCAGATCCGTAAGCTCCATCTCACAGACATCCGCGATGGACGCGCCGGCGATATAGGACTCGCGGGCATGGCGCGCCAGCCGCGTGCCGGAACACTCAGGGCAATCAACGAAGTCTACGGCCTGCTCGACGAAGGCGCGCATGTGTTTTTGCAGGCTTTCGACCGGCTTGCTCAATACGTTGGTGCGCAAGCGCGTGGCAAGGCCCATGTAACTCATATTGACGCCGCCGACCTTGGTCTTGGTCTCGGCGAAATACAGGTTGTGCTTTTGCTCTTCGCTGAACTCGCGCACCGGAATATCATCGGGATACAGGCCAGATTCGGCGTAGCCGCGCCACATCCAGGAGCCGGGCTTCATGCCGGGGTAGATAATGGCGCCATCGGCAAGCGAAAGCTCCTCATCCACCAAGCAAGACAAGTCGATATCGGATACCTGCCCCGTGCCCTCGCACTTCGGGCACATGCCGCCGGTGCGCTCGAAGCGGCGGACCTCCTTGGTGCCGTTGACCTCAATGGCGCCCTGGCCTGAGGCGGAGGGAACATTGAAAGAATATGCCGCGGGGCCGCCGGCGCGCGGGGATGCGGCGCGCGAGAACAGCACGCGCAAAAGGCCGGTGATATCGGTAGCGGTACCAAAGGTAGAACGTGACGAGGCTGCCATGGGCTCCTGCCCCACCACGATGGCGGCGGTAAGGTGCGCCAAGCTATCCACGTCCGGCCGGGCCAGCGAGGGCATGAAGCCTTGGACAAAGCCGGGATAAGTCTCATTGACTAAGCGCTGCGATTCCGCGGCGACTGTATCAAAGACGAGCGAAGACTTACCGGAGCCGGAAACGCCGGTAAAAATGGTTAGCTTGCGCTTGGGAATCTCCACCGAAACATCGCGCAGGTTATTTTCCCGCGCGCCGATAATAATAATGCTCTCCACGAGCTTCAAGTCTAAACCAAAAGCCCCGCCGTGCCCTCCCCTGACTTGGCGGGAGAAGGTGCGGCGGGCTCTGGGCTATAGCGCAGGAATTAGTGGTGGTGATGGCCGTGACCGGCCTCAGCGTTGTCTTCTTCCTGCGGCTTTTCCACGACGGATGCCTCGGTGGTAAGAACCATGCGGGCAACGGAGGTGGCATTGACCACTGCGGAGTGGGTGACCTTGACGGGATCGATGATGCCGTTATCGATGAGGTTGCCGTACTCCAGGGAGTTGGCGTTAAAGCCTTCACCGTTGGCCATCTCAGATACGCGGGAGACGATGACAGAACCATCGAGGCCTGCGTTTTCTGCGATCCAGAATGCCGGGCGGGTCAGAGCACGGGCAACGGCGAGCACGCCGACCTTAGCCTCGCCCTCGAAGTCCTGGGCAAAGGACTCGAGTTCCTTAGAGATCTGCACCAGCACGGAACCGCCGCCGGCGATGACGCCTTCTTCTACGGCCGCACGGGCGGCGTTGATGGCGTCCTCGACGCGCAGCTTGCGCTCGTTGACCTCGGTCTCGGTTGCGGCACCGACGCGGATAACGGCGACGCCGCCGGAGAGCTTGGCCAAGCGCTCCTCGAGCTTCTCCTTATCCCAGGTGGAATCGGTACGGGCGATTTCGCCGCGGATCTGTTCACGGCGTTCATCGAGGGCTGCGGCGCTGCCGCCGCCATCGACAAGCACGGTGTCTTCCTTGGTGATGGTCACGCGGCGCGCGGAACCCAGCACCTCGAGGCCGACCTCGTTCAGGTTGACGCCCACCTCAGGGTCCACCACGGTGGCGCCGGTAACTACGGCCAAGTCATCCATGAAGCCCTTGCGGCGCTCGCCAAAGTACGGTGCCTTCACGGCGGCGACCTTCAGGACCTTGCGGATGGAGTTAACCACGAGCGCCTGCAGCGGCTCGCCCTCGACGTCTTCCGCGATGATGAGGGTCGGGCGGTTGGTTTCCGCGATCTTTTCCAGCAGCGGCAAGAAATCCGGCAGGGAAGAAATCTTGTTACGGACGAGCAAAATGGCGGCATCGTCAAGCACGGCGTGGTTGGTCTCTTCCTCCGTAGCGAAGTACGGGGAAAGGTAGCCCTTGTCAAAGGAAATACCTTCGGTGACATCCACGGTGGAGTCCATGGTCTGGGACTCCTCGACGGTGACGACGCCGTCCTTGCCCACCTTTTCCATGGCGCCGGCAACCATCTCACCGACCTCCGGATCGCGGGAGGACACGGTGGCTACCTGCGCGATTTCGGAGGCGGAGTTGACTGGGGTGGCGCGTGCCTTGAGCTCCTCGACGGCCTTTTCCGCCGCTGCGGAGATGCCGCGGTTGAGCTCAATCGGGTTAGCGCCGGCGGCAACGTTGCGCAGGCCCTCAAAGATGAGCGCCTGGGCCAGCAAGGTCGCGGTGGTGGTGCCGTCGCCGGCGATGTCGTTGGTCTTGACCGCAACGGACTTCACCAGCTGCGCGCCGAGGTTCTCGAAGGGCTCCTCGACGTCGATATCGCGGGCGATAGTCACGCCGTCATTGGTAACGGTCGGGCCACCGAAGGCCTTGGACAATACGACGTTGCGGCCGCGCGGGCCGAGGGTGACCTTGACGGCATCAGCCAGCGTATCGACGCCGCGCTGAATTCCCTCGCGGGCTTCTTGGTCGAATGCAATAAGCTTTGCCATAAGTAGTTCCTACTTCTCGATGATGGCGAGGATGTCGCGCTGACTCAGCAGCAAGTACTCTTCACCGTCGTACTTCAGCTCGGTGCCGCCGTAGCGAGAGAAGACAACGGTGTCGCCTTCCTTAACGTCCATGGGGATGCGGTCATCGTCGTCTTCCCAGCGGCCCGGGCCGACGGCGATAACGGTTGCTTCCTGCGGCTTTTCCTTTGCCGAATCCGGGATAACCAGGCCGGATGCGGTGGTGGATTCTGCTTCTACGATCTGTACGAGGACGCGGTCCTCAAGCGGCTTAATAGTTGCCATGATGTTTCCTCCGTATTGTTCGTTTGCGCACCTTAATGGCGCGCGCGTGCCGGTTGTGGATGTCCAGCACAGCCGTCGTCGCGGGTGAACAACTGTGGGTCAAACAACCTGATTAGCACTCTACCCTCGTGACTGCTAACCCTCAACAACGACGCGACCCCCGTTGCCGAGCCGCGCTACGGTGCCAAGTGCGTCAGGGACACCACGTGTACTCCGCTCGGATGCCGAAAGCTCAGGTTTCCTCCCGTCACGATCATCAAGACGGGCGGGACCTCCCAATCAAAGCGTTCTGCAAAGGCCTGCAAATTGCTTGCCGCCTTCTCAATGATCTCTTGGCTTTGCCCCAATTTAATTTCTACGAAAACGGTCCTGCCCGCCAGCTCAAATACCGCATCTACTTCCAGCCCAGATGCGTCACGGGCATGAAAAATGCGCTTTCCACTTAACACCGCTAAGTCATGGACTACTTGGGATTCAAAAAGCTGCCCGGCAAAGGCAAGGTTGCGCAGCAACTTGTCCGGGGACGCGTCCACGGCAGCAGCGGCCAACGCCGGATCCGCCAGATGCCTCTTCGGTGCCGTTCGCAGGCTAGCCCGCGAGCGAAGATGGGAGGACCATGCCAATTGTTCTTCCACGATGAAGATGCGCTGCAACGCAGCAAGGTACTCGCTGACCGTAGCCCTTTGCGCACCAATATCGGTAGCAATAGAAGAAATGGACTGTTCTGTGGCTACCCCACGGGCAAGCGAACGAATAAGTGTCGTTACTTTTACCGGATCCCTTCGCACACCATCGGCGGCATTAATATCCACGTGAGCCACAGTATCGATATAACTGCGCAGATTCTCCTGCGCCGCCTCAACGGAATAATTCCGGTTTGCGGGCCAGCCTCCGTGCGCCATGCGCTTGATAATCCCTGCAACATCCACGACCGTTTCCCCATTCGACTGCGGGGATTCCTGAGCTACCAATTCGGCTAATGATACTGCGCCATTAGAATGCCCCGACTCATAAAAACTGAAGGTCTTCATCCGCAGCCTGGCGATACGCCCCGCACCCGAGTGCCTGGATTGTTCCTCCATTGGCGCAGTCGACCCAGTAAGAATGAACTGCCCAGGCGCTTGCCGGCGGTCAATCTCATGCCGCACCAAGTTCCACAACTGCGGTTTTTCTTGCCACTCATCAAAAACTCGCGGCGTATCCCCCTCCAACGCCAAATCCGGGACGGTGCTGAGCTGCATGTCGAGGTTTAAATCCGTATCCACCTGGACAAGACTGCCCGCAATTTGCCGAGCGGTCGCGGATTTCCCACAGCCCTTTGGGCCTTCTATCAACACTCCACCGGATCGCTGCAGGGCTCCATGAAGCCGCGAATCCTCTACTCGCGAAAGATAAACATAGCCTTCTTGACCAGTCATTTTAAACCCATCCATCAGTTTGAGTGCGTTTCACCCATCAGAATATCAGAGTTTCACCCATCAGTTTGAGCGCGTTCTACCCATCAGAATATCGGCGATTCATCCATCAGTTTATGCGGATCTGGGCGGTTGAGCGCAGGAATCCCGCGAGAATGAGCTTGACCGCGCACAGCGCAAGAAACATGGCGCCAAAAATAAGGCCGAACGGCCCCCACCACACCCCGGCAAGCCCTTCCCACAGCGCGCCCATCCCGGAATAAGAATCGGGATGCAGCAGGTGATTGAGCAGCACGACCACCGTCGCGCTCAAGGTGATGACTATGGCCGCGGCAGTAATAGTCAGGCAGAAGGCCTCGCCCACCTGCACCCGCGCCCACGCCGCCGGTGAGGCGCCGGCCAATCGCAGGCCGCGCACATCGCTGGCGATGCGCGAGCGCATAATAAGTGAGGTCAGCACCGCACCAACGATGCTCGGGGCCACCACTGGTCCGAGGAATGCCGCGAAGACTCGCCCCGATGACAAGGTGTCGAGGCTGTCCGTATCTTTGAGCATCATCACCCCAGAGCCCACCGCAACAATCAGGCCGCCGAGCAGCACCCACGGCACGATATGGGGCACGGAAAAGCGGCGGCGCACCCGCACATTGGCCCCGGCGATGCCGCACAGGCGCGTCCATTGGTCCAGGGCGGGCATCAGCCACGGCGTCATGAGTGCCACCAGGATGACCAGCCCCATGCACGCGGCGAGGCTATCACCAGGATCCTCTATTTGCAGGCAGCCGTAGACGGCACCGCCTACCAAACCAACGGCGACAAGGCAGCGCAGCACTACCCACACCGGGCGCGGTTCCACTCGCGGGCGAAAGACCCGGCGCAGCGGTATGAGGGCACCGCAGACAGCCGATGCCACGCAGACAGACACGGCGATGCGGATGACCAGCGGCGTAATGGCCAACTCCGGCATGGGAATGCCGTCGCTGCGAAAGGCCGCGGCCATGGGGTCGACCAATAGCCGCGCCGGGAAGGTCCCGATGAATGCCGCAATAGCGCTCACGGCACTCACCTGCCCCACGATGAAGCTATTGATCATCCACCCGGGCATGCCGATCATGCGCCACGAGCGGTACACGGGTTCGCGTTCCTCAATGATCAGCCGCATCTGCGACAGCGTGATCAACACGACCGCGCAGACCGCCATGCCCAGCACGGTGCCGCCGAGCGGCCCAGTGGGATCTTCGTCCGCGTCTGAGGTGGCCACCAGCATCGATACCGCCAGCGCACACGCGGCCGATGAGACCACCATGGTTAGCGCCACGGCGAGCCATGAGAGCCAATTGCTTTGTAAGTCCTTAAGCCACACCAGCATGGTTGGCCTCCTGGAGCTCAATGATGCGATCGGCGGCCTCCGCGGCAAGGTGCGAGTGGGTCACCATGACCACCGCAGCCCCGTCCCGTGCGGCGGTGCGCAGATGGGTGAGGACGAGCTGGGCGGTGGCATCGTCAAGCGCGCCCGTAGGCTCATCGGCAAAGATATACGGCGCACCGGCCAGCAAGGCCCGGGCGACGGCGACGCGCTGCTGCTGACCGCCGGACAGCTGCGCGGGCAGGCGGCGCTCCAGCCCGTCAAGCCCCAAAGACGCGAAGGTTTTCTGCACCGCGTCCCGAGTACAGCGCCGGCCGGAAAAGTGCGCGGTCAACGTGGCATTTTTGCGGGCGTTGAGCGATTCCAGCAGGTTATAGTCTTGGAATACGAAGGCGCGCTCCGTGCGGCCCGGCGCGTTGACCGTGCCGGAGCTGGGCTTATCCAGCCCGGATAGCAGGTTCAACAGCGTGGTCTTGCCGCTGCCGGATGTCCCCATAATCGCGACAAATTCCCCCGGCTCGATGCTTAGGTCCACCTCGGCGAGAGCGGTATGGCTCCCGTAGCGCTTGCTCAGATTCTGTGCTTTTAACATGCCTCCCATACCACCGGCTTGCCCTCGCACGCGCGATGGGGAAGGCTGCCCGAAAAATGGTGGGGCTAGCTCTACTGCCACCACCCCGGCGCGGCGGCTAGGCTGAACGGATATGCGAACTGTCAAGGCCAACGGGTGGAGCCTCGTCCTCGGAATCCTTGCCCTTCCGGGACTGGTGATTTCGGTGCTCATGCTGCCGTGGATTCCGCTGGTAGCCCGCGCCGCGGAGTTTATCGGCCGCTGTGGTGCGAGGTGGATGGGCGTTGATATTCCCCCACGGCGTGCCAATCGTTGGTTTGATTGGCAGCAGTTTTATCACCTTTTACTGCAACTTCTTATTTGCGCGTCCTGCTTTGCTAACTGGGTCTTTGTCGGTTTTGTCGCGGGCGTCCTGGTCATCGCGCCGTTTATTCCGCAGGCCGAATTCAGCGTCGGCGAGTGGTCCACTGATAATCGCCCACTGATTTTTGTCGTGTGTTGGCTCGCGGCCGCCGTGCTCCTCAGCTTACTGGTGGTGCTCAACCGCCTGCTGGTCAAGGCCTCCATTTCTTTAACCCGGCTCGCCCTGAGCCCCTCCGCACAGGAGTTGGCGGCCTCGCGCGCCACGCTTATTGATGCCTTTTCGGGCGAGCGCCGCCGCATCGAGCGCGAGCTTCACGATGGCCCGCAGCAGTACCTCACCGCGCTCAAGCTCAACCTGGCCGCGGCGAAACTCCAGTCCCCGCCCGAGGCTCAGCAGGCGCTTGCCGATGCCGAACATAACGCCACCCAAGCCCTATCCGCCCTGCGCGCTACCGTGCGCGGCATTGCGCCACAGGTGCTTTTCGATGACGGCCTCATCCCTGCCCTCGATGAGCTCTTGGCCCACAGCGGGCTCGACGCGGACCTGCACGTCGAAGGCGCGGAACGATCGGTTGGGGAAACGACGGCGCTGCTGGCCTACCACGCGGTAGCAGAGGCACTGACCAACGCCTCCACCCACGGCGCGGCCACCGCCGCCACCGTGTCCATCTCTTTTGGCGACGATCTTCGCCTGAGTGTCCGCGATAACGGCGCCGGCGGCGTCTCTACAGGAGGAGGCCCTAGCGCGTCTAGCACCGCGCATTCCCGTGTCGGTGCTGATACCACCGCCGACGCGACTGCCGGCGCGGACACCAGGAAGCCCGCGGGAACGACTGGGGGCACTGGCCTGGCCGGGCTGCGCGAGCGGGCCGCGGCGCTCGGCGGCAGCGTCGACTTCTCCCCCGCGCACAATGAGGGACAAGGAGCAACTTTAACCATGTCACTACCGCTAAAGGAGGCCCGATGAAACTCTTATTGGCAGAGGATTCTGCCCTCTTGCGCGCCGGGCTGGAACAGCTTTTAACGGCACTGGACCACAGCGTGACCGCCGTCAACGATGCGGAAGAATTGCGCGCCCGCGCGGCCAGCGATGACTTCGATCTGATCATTAGCGATGTCCGCATGCCGCCCACCATGAGCGATGATGGGCTGCGCGCGGTGCACGATGTGCGTGCAGCAGATCCGTCGCAGCCGGTGGTGGTGCTCAGCCAATACGTGGCGGCAAGCTACTTGGACCGGCTTTTAGAACACGGCGGATTCGGCTACCTGCTCAAGGAGCGCGTATCCGATGTGGACGAATTCGTGTACACCCTTGAGGAAGTGGCAGGCGGCGGCACCGTCGTTGACCCAGAGGTGGTCACCGCCCTGCTCTCCGCGCGGCGCACGGGGCTGAGCCAATTAACCGCCCGCGAGCGCGAGGTATTGGGGCTTATGGCGCAGGGCTTGAGCAATCAAGAAATCGAAGGCAAGCTGGTCTTAACCGCTGGGGCGGTAAGCAAGCACGTCTCCAATGTTTTTCTCAAGCTCGGGTTTCGGCCAGAAGACGCCAATCGCCGCGTCAAGGCCGTGCTGATGTGGCTGCGCCACACCGAACGCTAAAGGATGGGTGCTTATGCGCTCTTCGTGGAGTTGATGACCGCCGCGCGCCAGAGCGTGTACTCGTCAGGAAAATCCTCGCGGTAGTTTTGCACCGCGCGGATGCCGTGCTCGACGGAAGCGATGACCTCATCGATGGAGTCCTCCTCGCCCTCTGCATCCACGAAGATGACCGGGCCGCTAATAGCACGGATGGGATCCTGCAAAAAGGCGGAGTTTCCCGTGTCCGCGGCATTGCGCGCCAGGGATGCAACCGGGTTGGGCTCGGCGCCTTCCTGCTTGGCTTCTGGGTTATACAGCGCGGCGTAGGTCGTGCCGTCATCTTGAAAGACGACGGAGACGCGATCCTCGGTGGTGCCGCCCAAGAACTGGTTGGCGTGTTCTAATTCGAACTCGATTTTCCGGCGGGTGAGATCGGGGTTGACGAGGAAACCAACGGTCATGAGAGAAAGCTCCTTTAAAGCCGAGAGGGCGTGAACGCGTTAAACGTTACCGCCGACTCCCCCACCCCGCAGTGCGAGGAAGAAGAACTTTAGGTTAACTGCGGCTCTTCCACATCCAGTTGCGTATCGGTGCCAATACCCAGGCTTGACGGCGCAGCCCCCTCATGAATGAGCTGGGCGCCGAGGGCTGCAATCATCACGCCGTTATCGGTACACAGGTTAAACCGCGGCACGCGCAGCTCCACCCCGGCGGCGCCGCA
This sequence comes from Corynebacterium sp. KPL3927, assembly GCF_040225835.1. NCBI lineage: Bacteria > Bacillati > Actinomycetota > Actinomycetes > Mycobacteriales > Corynebacteriaceae > Corynebacterium > Corynebacterium sp. KPL3927. The sequence continues at coordinate 139,124 of NZ_JBEHGD010000003.1, forward strand.
GCGCTCGGCGGCCAGCTCCCGCAGCCGGGAATTGGCCACCACGCCACCACCGAGCAGGAGCACCTTCGCCCCGGTATCCTCGCAGGCGCGAATGGCCTTGGCGGTGAGCACATCGGCCACGGCCTCTTGGAACGAGGCGCATACATCCTCCACGGAGATGGTCTCGCCGGCCTTTTCGGCGCGCTCCACATAGCGCGCAACGGAGGTCTTCAATCCCGAGAAGGAAAAATCATGCCGGTGCTCGCCGCGCAGGTCCTCGGCGCGCGACATGCCGCGCGGGAAATCGATGGTGGGTTTTCCGCGGGCGGCCAGCTTATCGATGACCGGCCCACCCGGGTAACCCAGCCCTAGGAGGCGGGAGACTTTGTCGTAGGCCTCACCGGCGGCATCGTCAAGCGTGGAGCCCAACTCGCGCATGGGCTTTCCCACGGCCTCGACCTCGAGCAGCTGGGTATGCCCGCCGGAGACCAGCAGCGCGACCGAGTGCGGCAGGCTCTCGCCCTCGAGGTTGGCCACGGCCACGTGGCCGCCGAGGTGATTGACGCCATAAAAGGGCACGCCCCACGCGGCGGCATAAGCCTTGGCAGCGGAAGCGCCGACGAGCAGGGCGCCGGCCAGGCCCGGGCCCACGGTGGCGGCAATGGCATCGGGCTTATCGATGCCCGCCTCATCCAACGCCGCCCGCATCACCTGCGGCATGGCCTCCAGGTGCGCGCGGGAGGCGATTTCTGGCACGACGCCGCCAAAGCGCGCGTGCTGCTGCATCGACGAAGCAACGGCATTGGCGATAATCTCCATGTGGCCGTTCTGATCTAGCTCGACGATGCCCACCCCGGTCTCATCGCAGGAGGACTCGATGCCCATGACCTTCATTACTGCTCCTTTGCTTCGCGCTGGCTTGCTTGTGGCGACTGGCTGGCGCGCACCATGACGTGCGCATCCGCGCCGGAGGGCTGGTAATAATTGCGGCGGATTCCCTCGATACTAAAGCCATAGCGACGGTATAGCTCGATGGCGGGATCGTTTCCCACCCGCACCTCTAAAAAGATGGGCGCGCTTTTTAAGTCCGCGATATAGCAAATATTGTGCATCATCATGCGCGCGATGCCGCGGCGCTGGGCCTTAGGATCGACGCCGATGGTATGAATTTCAAACTCTGGATCTGCGGCTGGACCCATCATGCCGATGCCGGCATAGCCCAAGAGGACCGGCTCCTCGTCGCCTTCTGAGGCTGCGGGATCGAGGGTGCCTTCCACCCCGAGGTAAAAGTTGAAGGGCTGGGCCATTTCTTGCTCAAATACCGATTCCGTCCACGGGGTTTCACCGGGAAATAGCACCTTTTCCAGCTCGGCGCAGCGCGGGGCATCGGCGGGGGTGAGCTCGCGGAGGTTCACAGGCGCACCTCTGGAATGGCCGCAGAAAGCTGCTGCTTTTTGGGCGGGACCGCATCGGGGCGACGCAGGTACCTGGGCACGAACGGCGCCGGATCCGCGTCAAGCCGCGCGACGGCCACCAGGCCCTCGGCGGTGGGTGCGGCCTCGCTGCGTGGCAGCGCGGCGAGTTCTTCCGGCAGCTGGTCGGCCAGCTTCTCAGGGATTACCACCTGCGCGATATCCTGCACAGAAAGCTCCCCCGGCTTCGATACGTCTGGGCCAGCCAGGCGTTGCCCCGCGCGGTAGGTGGCCCAATAAATTTCCTTGCGGCGGGCATCGGTGGCGACCAGCGCCGCGTCCTTTTCCTCGGCCCCCGCTAACGCGGCGTGCGCGATGGCATCGTGGGTGCAGACGCCGTGGAGGGGGATGGAGAGGGCATCGGCAAGCGCCTGCGCCGTGGCCATGCCGACGCGCAAGCCGGTAAAGGGGCCAGGGCCCACGCCCGCCACGATGGCATCGAGGTTGCCGAGCTCCAGGCCGGCCTCGCTCATCACCTCGAGGATGGTGGGCATGAGCCGTTCATTATGCGCGCGCGTATCGGCCAGAACGCGCTGCGTCAGCTGCCCAGACTCGGTGTCGACTACCCCGGTGACCAGGGCGGTCGTCGCCGTATCGATGGCCAGGACGCGCATTAGCCGACCAGCTTCCACACGCCGTCTTCGCTCTGGAAGGCCAGCGGCTGGGAGCCCTGAACCAGCGGAACCCCGCCGTCTAGGCCGTGGCCCTGCTGCTCCATGGCCTTAACCTGCGCATTGATCGTTTCGCAGACCTCAACCTCGGAGGAATCCAGTTCCTCTACATAGGGATCGACGCTGTGGCCCAGCGCCATGACGTAGCTCTTGCCCTCAGGAACGACGCCGTCCTCAAAGGTGATGTCATCAGGGTTCGGGGCGGCTTCCTTGACCTTGTCTTCCGCCATGCCCGGGCAGATGAAGCCGATGGCGCTGTAGTCCGCGCCGTAGACATCAGAAGGAATGAGCGACATTACCTCAAGGTTCCGCGGGGCATGCTGCAAGGTGTTGGTGAGGTTGCCCTCCAGGGAATCCTCATCACGCAGGGTAGCCCCTGCAACGAGCACCATCATCACAATGATAAATAGCGCGATAATGGTCGTGGTTAGGTTGCGAGCAAATTTAGTCATGGGGTGAGTAACGCTCCTCGGGTCAAGGGGGTCCTATATGTACATATGGTGAAGTGATTGTCAGTTCTATTACCGAGGCTACTCGGCGGCCAACAAGCACTCACCCACTGGGTAGTGCCTGCCAGTGTAGGCGGCTTACCCAGTGGGTGAATAATTAGCGCGGGACATACGGGGCTAAAGCAATAACAATAGCAGCACCTGAGCGGCGATAATCTTGCCAATGATGGTGGTTGGATACACCGTTGCCCAGCCGCGCCCGGCAAGCTCCGTACCGGTTTGGCCCCGGATATAAGCAAACACGGCAGGGTTCGTGGTCATGCCGGCCGCACAGCCCATGGCCTCGTCCCACTTCAAGCGCAGCACCAGCATGCCGATGACCCCGATGAGGATGGCCGATACCAAGGTAATGATAAAGCCAACGCCGATGATGGTCAGCGAGGACGGATCCGTCAGCGCATCGCGGAACGATGCGCCTGCCGATGTCCCCACGCCCGCCAGGAAGAGCGTCAGCCCCAGGTTCGAAAGTGTTTCCCTGGTATGGAAGGGCATCTGCCAATTGATGGGGCCGGTGCGGTTCAGGTAGCCGAGGAATAGGCCGACCACGACGGGGCCGCCGCCAAAGCCCAGCTGCAGGGTCGATCCTCCCGGCATGGGGATGGGGATAAGGCCCAGCAACATACCCAAGGTCAAACCGATGGACATGGATAAGAGGTCAGCGTTGCCAAGCGCCGATTCGGAATCGCCCAAGTACTTGCGCACTTCGCGCACGTGGTGCGAGCTACAGACCACGCGCACGCGGTCGGAGTAATTCAACACCATATCCGGGTGCGGGACCGCATCGCTATCGCCCTTGCGCACACGCGCGATGATAAAACCGTGCTCGAGCGCATCGATATCGCGGATGCGCTTGCCAGCAACCTTGGGGTTGGACACGGTCACGCGCTTATACTGCAAGCCAGCCTCGGGGGTGAGCTCGACGGGATATTCCTCACCGAGCACCTCAATAGCGCCGGCGACGTCCTTCTCGGAGCCATTAATAAGGAATGCTTCGCCCTTGCGCAAGGGCATATCCGGGTGCGCCAGGCGGTGGTGCTCCATATCGGAGATCTCGCGGGTGGCCACCACGGTGTACCCGGTGACGCGGTACAGGTGCCCTGCCGTATCCGGGAAGTCTTTGGTCAACCGCACGCCTTTAGCCACCAGCGGGGCGGGAATCATCCCCTCTTCTTTGGCATCCGCCTCGTGGTCTACCTTCAGGATCTTCGCGCCGATGGCGGCGACTAGGATCGCACCGATGACCGCGCCCGGGTAAGCCAGCGAATAGCCGACGACCGGGGTGGAGTTGCCCAGCATATCCACCACCGCCGCCATACCTGGGGTGGACGAAAGCGAACCGGCAAACATACCGGCGGCTACATCGGTATCGAGGCCAAAGACGCGGATGAGTCCAAAGCCCACGCCCACGAGCAGGACCAACATACCGAGCATAAAGACGGTCAGTTTCCAGCCACGGGTAGCAAATTCGCGGACGAACGACGGCCCGAAGTTCAGGCCAATGGCATAGACAAAGATGGCCAAGCCGAATTGATACACCAGCGGTGGAATCTGGATATCCGGGTTGGCGGTAGAAAGCCCGAGGGCCACGAACATCGCTGCCGCAGCGCCAAGAGAGATGCCAAAAAATTTGATTTTACCGATGGCCAAACCAATGGCCATGATGGCAAAAAGGGCGAGCAGAGGACTAGAGGCTAGGAGATCTAACACCCTTTAAGGATCCCGCACCTTAAATACCTAAAGCAACTTGACGTCCTAAGATATCCATCACTTATACCTTCAAATTAATGAGACCTACCTAATCATTGTGGCGCCACGACCAGCTAACGCGCCGCACGTCCTCATCGGCACCGGCAAACTCCGCCGGTTCGCGGTCGATGCTGATAAAGAGGTATCTATCTGCAATCTGTTCGATGAGGCCGCCGCCCCATTCGGCGACGACGACGGCATCGGCAAGCTCGGTGTCCAAGTCCAAGGCATCCAGCTCCCCCAAGGGATCGCCGGAATTGGCCCCGCCCCCATCCAAGAGGCGGTACGCATCCACGTGCACCAAGTCCGGTCCCCCAACCCGGGAGCGGTGCACGCGGGCAATAACAAACGTGGGCGAGGTAATCCGGCCCTTGACCTGCATGCCCTGGGCTATGCCTTGGGTGAAGGTGGTTTTGCCCGCACCCAATGGGCCATCCAAGATGACGACATCGCCGGCTTCCAGCGCGGCGCCCAGTTCCTTGCCGCAGGCGTGGGTTTGTTCCACCGTTGCCAGATCGCGGGTTCCAGACTCCGGAAAATTACTGTGCATCGGCCCCTCCTATGTATTCGCGTTCGGTGCGGCCGGTGGGCCGGCACACCACTTCATAGTTGATGGTGCCCACGGCATCAGCAAGCTCGGTGGCAGACATGCCGCCCTGGCCAAAGATGGTGGCCTCATCACCGGAGGCAATGCCGTGTGGATTTTCTCCTAGATCCACCACAATTTGGTCCATGCACACCCGGCCTACCTGGGGATAGAGCCGCCCGCCGATGCCCACCTGAAGGTGGCCCTGGTACGCCCGCGGCAGGCCATCGGCATAGCCACAATCCACCGTGGCCAGGAAACCTGGCTTATCCGCGCTCCACGTGCGCCCGTAGCTGGTAGCTTCGCCCTTTTCGATGGGCTTGAGCCCGAAGACATTTCCGGACCAGGTCATTGCCGGACGCAGGCCATGGTCCCGCCCAGCGATGGGCTCGAGCCCGTAGCACGCGAGACCGACGCGCACCTGGTCAAAGTGCGCCGATGGGCGCGAGAGCGTGGCTGGTGAGTTGGCCAAATGATTGACCGGGCACTCCAGCCCAGCCGCGTGCGCCGCATCCAGGGCGCGCCGAAACTCTTCTTCCTGGGCGTCATTATGGGCGTTATCCGGATCGTCCGCGCAAGCAAAGTGGGACATGAGGCCTAGGACGGTGATATGCGGGGCATCCCGCAGCAGTGCAAAGACCTCATCCCAGTCCGCCTTATCCACCCCAGAGCGGTGCATTCCGGTTTCGACCTTGATATAGACCTCGGCGGGAATTTCCGCTTCCACCAGCTTCCGCGCCTGCGCCGGGGAATTGACCGCAATCTGGATGCCAGAGGCTAGGGCCTCTTCTAGCACCTGATCCGTCTGCCAGATCCATGCCGCGATGGGTGAGTCCACCCCCATGCGCCGCAGCCGCACTGCTTCTGTCAGCGTGGCGACGCCAATGGAATCCGCCCCTGCTTCCAGCATCACGGGCACGACCCTTTCTACCCCGTGCCCGTAAGCATCCGCCTTCACCACGCACATCAGCTTGACGTCCGGGCCGATCTTCTCCTTAATCAGCCGCACATTATGCGCGATGGCAGCAAGGTCAATTGTGGTTTTCAGCATGCCACTATTGTGCCACTTTCCACCCGCGCGCTGAATTTACTGCAGATATGCACAAGACCCCTCTCCCACCTGTGCAAAAAGGACGAGAAAGGGGTCAGAACCGCCGGAAGATTATTCCACGGTCACGGACTTGGCCAGGTTGCGCGGCTGGTCAACGTCATAGCCCTTGGACTTTGCCACGTGCGCGGCAAAGATCTGCAGAGGCACCGTAGCAAGGAGCGGCTGCATCAACGTCGGTGCCTTAGGCACGCGGATGACGTGGTTAGCGTAATCCTCTACCGCGGTATCGCCTTCTTCTGCGATCACGATGGTGATGGCACCGCGGGCGCGGATTTCCTGGATATTGGATACCACCTTGGAGTGCAGCGAATCGCGCCCGCGCGGGGAGGGGACGATGACAAAGACCGGCTGGCCCTCCTCAATCAGCGCGATCGGGCCGTGCTTGAGCTCGCCTGCGGCAAAGCCCTCTGCGTGCAGGTAGGCGATCTCCTTGAGCTTCAGCGCACCTTCAAGGGCAACCGGGAAGCCCACGTGGCGGCCCAAAAAGAGCACGGATTCCGCATCCTTCATGGAGTTAGCCAGGCCGGCTACCTGCTGTTCTTCATCGATGACGCTTTGTACCTTATCCGGCATATTGCGCAGCTCAGCAAGAACCCCCTGAATTTCATCAGAGAACATATTGCCGCGCAGCTGTGCCAGGTACAGGCCCAGCAGGTAGGTCGCGGTAATCTGCGCCAAGAAAGCCTTGGTTGAGGCCACCGCGATTTCGGGACCCGCGTGGGTGTAGAGCGCCGCATCGGATTCGCGCGGAATGGACGAGCCCTGCGTATTGCAGATGGCGATGACCTTCGCTCCCTGCTGGCGGGCGTGGCGCACGGCCATCAGGGTATCCATGGTCTCGCCGGACTGGGACAAGGCCACGACCAAGGTCTTCTCGTTGACGATCGGATCGCGGTAGCGGAACTCGTGGGCGAGCTCGACCTCGGTGGGGATGCGGCACCAGTGCTCGATGGCGTACCGCGCCACATGGCCGGCATAGGCCGCCGTGCCGCAGGCGATCACGATGATCTTATCGATGGACTTTAAGACCGATTCATCGATGCGCAAGTCATCCAAGGTCAGCTGGCCCTGCTCATCAAAGCGGCCCAACAGGGTATCGCGCACGGCGGCGGGCTGATCGTGGATTTCCTTTTCCATGAAGGAATCGAAACCGCCCTTTTCAGCGGCGGCCGCATCCCATTTGATCTCAAAGGACTTGCCCTCGGTGGGGTTGCCGTCGTAGTCAGTAATGACGACATCGTCAGCAGTGATGGTGACCACCTGGTCATTGTCCATTTCCACTGCGGACTTGGTGTAGTCAATAAAGCCCGAGACGTCAGAGCCCAAGAAGTTCTCGCCCTCGCCCAAGCCGATGACCAGGGGCGAATCGCGGCGGGCGGCAACGATGCGATCCGGCTGGTCAGCGTGAATGGCCAGCAGGGTAAACGCACCGTCGAGGCGCTGGGCGGTCAGCTGCATTGCCTTGGTGAGATCCCCTGCGGCGTCGTTGTGGAAAACATCACCAAGCAAGGCCGCGGCAACTTCGGTATCGGTTTCAGAAACGAAGTTATAGCCCTTGTTCAACAGCTCGGTGCGCAGCTCCGCGAAGTTTTCGATGATGCCGTTGTGCACCACGGCCAGCTTGCCGCCGTCAACGACGTGCGGGTGCGCATTGAGATCGGTCGGACCACCGTGGGTGGCCCAACGGGTGTGCCCGATTCCCAACACGGAATCCTTCAGCGGACGGGCTGCGATCTCATCATCCAAGGCAGCAACCTTGCCCGCCTTCTTCCGCCAGCTAATCTCCCCATCGGCGTACATCGCCACACCAGCGGAGTCATAGCCGCGGTATTCCAGTCTGTGCAGACCTTCCACGACTACATCCAGAGCGAAGTATTCGCGGTCACCGCTAGCGTGACCAACATATCCAACAATTCCACACATAAAAAGGAATCCTACCTCATTGGTCAACACGAACCGGGGGTTGGACCAAGGGCCTGTTATTTATGGCCGCATACTAATTCGGGCCGTTTATAGTTACTGAAAACTGGCCTGCACACCGCTAGTTTTCGCGCCCTCGGTGAGCAACCCTCCCGCACTGCAGCTGACCGGGGACGCGGGAGAAGAGGGGCATCGGCAAGCAGCCGCGCCCCTTCCCTGCCGGACCGTTAGCGGGTAGCGCGCTCTAGTATCTCAAGAACATGGTGGTAATCCTCGCCGGTGGCACGGGTCATGCCCAGCTCACATGTGCGGTTGGTCGAGGCGTGATACTGCGCGCCCAGCTCCGTGACCTGGGCGGCCTCGGCGCGGGTGGCGGACTCCGTAAGCTCTGGGTGGAGCATGCCGCGGTCGCCGGCATAACCACAGCAATTCCAGGCGGTAGGGATATGCACCTCCGTGGCTGCGGCCCGGGCGACCTTTTCAACATCGCCCATCATGCCGAGCTGGAACGCCGAACAGGTCGGGTGAATCGTCATGGAATCGACCGGCTGGGTGGTCTCGAGGCGCGGCAGCAGCGTATCGGCGGTAAAGCTCAGCGCATCGATGACGGTAATGCCGATGGATTCCAGCATTTCCTGAAAGCCCGCGGTACAACTGGACGCATCCACGATCACGGGCAGGCGGGCGTTATCGGTGGCCTCCATAATGCTCTCGCGCACGCGCTGTTCCATGATGTCGTGGCCGTTGCGCATGCCCTTTGAGGACCACGGCGTTCCGCAGCAGAGCTTTTCGATGCCCCTGGGAACCTCCAGCGCGATCCCCGCCCTCTCCAAGACGGTAATGAAGGCCTCCGTGGCACCCATGCCCTCGCCTTGTGGGGCGAACATGGAGTTTACGCAGGCTGGAAGGTAAATTCCCGCGGTCGCAGCGTAGCGATCGCCCACGCGCCCGGCCAGGCGCTCGCGGGACTTGCCGCCCTTTCCTAACTCCGGCTGGTATCCCGGCACGGTATCGGGGCCGATGAGCGAGCGGGCGACGTCGGTGACCTTCGTGACCAACTGCGCCGGCAACATGTGCGCGCCGGTAAGCGCCGTTGCGGCACCGCGGCTGGTGACCTGCCAATTCTTGGCGGCGGTAGACCAGACCTTTTCCTCGGCGGCCCCAGCATTCTCGTGGCGCAGCTTCTTGATGAATTTACCGGTATCAATGCCCACCGGGCAGGCGGTTAAACACATGGAATCCACGGCGCACGTATCGATGCCCATGTACTCATAGGCCTCATCGAGTTCTGCAACCAAGTGCGTATCGCCACTTTCCTGCGCCCGCTGGCGGGCACGGCGCACCACGATGCGCTGGCGCGGGGTCAAGGTGAGATCCCTCGACGGGCAGACCGGCTCGCAATAGCCGCACTCAACGCACGGGTCGATTTCCTCTTCCACCGTGGGGTTGAGCTTGATATTTGTAATGTGCGCATCGGGGTCATCGTCCAGAATCACCCCCGGGTTCATCGTGCCTGCGGGATCGCAGGCACGCTTGAGCTGCTGCATGACCTCGTAGAGCTCATCGCCGTACTGGCGGCGCACATACGGAGCCATGGCGCGGCCGGTGCCGTGTTCAGCCTTGAGGTTTCCCTCTGCCGAAAGCACCAAATCCACCATTTCTTCATTGAAGTTGTTGTAGCGGCCAATGGCGCTATCGCCTTCGAAGCGATCCGTTAGAAGGAAGTGGATATTGCCATCTTTCGCGTGGCCGAAAATGACCGCATCGTCGTAAGAATAGCGGGTAAAAAGCTCCTGCAAGGAGGAACAGGTATCGGCCAAATCGCCCACCGGCACCACAACGTCTTCCAAGAGCGCCGTGGTTCCTGAGGGCCTTGCTTCTGCCACCTGGGCATACAGGCCCTTGCGGAAATTCCACGCGGCGGTGCGGGTGGGAATATCGGCAGAAAACTCCGCCGGCGATTGCAGGTCCAATTCACGCAAAAGGGACGAGCCCTTGTTCTCTTTTTCCCGCAGCTCTTCCTTGTCATCGGATTGGTACTCGATGAGCAGCGCGGCCTGCGAATCCACATCGAAACCAGTAATGGCCTGCGGGACCTTATCAAAGCCTTGGCCCACGCGAATGGAGGCAGAATCCATCAGCTCCAGGGTGGCGGCACCGGTCTCCACCAGGGAAGGCAATGCCTTCGTAGCGGCGGAGAGATTATTAAAGACCGCCACGGTGGTCGTCGTGAGCGCAGAGATGGACACGGTGCGAAAGACCGCTTCCGCGATAAATGCGAGTGTTCCTTCGGAGCCCACCAACAGGTGCTCAAAAAGCTTGACGGGGCTATCAAAATCCAGGAAGGAATTAAGCCCGTAGCCCATCGTATTTTTCAGCTGGAAGTGGCGGCGGATGATATCTACTGATTCCTGGTTATCGCGCACGCGGCGCTGCAGGCGGATGAGCGTATCCACCAGCTCGGGTTCTTGTGCCTGGAATTGCCGGTCCGCATCCGCGTCCGCAGTATTGATCACCGTGCCAGAAGGCAAGACAAAGGTCAGCGATTCCAAGGTGTTATAGGTATTGAATTCGGTGCCGCAGGCCATGCCGGAGGAATTATTCGCCACCACGCCGCCGATGGTGCAGGCCGCTTCGCTGGCCGGGTCTGGGCCGAGCTTGCGGTTGCGCAGCCCCAAACGCGCATTGACCTGGCGCACGGTGGCCCCTGGCTGCACGCGCACCCGCTTGCCGTCATCGAGGACTTCAATGCCCCGGAAATGCTTGCGCACATCCACTAAGTAGCCCTCGCCGGAGGCCTGACCGGCCAGGGAGGTACCGCCCGAGCGCAAGGTCACCGGAATACCTTGTGCCGCCCTGCCTTGAAAATGGCGGCCACGTGTTCTGCCGAGCGCGCTTCAATAACGGTCTTCGGGGTGTAGAGGTAGTGCGAGGCATCGGAGGCATAGGCCACCCTGTCGATGATGCCGGTCTTTACCTCCGGCCCATCCTGCGGAAATAATTGGTCGATCTTAGGGGTGCCGGTAGTCATATGCGGCGACCTGCCTTCCCAGAGAAGCATAGAAAATGTTACCTAGTGCACATTTTCGCCTGATTTCTCGCCGCCGTGCAAGTAAGGCAACCCATATAACTTCGGCACCGCGTACCCCTTTTGGCCTCTGCGAATCCCCCGCATGTGCCACTCGCCACCCCTTGCCACCAGCACGGGGTGATCTTCATCTATCCTAGAATGCGTGTCTGCGAATTTGAATAAACACTTAGGAACGTTATCGAAGCGTGGCCGCAACCGCGTGCTGGTTGGCGACCTCGATTATGCGGGTATTACCGGTAAGGTTTATACCCCTGCGGAAGGCCAAGGCCTGCCCGCCGTCGCCTTTGGCCACGATTGGATGCACAAAATCAAGGATTACCACGCCACGCTGCGCCACCTGGCCAGCTGGGGCATCGTCGTGGTCGCCCCCAATTCTGAGACCGGCATGTTCCCCGATCACCGCAACTTGTCTGCAGACATGGAATCCGCGTTGCAGATCGCCGCTGGGGTAAAACTCGGAACCGGCAATATCACCGTATCGCCGGGCAAGCTCGGCATGGTAGGCCACGGCATGGGCGGCGGCACTGCGGTTTTGAGCGCGGTTGATAACCCGAAGGTCAAGGCCGTCGCCGCAATTTATCCCGCCGTAACCGCCCCGTCCGCCGTCGAGGCCGCCCGCAGCCTCGATACGCCGGGCTTGGTCATTGGCTCTGGGCGCGATGACATTTTCAATGCCGGAAACCCCGCCAAGCTGGCCTATAACTGGCGCGGCCAGGTGGCCTACCGGGCCATCGATAAGGGCACGCAGGCCGGCTTTAGCGAAGATCGCTTCCGCAAATTGGCCATCGGTTCCGGTGCCTTCCAATCCGGCCCCACCGAAATCGCCCGCGGCCTCGTCACCGGCTTCTTGCTCTCCACCCTCGCCGGCGAGTCCGCCTATGACGGCTTTGCGGATCCTAAGGCGAGCGCGAAGAAGGTAGAAAGCTTGACCGGCGATGAACTGGCCGAGCGCGCCGGCGTGACCCGCGATGACTAAAAGCTAATTCGCTGAACTAGACCTATCCACGTCGCAGCACAGATTTCACCTGCCCCGATGCGTTATTGACACGCGTTGGGGCAGCAGCATTTTGGCCGCTTCTGCCACCACGGCGCCACGTTCCAGCAGCTGCTTGCCGATGCCCCACCGCATTGCCGTCCCTTCCCCCATGCTGCTCATTTTTGGCCTGTTGGACGGCCTTGGCCGTGGACTTTTCTAGCTCGTCTTGGGCCTTAGCCAGGCTTTTTTCAAATTCCAGCATGCGTCGCGCGGTGCGCTCGCGAAACCCCTGCGCGAATTCTGCAAAATCGTTATTCATTACCACTGCCCTGCCTTTCGTGCAGTCACGGATGGTTCATCTGAGCTTGGCTCTGGTGCAGGCTCAGGGGCTGGGGCTGGGGTCGGGGCCTGTGGCTGTGCAGGTTCCGGTGCCTGCGCTGGTGCAGGCTCAGGTTGAGGCTGCGGTTCTGGTGCAGGTGCTCCAGCTCCAGCGGCTTCTGCTGCCTGCAGGTGCTGTACCTTTTCTGGTGGCGGGGTCGGTTCTTCCACCTGGGAAAGCTCCGGAGGTGGCTCAATGGTTCCATCTTCCGGGCATGGTTCAGGCTCGGGTGCGGGCTGCGGCTCAGGTTCTGGGCACGGCTCCGGCTCCGGTTCCGGTTCAGGTGCGGGCTCGGGTTCCGGCTCAGGCGCAGGTTCAGGTTCCGGTTCAGGCTCTGGGCAGTCGGCATCCACGATGTTTTCCAGGCACTCCGCGGCACCCTCAATGATGAGTCCTACGCCCACCAGAGCGATTCCTGCACCGACGATTCCCAAGCTGCCGCTGCAAGAGGACTCGATGTCACAAGCTGCATCTTCTTCCACTGCAGCCGGTGATGTTGGTTCCTCCTCGCACTCAGTATCCTCCGGCACAGGCTCAGGTACTGGGTCCTGTTCTGGCTGCGGTGCGGGCTGTTCCCGTTGTTCTGGTGGGCAGTCTTGTGGTTTGGGTTCCGGCTCAGGATCCGGCGCCGGTTCCGCGTGCGCCGGGGTGGTCGTGGACTCGTTCTGTCGAGGCGGCTCGTTTACGAAACCGCGGCACTGTTGGCACTGGCACCCGGAAGGGTGCTGCTCAGGTGCGGGTTCAGGAGCCGGCTTTGGAGCCCGTCCTGGTTTCGGCTCCGGTTGCGGCTCGGGAGCTGGTTTCGGCTCGGGTGCGGGTTGTGGTTGCGGTGCCGGTTTCGGATCTGGCTTCGGGTCTGGCTTTGGCTCTGGCATCGGTTCCGGCTTGGGCGGGCACTCAGCGGTGGATGCGGGCTGCGTTGGCTGCGCTGGCTGTGGCGGGGTGGAGTCGGTGCCGCCCCCGCCATCGGGCATCGGGCGCGTGGAAGCTGGCGTATCTGGGCACTTTTCCACTGGCGGTGGGCAGGCATCCTCTTCGGCCTCTGCCGGCTCAGGACATTCCTCAGGCAGAGGACGCTCGGAGACGCATTTGCAGCGCGACTCAAACTCGTCGTAACAGGATTCAATGGCATCATCGCGGTCCCGGCACGTGCTGGCGATGGAGTCATTGGTGTCATCGATGATTTTCGAACCAATGGTGGAGACGATGGGAATAATGAACTTGGCCAGCGGGTGCCTGGTAGCCACCATGGACAAGATATTGAGCAGCGGGATGACCGCGGAAATCAGCTCGGTGAGTGCGGTGTCGGAGGTATCGACGACATCGGAAATAGCGCCCGAGCATTGCTTGGCAGAGTCAGTAAGCTGCTTGCCTTCATCGCGGTGGATATCAAAATCTTTTTGAATGCCGGTCAGGTGCTCGCGCAAGGTTCCATGGGCAACATCGGAGTCATCCGTGCGCAGGAAATCCGCAAGCCCTTTCCCGCCGCCATGCGGGAGATTTCCTCCCACCGCGGAAATGGTATGGCGCATTATGTTTTGTGGGGCGATTCCATCTACCGCGCTGATGAGCTCACCCAGAAGCCCCAATGGCATGCTGGGACCGGAATAATGTCCCAAGCAGGCCAATTGGAACTGCGAAATGGCGGCGGAATAATCCCCTAAAAGCGATTTAGTCAGCGTACTCACTAGTTCGCAGCCTTTCCGCTCTCTCCTGCAAAGGAGCGGCTAAAGCCGGCATCATACGTGGCGAATGCACGCATCTGATCGTGCGCTGCCTGGCCTGTGGCAGAGATATTGTCTAAGCGCCACGTTCCATTGGCATGAATGCGCGCGAGGATGCTGCGGATGCGCTCCCCGTGCCCGGAAAAATTTCGCCCTGCCGCGGCAATAGGAAAGTCTGGAACGTCGGCGCGGTGCGCCTGGCGCTGTTCATCATTGGCGCTTATAGCTTGTTGTAGTGCGGACATCGCCTCTGCGGGGCGAAGAAAAACCTCAGACATCGGTATAAATCCCCAAATCCATATGCGGTAAGTGTGCTCACCTTCATTGGACTGGGGTTTATACCAAATGGTTCCCGGTACTTCTTATTTTCCTGCCTATACCGAGGCGACGACGGCAGAAAGTCTGCCTGCCACCTTGCGGGCGTGTTCCTCTTCAGCTGCTTCCACCATGACGCGGAACAGCTCTTCGGTGCCAGACGGGCGCAGCAGCACGCGGCCGGTTTCCCCGAGCTCTTCTTCTGCCTCCACGATGGCTTGCTTGACCTCGACAGAATCCATGATCGCGGCCTTATTGGATACCGGAACGTTGATGAGCACCTGCGGCAATACGGTCATCACGGAGGCCAATTCCTTCAGGCTCTTTCCGGACTTGGCCATGCGCGCCATGATGGAAAGGCCGGTGAGGGTGCCATCGCCGGTAGTGGAGTCATCGGGAAGCACGACGTGCCCGGATTGCTCGCCGCCCAGGGAGAAATCGCCGCGGTGGAGTTCTTCAAGCACATAGCGATCGCCCACCGCCGCGTGGCGAACTTCAATGCCTTGCTTTTCCATGGCGAGAGTCAGGCCGAGGTTGGACATGACCGTGGCCACGAGCGTGTTAAAGCGCAGGTCATTGTCTTCCTTCATGCCTACCGCGAGCAGCGCCATGATCTGATCGCCATCGACCACGTTGCCTTCGGCATCGACGGCGAGGCAGCGGTCCGCATCGCCATCGTGGGCAAGGCCCAAATCGGCACCGTGCTCGAGCACTGCTGCCTGGGCTTTTTCGATATGGGTAGAGCCACAGTTCTCGTTGATATTAAAGGCATTAGGCCGGTGGTAGATCGGGATAACCTCAGCGCCTGCTGCTTCATAGGCGCTGGGAGCGACCTTAGACGCCGCGCCATTGGCCGTATCCACGACTACCTTGATGCCGCTCAAGTCAGTGGATACGACCTCCTTCAGATGCTCTAGGTAGCGCTCACGCCCATCGGGAGCCTCCGAGATAATCCGGCCCAACTTGGTGCCCGTTGGGCCTTCCTCAACGAGGTTATCCATCGCGGCCTGAATCTCATCTTCCACGCTATCCGGCAGCTTCTTGCCGCCAGCGGAGAAGAACTTAATGCCATTATCTGGCATCGGGTTATGGGAGGCAGAGATCATCACACCGAGATCCGCTCCGTAATCATCCGTCAAAAAGGCGATGGCTGGGGTAGGAAGCACCCCCACGCGCACCACGTCCACACCGCGTGACGCCAAGCCTGCGGCGATAGCGGCATCGAGCATTTCACCCGATACGCGGGGATCACGTCCGATGATTGCCAAGGGGCGACGTTCATAAGATTCACGCTGCGCAGTAAAGACTTCTGCAGCCGCTTGCCCCAGCGTCAAGGCCAAAATGGGAGTCAGCTTTTTATTCGCGAGGCCGCGAACACCATCGGTTCCAAATAGTCGAGTCATGCAGACAATTATGCCTTGTAGGACCCGCCGGTTGCATGTTTGGGCATCGGCAAGCGGGCTAATTAAGTAACCAACATCACGAAAAATGTCCTTGTGGCGAAAAGCTAAATTTGCTTTAAGTCGTACTTTTCGGCATTTATATGAAATTATTAGCTAGGTTATACTTCACTCTTTTGCCTTAGAGAGGATCAACGATGAACGAACCTAGATCTTCAGGTGACAAGTCACCTGAAACTACCTCGCAGAAGGCACGGTCAGCCATTGCGAAAGCCGCTTCTGGGGAACGCGCTATTCATCCAGCCCTCATCCCCGGAGTAAGTGTCGAAAACACCCGCGCCGATTTTAAGACCAATAAAACGGTCTTTGCGGTGGCCTTGGCATCCACATTTGCCGTTATCCTATGGGCCATCATCGCCCCAGATAATCTGGCTAGCACAGGAAGCACCATGCGAGCGTGGGTCGTCCAAAACTTTGGATGGCTATTTACGATCATCATGATTGCCACCACGGCATTCCTGCTGACAATCGCTATCGCCCCAACCGGAAAAATTAAGCTCGGCGCCGATGATTCCAAGCCCGATTTCTCCCGGAACGCCTGGATCGCCATGCTCTTTGCCGCTGGTATGGGAATCGGCCTGGTCTTCTACGGCCCGATGGAGCCGCTTGCCCTATTCTTGACTCCACCGCCGTATCTCTCCGGCGTCGAATCCGGCAGCCAAGAGGCCATCCTCCCGGCCTTTGCCCAGGCAGTACTTCACCACGCTACGTTGCCGTGGATGATCTTTGCACTGGTCGGCGGCGCGCTTGCCTATGCCGCTTATCGACGCGGCCGTATCCCGCTTATTTCCTCGCTCTTTGAGCCTCTCATTACGGATTCGAATAACCGAGTATTTGGAAAGATCGTCGATATCTTCGCGGTTTTGGTCACCCTCTTCGGCACGGCCACCTCGTTGGGTATCGGCGCGCTGCAGATCCGCACGGGAACCTCGATTCTTACCGGCAAGCCCCTCGAAGGAAACGGCATCATGGTGGTGATCATTACGATCCTCACCATCCTTTTCATCCTTTCCGCAATGTCCGGTATCAAGCGCGGCATCCGCATCCTGTCCAATATCAACATGGGCTTGGTCATCGGACTCGCGGTCTTCGTGCTCATCACCGGGCCGACGCTCTACATCCTGGATCTGATTCCCGCATCCCTGCTGCAGTTCTTCAAGCACTTCGAAGACATGATGTCCCTGTCCGCCTCCCAGGGTGAGCCGGAAAAGGAATTCGTCACCGCATGGACCATGCTGTACTGGGCGTGGTGGATTTCCTGGTCGCCCTTCGTCGGCATGTTCATCGCGAAGATTTCCCGCGGCCGCACCATCCGCGAATTCGTCTTCGTCATCATGCTCGTGCCTACCACCCTGTCGCTTTTCTGGTACGTCATCTTTGGTGCCACTGCAATCAAGACCCACCTGGATGGAGACGGAATCGAGATTGAAGGTTCCGGCGAGAATGTGATGTTCGATCTCATGAGATCGCTGCCCCTATCCAGCATCACCACGGTCATCGTCCTCCTTGCTGTGGTGGTCTTCTTCAATACGGCTGCTGACTCCGCTACCAACGTCATGGGCTCCATGTCCCAATCAGGTCGACCAATCCCCTCGACGTCGATTTCCGTTATTTGGGGCGTTGCCCTGGGTGGCATTTCCTTGTCCCTGCTCCTTATCGCCGGCAAGGATGCCCTGAGCGGCCTGCAATCCATCATGGTCTCCAGTTCGCTGCCGTTTACCTTCATCCTCATCGGCATCATGGTGGCGTGGGGTAAGGACCTGGCGAGAGTGTCTAATGGTTTGTGTGTGGGAACCTAACCCGCATAAGGAGATGAACCAGAATGACTACTATGGCGAGAC